>DRKN01000053.1 GCA_011051755.1 Gammaproteobacteria bacterium
GAGATCAGCAGCACGGCTGCCACGGCACTGCTGGACAGAAGAGACCTGCTGCCCTGGGTGGTCTGGTCAGACCCGGCGACCTGGTGAAGCACCATGGGGCGGGCACGTTTTATGTGCCCATGCGGAACGTGGGCCAGTAGCTGAAATGCCGGCGCTGACCGGCAACGACGCTGGTTTCCGTCTCAAGCTGAGTGAAGAATGACGGGGGTCTGGCTTGCATAATTGTGTTTCCAGAGACTCATAATACAAAAGCGCAAGCCTGACCCTGTTTTTTCCTGTTTTTTCATTTTCTGTTTTTGTGCTGTTTTTTGTTCTGTTTTTTTTGCGTGCACCACGACAGACTTTATGACTTCCGATCAACACCGTATTCCGCGTGGGCACACTATTCAACAGTTACCGATTTTGCCAGGTTCCTCGGCTGATCGACATCCGTACCCTTGAGCACTGCGACATGATAAGAAAGCAATTGCAGGGGGATGGTATAAATAATCGGTGAGATGGCATCTTCCACAGGTGCAACCTCAAGCACCTGCACACCCTCGGACTCCTGCATCTCGGAATCCTCTCCGGCAAACACGATCAACTTGCCGCCACGGGCACGCACTTCCTGTAGGTTCGACTTGAGCTTTTCCAATAATTCATTGTTGGGCGCAACGGCAATCACCGGCATGTCAGCATCCACCAGTGCCAGCGGCCCATGCTTCAACTCACCCGCAGGATAGGCCTCGGCATGAATATAGGAAATTTCTTTGAGCTTCAGAGCACCCTCCATAGCCACCGGATACTGTGCACCACGCCCCAGAAACAACGCATTGTGTATATTGGCAAACTGACCGGATATTTCCTCAATGGATTCATCCAGCTTCAGGACATGCTCGACCTTACCCGGTAATTTTTCCAGCTCATTGACCAAGCGGCTTTCATTTTCTGCGCTCAGCCCATTGCGCCGCCCGAGGACGATAACCAGCAACATGAGTGCAACCAGTTGAGTGGTAAATGCCTTGGTGGAGGCCACACCAATTTCCGGCCCTGCACGAGTCAGAAAAACCAGATCCGATGCACGCACCAGCGAACTTTCCGGGACGTTGCAAATAGATAGGGAATGACCAAAACCCAGACGCTTCGCCTCTTGCAGGCCGGCCAGGGTATCGGCCGTTTCACCCGATTGTGAGAGAGTGACGATCAGTGAATTATTGCGCGCCACCGGCTTGCGATAACGGAATTCGCTCGCGACCTCCACACTGCAAGGAACCCCCATCATGGATTCCAGCCAGTGCCTACCGATCAGGCCGGCGTGATAACTGGTACCACAGGCAATGATGTGCACACCCTGCACGTCATCAAAAATTTTCTCCGCGCCAGCGCCAAAAGCCTGTTCGAGAACCCGGCCATTGGCAATACGCCCTTCCAGGGTCTCGGCAATTGCACGCGGCTGTTCAAAAATCTCTTTCAGCATGTAGTGACGATATTCACCACGCTCGATGGAATCGGCACGCAGTTCGCTTTCACGAATCAGCCTTTCAACGCGTTTTCCCGAGGCATCAATAATACTCAGTGAATCACGATGTATATCCGCAATGTCGCCATCTTCAAGAAAGATAAAACGCTGTGTAACAGGAAGTAACGCGGCTACATCGGAGGCGATAAAATATTCACCAATGCCGACACCGATCACCAGCGGACTTCCCCGCCGCGCGGCCACTAGACGATCAGGTTCCTTGCTGCTGATCACACCCAAGGCATAAGCACCATCAAGATCGATGACGGCATTTTTCACCGCCGTCAACAGATCCTGACCTGCTTTGGACAAATAGTTATGTATCTGATGTGCAATGACTTCGGTATCGGTTTGTGAGGTAAACCGGTAGCCCGTAGCGTCCTGTTGCTCGCGCAACGCCTCATGGTTCTCGATAATGCCATTGTGCACAACCGCAACAATATTTTCACAGATATGTGGATGAGCATTTTCCCGGCTCGGCACACCATGCGTCGCCCATCTCGTGTGAGCTATGCCCGTGTGACCGTGCAGGCCATCTGTCATTTTTCCTTCAAGGTTTGCAACCCTTCCCTTTGCCCGCACCCGCTGTAGACTGCGCTCTTCATCCAGAACGGCAACACCGGCCGAGTCATAACCTCGATATTCAAGCCTTCTCAAGCCTTCGAGCAGAATGGGAACAACATCACGATCAGTAACGGCACCTACAATTCCACACATAACTTTAATTCCATTATTTAGTAATTAATATTCTTTCTTCAGTGAACGCGTCCATCCCTTGCGGGTTTTCTGTTCACTACGGCTCAGTGTCAGCTCTGCGGCAGGGGCATTGTGCGTAATGGTCGAACCTGCACCGATGGTTGCACCATTACCGATGGTCACGGGCGCCACCAGCTGGGTATCCGAACCAATGAATACATCATCGCCAATCACCGTCTGATGTTTGTTGACGCCATCATAGTTGCAAGTGATAGTACCCGCACCCACGTTAACGTGGGCGCCCATACAGGTGTCGCCCACATAGCTCAGGTGATTGATTTTACTGCCCTTGCCGACCGTCGATTTTTTCATTTCGACAAAATTACCCACCTTCACATCGTCCGCCAGATGACATTCCGGCCGCAGACGCGCAAATGGACCAATCAGGCACTGTTTGCCGACAGTCGATGATTCCAGAATGCTGTTGGCCTCAACACGCACATCGCTGCCTAACACTACATCTTTGAGAATGCAGTTCGGGCCAATGTAGCAACGATCACCGAGTTCTACTTCACCTTCAATGAGCACACCAATATCGATCTCGACATCACGTCCGACTTTCAGGTGACCACGCAAATCAAACCGCCCCGGGTCACGCAGGGTCACACCCTCCAGCATCAGACGGTTCGCCTGTCGCTGTTGAAACACCCGTTCCAGATTCGCCAGTTGAAGCCGGTTATTCACCCCTTCAATTTCCGGCAAATCCGTCGTGGAAATGGCATTGATCGTGACGCCACTCTCGACAGCCAATGCGATGATATCCGTCAGATAATACTCGCCCTGCGAATTTCCGTTGTCGATGCTGCTCAGCCAGCCACGCACCTGACCCGCATTTACTGCAAGCATGCCAGTATTGATCTCAGCAATGGCCAACTGATCAGCGCTGGCATCCTTCTGTTCAACAATAGACCTGACATTGCCCGCAGAGTCTCGCACGATTCGACCGTAGCCCGTTGGATCACCCAATTCCGCCGTCAGTAAGCCCAGGCGATTATCCTTCGCTGCATCAACAAGCCGTGCGAGTGTTGCTGGACTGATCAGTGGCACGTCACCATACAGCACCAGGACGATTTGTGAGTCCGCGATCACTTCCATTGCCTGGCTGACCGCATGCCCGGTTCCAAGCTGTTGTGACTGTAATACCCAACTGACGGGAAGATCCGACAACTGCTCCTTGACCCGTTCTCCTCCATGGCCATACACCACATGGATCGCCTGCGGATTCAAGGACTGCGCACTATCAATGACATGCGCCAGCATGGGCCGGGCAGCAATGGGATGCAAGACCTTGGGGAGGTCGGATTTCATGCGCGTGCCCCGGCCTGCGGCCAGGACAACAACACTCAGATATGTACTCATAGGCAACCTTCAAACGAAACATTGCAAAAGGAAAGGCCAACAATGCCATTAAGTTAAGCCTGATGTCCTGCTTATTCTCGCTTGGTGGTGACGCAGGAATCCCAGCATTGTTGGTTTCGTTGGGGTTCGCAAGCTCACCACCAACCTACAAAACAGTCATCATTTTGTTAACTTAATGATATTGGAAAGGCCAAGTTATGCAGTATATCGCCGATAACTTAAGAAACTCTGACATCACCATTCAACCCACCATGGAGGTATTGAATATAGAAACCACTCAATGGCAGAAAAAACAGCATTTTGCCAGGCTTTTATTTTCCATTAATTTGCTTAAAACCACCATCTTTAGACGGTGACGTTGATTTTAATGTTTTGACCCACACGCATTTATAGCGCTGTTGATGACTTTCGCCATCAGCACCGAATGCGCTAACCCACCTACTTTCAGTAGGTGCTAGTTCAATCCATCAATACAGTCCCTGTCTGTGCCTCCGTGGTGAATAATGACATTCTGACTAATTCTGGTACTGCGCAGGCAGGGTTGAAGCTCAACCGGGTATCAGTTAAGGAGCGTAAACAATCATTTTGACAGCCCCTAATCACAAAGCAAAAAAAAGGGCCGTTAAAAAAACCGCCCTTTTTCTCATTTATGCAAAACACGTTTTACCTAAAACACAAAACTCAGCGACCTAGCTTCTTCTTCAAACGCTGAATGGCCTGAAGTTGGGCAAGCGCCTCTGCCAACTCCGCCTCTGTGGTCGCGTAATCGATTTCGCCACTGCGATCAGCCAGCGCCTTTTCTGCACGTTCCTTGGCTTCCAGCGCGGCTGCCTCATCGATATCCTTGGCGCGTATCGCGGTATCGGCCAGAATCGTTACCGCCTCGGGCTGGATTTCCAGCATCCCGCCAGACACGTAATAAAACTGCTCTTCATCATCAGGCGTCAGTATGCGTACTTCACCCGGCTTGATACGGGTCAGCAGTGGTGCGTGACGGGGCATGATACCCAGATCACCCATCACGCCGGGTGCAAACAGCATCTTCGCAGCGCCAGAGAAAATCGCTTCCTCTGCACTGACGACATCAACATGCATGGTCATAGCCATAATATTTCCCCTTCAGCCAAGGCTTAGGACAGGGTCTTCGCCTTTTCAATGGCTTCTTCAATACCGCCCACCATGTAGAAAGCCTGTTCAGGCAACGCATCATGCTCACCCTCGACGATGCTCTTGAAGCCCGCAATCGTGTCTTTCAAGCTGACGTATTTTCCAGGCGCGCCGGTAAACACTTCAGCCACGAAGAAAGGCTGGGACAGGAAGCGCTGCAATTTACGCGCACGGGTGACGGACTGCTTGTCTTCTTCCGACAGTTCATCCATGCCCAGAATTGCAATGATGTCCTTCAGCTCTTTATAGCGTTGCAGGGTGCCCTGAACGGCACGGGCAATATTGTAGTGATCTTCACCGATCACCAGCGGATCCAGCTGGCGCGAGGTGGAATCCAGCGGATCCACGGCCGGGTAGATGCCCAGTTCGGCGATCTGACGGGACAGCACCAGGGTGGCGTCCAGGTGGGCGAAGGTGGTGGCGGGTGACGGATCGGTCAAGTCATCCGCGGGCACGTACACGGCCTGGAAGGAGGTGATGGAACCGGTCTTGGTGGAGGTGATGCGCTCCTGTAGGGCGCCCATTTCCTCGGCCAGGGTCGGCTGATAACCCACCGCGGAAGGCATACGGCCCAGCAGTGCGGATACCTCGGTACCGGCCAGGGTGTAACGGTAGATGTTATCCACGAACATCAGCACGTCACGACCCTCATCACGGAAATGCTCGGCCATGGTCAGGCCGGTCAGGGCCACACGCAGACGGTTACCGGGTGGCTCGTTCATCTGCCCGTACACCAGGGCCACCTTGTCCAGCACGCCGCCTTCTTCCATTTCGTAGTAGAAGTCGTTGCCTTCACGCGTACGCTCACCCACGCCGGCGAATACGGAGAAACCACTGTGCTCGACGGCGATGTTACGAATCAGTTCCATCAGGGTCACGGTCTTGCCGACACCGGCGCCCCCGAACAGGCCGATCTTGCCACCCTTGGCGATGGGCATGATCAAGTCGATGACCTTGATGCCGGTTTCGAGGATCTCGACGCTGGCGGACTGCTCGTCAAAGGCCGGCGGCTTGCGATGGATCGGCATCAGCTTGTCAGCCTTGATCTCGCCAGCGTTATCGATCGGCCGACCGAGCACGTCCATGATACGACCCAGCGTACCCTGACCAACCGGCACCTGGATCGCAGAGCCCGTGGAGTCGACGGCCATGCCGCGCTTGAGGCCGTCGGTGGAGCCCATGGCAATGGCGCGAACCACGCCATCACCCAACTGCTGCTGAACTTCCAGCGTCAAATCGACTTCACTCAGCTTGAGCGCTTCGTAAACCTTTGGCATCGCATCACGCGGGAATTCCACGTCGACCACCGCGCCGATGATTTGTACAATCTTTCCTGAACTCATGTTTCAGTCCCCTTCAAATATCAAAAAAGCTGTCCGCCCTGCGGATATACCGGCTGCAAGCGCTCCTATACGGCCGCTGCGCCACTGACGATTTCGGAAATTTCCTGCGTAATCGCGGCCTGACGGGCCTTGTTGTAGGCCAGATTCAATTCGTCGATGAGGTCGCCGGCATTGTCCGATGCGGCCTTCATGGCCACCATCCGCGCCGACTGCTCGCTGGCAATGTTTTCCACCACCGCCTGGTAAACCAGGGATTCCACATAACGCGTCAGGAGGTCGGTCAGCACTTCTTTGGCTTCCGGCTCGTAGAGGTAATCCCACTGATGGGTGTAGCCCTCTTCACTCTCCGCCTGGATCGGCAACAACTGCTCGACTTGCGGATCCTGCACCATGGTGCTGACGAACTCGTTGTAGACCACGTACAAGCGATCAATCTTGCCATTGTCAAAGGCATCCAGCATCACTTTGACCGTACCGATCAGGTCATTGATGGCCGGCGTATCGCCCAGCTGACTGGCTTCGGCAACCACGTTGCCACCAACGCGCTTAAAAAAGCCCGAGGCCTTGCCGCCGATGGTGCAGACATCGATTTCGACGCCCTTTGTATCCCACTCTTTCAGGGATCCGATACAGGTACGAAACAAATTGGCGTTCAGGCCGCCGCACAGGCCCCGATCACTGGAAACCACAATGAATCCGACGCGCTTGACGTCGCGCTCCTGCAGGTACGAGTGCTGATACTCCGGGTGGGCGTGGGCAAGATGTTTGATCACGTTACGGATCTTTTCGGCGTAAGGCCGTGATGCCGTCATCCGATCCTGCGCCTTGCGCATCTTGCTCGCCGCCACCATTTCCATGGCACGCGTGATCTTCTGCGTATTTTGTACGCTTTTGACCTTGGTGCGTATTTCTTTACCGACCGCCATTGCTGGCCTCCTACGATTTAACCGACATTAGTGCAAGGCTCAGTATGTGCTGGAAGCCTTGAACTTCTCGATAGCCGCTTTCATCTCGGCGGCAATTTCATCATTGAAATCACCGCTTCCGTCGATGCGGTCAAGAATGTCGGCGTGGTTACCACGCAGGTAAGCATGCAGTGCAGCCTCGAAATCAACCACTTTTTTCACGTCAACGTCATCGATGAAACCTTCGTTGGCCGCGAACAGGGAGAAGGCCATCTCGGCAATCGACAGCGGCGCATACTGCTTCTGCTTCATCAGTTCGGTAACGCGCTGACCGCGCTCGATCTGCTTGCGGGTGGATTCATCCAGATCAGAGGCGAACTGGGCGAAGGCCGCCAGCTCACGATACTGCGCCAGATCGAGGCGCACGCCACCACCCAGCTTTTTGATGATCTTGGTCTGCGCAGCACCACCGACGCGGGACACGGAAAGACCGGCGTTGATGGCCGGGCGGATACCGGCGTTGAACAGATCGGCCTCGAGGAAGATCTGGCCGTCGGTGATGGAAATGACGTTGGTGGCAACGAAGGCCGATACGTCACCCGCCTGGGTCTCGATGATCGGGAAGGCGGTCAGAGAACCGGTCTTGCCCTTCACCTTGCCGCTGGTCAGGCGTTCCACTTCCTTGGCGTTGATGCGGGAAGCACGCTCCAGCAGACGCGAATGCAGGTAGAAGACATCACCCGGATAGGCTTCACGACCCGGTGGACGACGCAGCAACAGAGAAACCTGGCGATAGGCCCAGGCCTGCTTGGTCAAGTCATCATAGATGATCATCGCGTCTTCGCCGCGGTCGCGGAAGAATTCGCCCATGGTGCAGCCGGCGTAGGGGGCGATGTACTGCATGGCGGCCGGATCGGCGGCGTTGGCAGCCACCACGACGGTGTGCGCCATGGCGCCGTGCTCTTCCAGCTTGCGCACTACGGAGGCGACACTGGAGGCCTTTTGACCAACGGCGACGTAGATGCACTTAACACCCGTGCCCTTCTGGTTGATGATGGCATCGATGGCGACGGCGGTCTTGCCGGTCTGGCGGTCACCGATGATCAGCTCACGCTGGCCGCGGCCGACGGGCACCATGGCATCGATGGCCTTGAGACCGGTTTGCACCGGCTGGTCGACGGATTGACGTTCGATGACGCCCGGCGCCACCTTTTCGATGGGCGACTGCTCGGAAGACTCGATAGGGCCCTTGCCATCGATGGCAATACCCAGCGAGTTCACCACACGGCCCAGCAGGGCCTCGCCGACGGGGACTTCAAGGATGCGACCGGTGCACTTCACCTTGTCGCCTTCGGTGATGTGCTCGTAAGTACCCAGCACCACGGCACCCACGGAGTCCTGCTCCAGGTTCAGCGCCATGCCGAAGGTGTTGCCCGGAAACTCGATCATCTCGCCCAACATAACGTCGGACAGGCCGTGGATGCGCACGATACCATCGGTGACACTCACCACGGTACCTTCGTTGCGCGCCTCGGTGGAGACGTCGAAATTCTCGATGCGCTTTTTAATCAGCTCACTGATTTCAGACGGATTCAATTGCATTTTTCGTATTCCTCTTCGTGGCAGCGCTTAGCCAGCCAACTCTACGGAAAGCTTCTCTAACTGGGTGCTGACCGATCCATCGATCACCATGTCGCCGGCCTTGATAATGGCGCCACCCATAAGACTTTCGTCAATGGTGCATTTCAGGCTGACATCTCGACCCAGGCGAGCCTTGAGCTTGTCGGCGATCTTCTGCTGTTGCTCTTTACTGACTTCGCTCGCCGAGACGACTTCCGCCTCGATGGTCTGCTCAGCCTCAGCCTTCAGCGTCTCGAACTGCACTGCGATTTCTCCCAGTGCGCCCAAGCGGCGATTTTCCGCCAACAACTTGACCAGGTTACGGTTCTGCTCATTGGCCGCCTTGCCGGTAATGTCCAGAATCAACCCGGCCAACTTGGCCTTGTCGACACTGGTGTTCCCGATCAGAGCCCGCATGTCAGAGTCTGCGGTAATCAGCGCGAGGGTCCGCAACATCTCAGACCACGCTTTCAACGTGCCGCCGGCCTGGGCGAGTCCGAACACCGCTTCAGCATATGGACGTGCGATTGTGGATATTTCAGCCATGGTGTATGCCTCAGATCTGGGTCGCCAGATCGTTCAACAGATCTTTGTGTGCCTTGGCGTCGATTTCACGCTTCAGAACCTTTTCGGCGCCGGCAATGGCGATCGCCGCGACCTGCGTACGCAAAGTTTCCTTGGCCTGGTTCACTTCGCGCTCGATTTCGGCATTGGCCGCAGCAACGATACGATCACCTTCGGCGCGCGCCGTGTCTTTTGCCTCTTCCACAAGTTCGGAAGCACGCTTCTGACCCTGGGCAACGATTTCCTGTGCTTGATCCTTCGCCTCTTTGAGAAGTTCTGTCGCGCGTTTTTCAGCAAGCTCTTGCTCGTGCTTGCCTTTTTCTGCGGCAGCGAGACCATCGGCGATACGCTTCTGACGCGCCGCCATGATCCCGGACAGAGGATCCCACATGTACTTGTTGACAAACCAGATCAACAGGCCGAAGGCGATCATCTGTGCGAATAGCGTTACTGTAATGTTCACTTTATCGTTCCTCCCGACTTAAATCCCGTCGATTCTCACGCGGAGAACCGAAGACCAGTCAAGTTAGCGGCTTGAATTAAAGCGCACCAATGGCGGCTTGCAGGGCACCGACGAACGGATTAGCGAACAGGAACCACATGGCGAATGCCAGGATGATGAAGGGGAAAGACTCCATCAGGCCAGCAAAGATGAACATGTTGGTCATCAAGGCTGGGCGCATCTCAGGCTGACGTGCGATGCCTTCCAGGGTCTTGGCGCAGATCAGGCCCCAACCAATGGCGGAACCCAGACCGGCGGCCGCAAGAATAACGCCCACACCTACTGCCGTATAGGCGTAAATGGTCGCAAGCATATCAGCTGTCATTGTTAC
>DRKN01000054.1 GCA_011051755.1 Gammaproteobacteria bacterium
AGTTTTTAACTGGGCCTCGCGTTAAGGTTTCAGGTTGAGTGCGCTTATTGGCAACTATCTGCCTTGTCGGGCGCGCTTTTTTCCTGCCCTGCGTTCGGCCCCACTATTATCTTGAGGGCCATATGCAGACTAACGCATCATTAGCAACGGCAACAAAAACCACCGAAGACTCCCCCTACCAGGTCATTCGCCGTAACGGTCAGTTGACCGAATTTAATGCCTCCAAAATTCAAGTTGCTGTCACCAAAGCTTTTTTGGCCGTGGAAGGCAGCCAAGCAGCTGATTCCCATCGCATTCGCGAGATTGCTGAGCAATTGACCAATCAGGTGAGAGACGGATTGTTTCGCCGTCTAGCGGATAGC
Source organism: Gammaproteobacteria bacterium (assembly GCA_011051755.1). GTDB lineage: Bacteria > Pseudomonadota > Gammaproteobacteria > SZUA-152 > SZUA-152 > DRQN01. The sequence continues at coordinate 363 of DRKN01000054.1, forward strand.
GGCACCGTACATATTGAAGATATTCAGGATCAGGTTGAGCTGGCGCTGATGCGGAATGGCCACCACAAAATTGCTCGTGCTTACGTGCTTTATCGGGAAGAACACACCCGCCAACGCAAGGAATCGGCAGTGGATGGCAGTGAGCAACCCATCAACGTCACCTTGCCTGATGGCCGTAAACAAGCGTTAAAAATAAGCCAGCTAAAAAAGGTGATTGACGAGGCTTGTGCGGGTTTGGATTACGTTGATACCGAACTCATTTTGCAAGGTGCGCTACGCAATCTGTTTGATGGTATCGCGCAACGAGATGTTGCTACCGCACTGGTGATGAGTTCACGCACTCTGATAGAGCGCGAACCAAATTATTCCCATGCATCTGCGCGTCTATTACTCGATGCCATGCGCCAAGAGAGCATGCAATTTCTGAATAAGGGTTTGCTGCCCCACATTGATCAACAGTCGATGGCAAGGCAATATGCGGACTATTTTGGTGATTACATCACTCGCGCTATCTCTCTGGAGTTACTTGATCCTGAACTGAGCCGTTTCAATTTAAAGCGTCTTGGTCAAGCGATCAAGTCCGAGCGAGACCTCCAGTTTACTTATCTTGGTTTGCAAACCCTGCATGACCGCTACTTTATCCATAGTGACAATCAACGTATGGAACTGCCGCAGGCTTTTTTTATGCGCGTGGCAATGGGGTTGGCGATTAATGAAATTGACCGTGAAGCGCGTGCTATCGAGTTTTACCTGCTGTTGTCGTCATTTGATTTTATGAGTTCAACCCCTACCCTGTTCAACTCCGGCACCTTGAGACCCCAGCTTTCATCCTGCTATCTCTCCACCGTACCGGATGAACTGGAAGGCATTTATAACGCCATCAAAGACAATGCCTTACTTTCTAAATTTGCTGGTGGTTTGGGCAATGACTGGACGCAAGTACGTGGCCTTGGTTCGCACATCAAAGGCACCAATGGTGAGTCGCAGGGGATTGTGCCTTTTTTGAAAGTTGCCAATGATACGGCGGTTGCCGTTAATCAAGGCGGCAAGCGCAAAGGCGCAGTCTGCGCTTATCTGGAAACCTGGCATATTGATATCGAAGAATTTCTCGACCTGCGCAAAAATACTGGCGATGAACGCCGCCGCACCCATGATATGAATACGGCTAACTGGGTGCCCGATCTCTTTATGGAACGCGTCGCCGATGACGCAGAGTGGACGCTGTTTTCCCCCGAAGAAACCCCGGACTTGCACAACCTGACTGGCCAGGCATTTCGTGAGCAATACGAGGCATATGAAGCCAAAGCTGATCGCGGTGAAATAAAATTGTTCAAGCGCATTTCAGCCGTAATCTTATGGCGCAAAATGCTAAGCCAGATTTTTGAAACCGGCCATCCCTGGCTGACCTTTAAAGACCCTTGCAATATCCGTTACAGCAACCAGCATGTGGGCGTGGTACACAGCTCCAACCTCTGCACCGAAATTACCTTACACACCTCGGAAAAAGAAATTGCGGTCTGCAATTTAGGTTCGGTTAATCTGGCTGCGCATGTCACTGAAAATGGTCTTGACACAGAAAAGCTGCAACGCACCATCAAAACAGCTATGCGCATGCTGGACAACGTCATTGAATATAACTACTACGCCGTGCCTCAAGCACGCAATGCCAACCTGCGTCATCGTCCCGTGGGTTTGGGTCTGATGGGGTTTCAGGATGCACTCTACAAACTCAGCTTGCCTTATGCATCATCAGAAGCGGTTGATTTTGCAGATAAATCAATGGAGGCCATTTCGTATTATACCCTCACAGCATCCTCTGATTTAGCAGCAGAACGTGGTCGTTACTCGACCTTTGATGGCTCGCTCTGGAGCCAGGGCATTTTGCCTTATGACTCCCTCAATAAGCTCAGAGAAGCGCGAGGTCGTTTTTTGGATGTGGATGAGTCCATATCTCTGGATTGGGACAGCCTGCGCGAACGCATTAAACAAGTGGGAATACGTAATTCAAACTGTATGGCCATTGCCCCTACAGCGACTATATCCAACATTTGTGGCGTTTCTCAATCCATCGAACCGACGTATCAGAATCTATTTGTAAAATCCAATCTCTCAGGTGAGTTCACGATGGTTAATCCCTATCTGGTTGACGATTTGAAGGCGCTGGATTTATGGGATGACGTTATGGTTAATGACTTGAAATATTTTGATGGCTCAGTCAGTCATATTGAGCGTATTCCTGAAAGACTTAAACAAAAATACGCCACGGCGTTTGAGATCGATTCCCGCTGGTTAATCGAAGCCGCCAGCCGTCGTCAAAAATGGCTGGATCAAGCCCAATCCCTTAACCTTTATCTCGCCGAACCTGATGGGAAAACACTTGATAATTTGTACAAGCTGGCCTGGCTGCGTGGTCTTAAAACAACGTATTATCTGCGCACCTTAGGCGCGACACATGTTGAAAAGAGTGCGGCGCATGCTGTAAATGATGAACCTGTAGCAGTTTGCTCAACTGATAATCCCGACTGCGAAGCCTGCCAATAAAGGAGAAAATTATGCTGCACTGGGACGAGCCCTTAAAAACCTCGCCGACCAAAGCAAAAAAAGGGACGCTGGAACCCGCCGTGAAAACCATGATCAGCGATCTGGAACACAGCAATATAAGCCAATTGGAACCGGTGCGGGCAGAAGATAAACGCGTGGTTAACGGCCTGGCCGATGTCAACCAACTCGCACCATTTAAATACCCCTGGGCGTGGAATTATTTTCTTAACGCGAACAAAAACCACTGGACTCCTCTGGACATCAACATGGCGCAAGATGTTCAAGATTATCACCACAAACTAAGTGATAACGAATGTCATATTTACGAAAATGTTTTGGCCTATTTAACAACCTCCGACATCCTTGCCATGCGTAATGTTGGTTTGGCAGTAATGGAAAAAATAACTGCGCCAGAACTGCAAATTTATCAGGCACGGCAAGTTTATGAAGAAGCCCTGCACACCTGGACCTATCAACATTGCATTGAAACCATTGGCCTGGATCAAGGTGAAATTTATAACCGTTACCGCGTCGTTCCAGAAATTCACGGCAAAATAAAAATCGCCAACCGGCGTTTGGATTCGGTGTTGCGCTCGGATATGGACTTGAGAAATCGTGACGATTTACAAGCGTTTCTTATGTCCTATATTTTCTTCGCTGCGGTGTTTGAAGGCTGTTGGTTCTTCAACGGTTTCAGCCCTATCTTTGCCTTGCAGCGCCGGGGGTTAATGAAAGGCACGGCCGAACAATTGCAATACATTATGCGAGATGAAGTCATGCATTGCAGTTTTGGCATTCGTACCGTCAAACAACTGATGCAGGAAGAAAACATCAAACCCGACAGCGATGCCCTGCGCCAAATGTGGAATGAAGCCGAAGCAGCCGAACAAGCCTACGCCAATTATATCTTGCATGAACCGATGCTTGGCTACAAAGCCGAAGATCATATTGAACAATTCCGTTTCATCGCCAATCGCCGCGCCCGTCAGCTGGGTTTTCCTGAACCTTTCCCAAAAGCAAAATGTGCATTGCCCTGGTTAGATGAACAGTCCAATATTCGCAAAGAAAAAAACTTTTTTGAGACACGAGTAACGGAATATCAAACAGGGGGTGGATTGAGTTGGTGAGCTGGTTAATATCATCTTTTGTAATAGATGGATCTATTGAATATTCTCCAGAAGCCCCTCATTAACCAATCCGGTATTAAAATTATCAATTGTAGCGCCCGGGTCTATTGTATAAATTCTTGTCATATCGATATCCAGCCTTTTACTCAAGTTTCAGGGAGTATTCACCAGTGTAGTGTCTCATACTAAGCGCAGATATAGACGAAACGAGAAAGGACAGCTGCAAGGCAGCCCTTGAAAAGGGAACCCCCCTTCTCTGCGGGCTGCGCCTGGTGCTTGTCTATTGACGGGCTTTTTATATCTGCACTTAGTATGAGACACTGCGCTAGTACGGCTCCGCTTACCTCAACCTACTGCCGTGGCAACTGTCGGAAACCTTCCTGCAATTCACGGATTTGCACCTCCAGGGCCTCGATCACCGTTAGGCTGTCGCGTAGATTTTCCTGCGCTGGCACGGCAAAGCCCGGATCCAGCCACAGGTGGTCAGTCACATCGGCGGCAATGGTCTCCAGTTTCCTGCCGAGCACCTGTTTGAAATTGGCGATAGCATCGAGCAGATCCTGTGTAGCCATCACCCGCTCATGAATATGTGATTCGCTGTAGCGCACCGGCTCGGTATGCGGCGAAAAACTTTCATGGCGCATGAGACGGTTGTCGGGATTGGCCGTGTATTCACTGATACGCACCCACTTGCCGTCCACATGGCACTGCTGATAGTGATCATCAAAAAACTGTTCCTGTAATTCCTCACACCGGTAACCCTGGCCCGCATTGCTACGGTCGGTCTGATCCGGCGGCGCCAGATACAACGGCTCGCCATTGTCGGCAGCACTGTATTCGCGCCCGCTGAGGGTGGTCAGCTGTCCCTGATGATCGACGTACAGACGTTCACCTTTTTCATTGCCGAGGTGACGCTTGTTGTTGCGCTCCTTCTCCAGGGTCTCGCGCCACACGCCGATAAGACGCTTGAGGCGCTCCGGATTGACCACCGCATCGGTGCCGAGGTGTGACTGATACCAGTGCAGGATAGTTGCACGCTGCTTGGGCTGCTGCCACAGACAATATTGTAACAACCAGCAATCCCACACCTGTACCTGCGACTGGCCGTTGCTCCAGGCCGCCACCTGTAACAGCTTTACGATCTTGCGCCAGCGCCGATCAGAAACCGTGATATGCCGCTCGCGCAGGAAGTCGCGCAGGCCGCCCAACAGGTAATAGACATCCTCGGCCAGCGGCAGCTGTGTCGCCGCCGCCTGCACCGCAGACAGGTCATCGGCGCAAAGCAGATCCGCCTCATCCAACACCGGCGCCGGCGCATCATCCAGTTGCAGCAATTGATGAAAACCCTCGTCACTCACCGGGCCGATCTCGTAGCGCAGCAGGAAACGGTCGTAGAGGGCATCCAGCTCGTCGTCTTCCGGCAGTTCGTTGCTGGCGCCGATCACCGCCGCCAGCGGCGTCTTTACGCGTTGCGCGCCATTGTCGAATTCGCGCTCGTTGAGCAGGGTCAGCAGGGCATTCAGAATGGCGCTGTTGGCCTTGAAGATTTCATCGATAAAGGCAATGGACGCGCTGGGCAGGTAGGAAGCGGTGAGACGTTCGTAACGATCCTCTTCCAGCGCCTTGATGGACAAGGGGCCAAACAGCTCTTCCGGCACCGAAAACTTGGTCAACAGGCGCTCAAAATACTGCCCGCCGCGAAACACCCGGCGCAGACGCCGCGCCAGTTCGCTCTTGGCCGTGCCCGGCGGGCCGATAAGCAACAGGTGTTCACCGCAGAGCATGGCCAGCAAGGTCAGACGAATCGGCGTATCGCGTTCGATAAGGCCATGTTGCAGGTGCCGTTGCAGACGCTTGAGGCGTGCTTTCATAGCCGCAGTCTGTGAGCAGAAGCGGAAGCAGAAAAAACTGGACAGAGGGAGGTCATGGAAACACCACACAGCCTAAATCAAACCGGGTGGCTACTGTAATTCAGATTCAACGTAGTTTCATCATGAATATTACAGCTATCGATGCTGACGCCAAATGGTTGTATATCGTCGTGACACAGGGGGCGCGTAATATTGGCGACCAGCAGGATTCCGCCCTGCCATTCCGGTAAAAAAATCTACAATCGGCGGCCCTGTGCCGATGCCCCGTGCCAGTCCATCCCCGCCTCACCATGCCAGTAACCGTTGCAGACCTCACCGCTAACCAGTGTCGCCACCTGGGTCTGTCCCGCCAGCGGCTCGAGTGAACCATCGCGCACGGCGGCGAAGGTTTCCACAATCTGGGCCATGTGCCGTGACTGCGGCGACAAACGCACCACGTCCACGCCCAGCGCAGCCATGTCCGGCAGAGCGCCGATGAGATTACTGGTGGCGGCCGACAGGGTCTGGATGCCATTCATGGCCAGAAACTGTCGCTGATCCTGGGTTTTCAACAGCATGCCATCGGGGTAGTCCACACAGCGGAATTGACAATCGTCCTTGGGCAGGTTGTGGGTACGGGCAGTGAAACAGCGCGCGGAAAAGGCCAGTGGCAGACGGCCGAAGGCGAACACCTCGGTTTCCAATCCGACGGGGCGCTGATCTTGCAGATCAGCCAGGGTGGTATGCGGCAGTTCCACCGGCAGCACCCAGCGCGAGGCACCCAGGTCGTGGTGCAAGGCCAGGGTCTCACCGTTGTAAATATTCAGCTGCGGGCCCGCCACGTAAGGCACACGCCCGGCCGCCAGCTGCACCGCCGCCATGTCGTTGGCTTCCACCGCGTAGTGCCCGTTATCGACGATTTGCCGGAGAGCCTTCAATTCGGAATCGGCCTCCAGCAACACCAGGCTGGAGAGCACGACCTCCTTACCCGCCGCCGTCAGCTGCGTGGCCACTTCCAGCCAATCGCCCAGGCGCATCAAACGGCGCTTGGCACACACCGTCTCGCCCAGGTAGACGATGTCCAGCGGCCAGTCAGCAACCTGCCGATAGAAATCCAGCACCTCATTCTTGGGCCAGAAGTAGAGCACAGGCCCTAGAGAAAACTTCATAAAAATACCCTATCTTACTGATATTAATTTAAAACATGCAGAAATCGTGATGCGCCGTTTGACGATGAGCTATTCAACATAAGCTGTCGCGGCTGAAGCCGATCCTGCAAAAAAAACTTATTGCCACTCGCGTTCCAGAGCGCCGAGGGTATGGGTAGAACCCTCAGACACCTTGTCGAGCTGGGCGATCCAGTCGCTGCGTGGGGCATAGGTCGCCGGGCTGGCGCCGACGGCATCCAGGGCCTGACGCAGAACCCGTGTCACCTGAGCCACATAGGCCGGGCTGCGCTGGCGTCCCTCGACCTTGATGGCCTGCACGCCGATGGCCTGCAATTCGGGGAGGATGTCCAATACACTCAGGCTGGTGGGCGCTTCGATGGCGTAACCCAACTCACCATTGACCTCGAAGCGGCCCTTGCAGATCACCGGGTAGCCGGCGTTTTCACCCGCGGCGTAACGGTCGATGAGCACCTGGTTGAGGCGCACCTCGCGACCGCCCGCAGTCTCTTCCCAGCGTACCGCCTTGGCCGGTGAACAGGCGCCGCAGGTGTTGGGCGATTCACCGGTCGCATAGGAAGAGAGATAACAGCGCCCCTCCACCATCACGCACAGGGAGCCGAAGGCGAAGGTCTCCACCGCCACGTCGGTGTTTTCTACCACCCGCCGTACCTGGGACAGAGACAGCACCCGTGGCAGCACGACGCGCTGAATGTTGAATTTGTTACGATAGAAAGCGATGGACTCGGGGCTGGTGGCCGAACCCTGCACCGAGAGATGCAGGCGCAGCCCGGGATGAGTCCGACTGGCGTAGCGCATCAGCCCGGCATCGGCGAGGATCAGGGCATCGACGCCCAAGCGTGCGGCGCGATCCACCGCCGCAGTCCAGACCGCCCAGGTTCGTGGCTGCGGATAGGTATTGAGCGCCAGCAACACCTTGCGGCCGCGTTCGTGGGCGTAACGAATGCCCCGCTCTGCCGTGCGTTCATCGAAATTCAGGCCGGGGAAATTGCGCGCGTTGGTGGCGTCGCGAAAGCCCATGTAGACAGTGTCCGCACCGTTGTCCACCGCAGCCTTGAGCGCCGGCAGACTGCCGGCGGGACAGACCAGTTCCATTTTATTCATGAGACCTCACTGCTGATTATTCGCGTATCGGGTTCGAGCGTAAGAGCGGATCTGGGCTGCGGTGTTTTTCCACGCTGCGGCATTCGCGGCTGAAGCCGCTTCTACAGGTGTGTCGGCATTAGCTGTAGAAGCCACCCCTCAGGCCATGAAGATTTTTCCGCCCGAACCGCCCAGGCTTTGCTCCAAATTACACCCGACAGGCCCGGTTGCCAACGACGTCCCTTTCCGGGCTTTCCGCCAAAGCCGAACCCTGGCGACTGCCCCGGCGGCACAGCTCTGCCTCGATGCCGTTCAACACCCGCCACTTCCCGCTGCACCACTCGGGCGCCAGCAGAATAGACGGTGAAGCGGTGCCGGTCAGGCGGTGAAACACCACCTCGGGCGGCGTCAATTCCAGCAGATCCGCCACCGTCTCGATATACTGATCCATCTCCCACGGCCGGTATTCACCCCGTCGCCACTCATTGGCCAGGCGAGTACCTTTGACCACGTGCAGGGCGTGAAATTTGAGTCCGTCCACGCCTTCCGCCAACACCCGCTCCAGGGTGGCGCGGGCATGCCCGGCATTTTCCCCGGGCAGACCGAGAATGAGGTGGGTACAAACCCGTAAACCACGCTGACGGGCGGCATGCAGGGTATCACGATATTCGGCGTAACCGTGGCCGCGGTTGACCCGCAGCAGACTGTGGTCGAAGCTGGACTGCAGGCCCAGTTCCAGCCAGATCTCCTTGCCCCGGGCCTGGTAGCCGGCGAGCAAATCCAGCACCGCCGGTTCCACGCAATCAGGCCGCGTACCCACCGCCAGACCGATCACACCCGGTTCAGCCAGGGCCTGCTCGTACTGGGCCTTGAGTCGCGCCATCTCACCGTAGGTGCTGGTGTAGGCTTGAAAATAGGCGAGAAACCTGCGCGCCCCTGTGCGCCCGGCAATCACCGCACGCCCGGCGACAATCTGCTCGGCGATGGGTGCCGGTTGACGACCGTTGGGGCTGAAGGAACTGTTGTTACAAAAGCTACAGCCGCCACGCCCCTTGCTGCCATCACGATTGGGGCAGGTAAAGCTGGCGTCGATGGAAACCTTGTGCACCCGCTCGCCATAGCGGGCCAACAGGGCCTGACCGAGGGTGGTGACGTAATCCGACAATGCCATGTGCGTCGAGTACTCTGTCAAGGTGATAATGCCCGCTTCAGCGCCACAGGGACGTTGTCCTGCACCACCAAAATAAGCGCCCTGAGGCGGCAGTGGACGCTTTTCTTAAGGCGCCTGCTTTTGGCAGGCGAGGCGCGTTTTCGAAGGCATAATTGTTCCTACACCGAAGCGCCCACCTGGAGCGGTTTCAGCCGCGAATGCCACGAGGAAAAAGCATCGTTGACTGGGGCGTCCAATAAAGCATCAACCCACCACATCCAGCACCCGGCGCCGGAAACCGGCGTCGAGTCTGCCGGCCATGCGTTCGCAAGCAGCGATATCCACACCATCGAGGCCATCGATGGCGGTGAGTGTGACCGCCATACCCTGCTCCCCGGCCTGCCGGGCGAAGTCCTGCATGGCCTGAAAGGCGCCAGCCTGTTGGGGCCGGCAGTGGCGCACATAGGTTGCTTCATCCTGGGCATTCATGGAAATGGATACTGCATCCACCACCTCGGCCAGCTCGGGCGTCACATCACGGTCGTGCACCAGATTGGCCAGGCCGTCGGTATTGAGACGGATGCGCTTGCCCTGTGCCTTCAGTGTCCGCGCCACATCCAGCAGTACCGGCAGATTCAGCGTCGGCTCACCCAGGCCGCAGAAGACGATTTCCCGGTCATTGCGGGAATCGCCAATGGCCGCCAGCACCTCATCGGCCTGCGGCTCACGGGTCAGCAGCAGATCAATATTCTGTACCTCCCAGCTACCGTTGAACTTGGGGCAGAAAGCGCAGCGCAGGGTGCAGTGGTAGGTGATATTAAGATAACAGCGACCGTGTAAACGGTAAGCAAGGTGTTCTTCGTGCTGTCGCTGGCGGCGGGTGGAAACGGGCATAGGATCAATTACCGGCAATCATCAAGCGCAGAGTGTAAGGGGCACGTGCCCCGGGTTATTTGATGTCGATCAAGGCCCGCAGTGCCCGACTCTGACGTCTGCCCTACTTCTGCACCGCCACCGATGAACCTCGCCACATCCGCATGCCGAGCAGGATCGCCAGGACAGTGGCATAAATGATGGGGTGCAGATAATCGGCCTTCACCAACCACAGGTAGTGTATCACCGTAAAGATGGCAACGAGATATGTCAGCCGGTGCAAGTCCCTCCAGCGGCGGCCAAGACGACGCATCATGGCCTTGGTCGAGGTGACGGCCAAGGGAATCAGCAGGACGAAGGCACTGAAGCCGATGGTGATATAGGGCCGCTTGGCAATGTCCTTGACGATCTCGCCCCAATCGAAAAATTGATCCAGCACCAGGTAAGTGAGGAAATGCAGACAGGCATAGAAAAACACGAACAGGCCCAGCATGCGCCGCAATCGCAACGCCCATACCCAGCCCAGCAGGCGGCGCGCAGGGGTTATCGCCAAGGTCAGTAGCAGAAAACGCAGCGTCCAGTCACCGGTGCGGTGGGTGATGGTCTCGATGGGGTTGGCGCCCAGTGCATCGTGGAAACCGTCCCAGACCAGCAGGGCCAGGGGTAGCAGACAGGTGAGGAAAATGACGGATTTGAGATATCGCATGTCGCCAAAAATCGATCAAAAATTCCGCCGCAAATCCATGCCAGCATATAATCCCGCCACCGCATCGGTATAGCCGTTGAACATCACGGTCTTGCGCTTGAGAAACTCACCGATGCGACGTTCCTTGGCCTGGCTCCAGCGTGGATGATCCACCGCCGGGTTCACATTGGCGTAAAAACCGTATTCCGCAGGCCCGGCCAGCGCCCAGCTCGTCTTTGGCATCGTCTCGGTAAAACGGATCTTGACGATGGACTTGATGCTCTTGAAGCCATATTTCCACGGCACCACCAGGCGGATCGGCGCACCATTCTGGTTCGGCAGGATTTTGCCGTAGAGGCCAACGGCCAGTATCGTCAACGGATGCATGGCCTCGTCCATGCGCAGGCCCTCCACATAGGGCCAGTCCAGCACCGCACGCCGTTGCCCGGGCATCTGTTCGGGATCATGCAATGTGGTGAATTCCACAAACTTTGCCCGCGACACAGGCTTGAACCGCTTGATGAGATCCGCCAATGGAATCCCCACCCAGGGAATCACCATCGACCAGGCCTCCACACAGCGCAGACGATAGATACGCTCTTCCAGCTGAGCGGACTTGATCAGGTCTTCGAGGTGATAATCGGCCGGTTTTTCCACTTCGCCCTCCACACGCACCGTCCACGGCTCAGTGCGTAAGGTATGGGCATGTTTGGCCGGATCTTCCTTGTGGGTGCCAAACTCGTAGAAATTGTTATAGCGGGTGATGTCCTTGAGTGAATTCGGCGACTCATCGGTGGAAAGGCGCGGGTTCTTGCGGTAGTCCGGCAGCTTGCGGCCAACCGCTGCTTCAGCGGGCAGAAACAGGCCCGAAGTCGCAAAGGCCAGTGCCGCGCCGGATGTTGCTTGTAAAAAACGACGCCGGTCGCGATAAAGTGCAGGCTCAGTAATCTCATGGGGTTTGATATCCGCTGGACGTTTGATCAACATTTCACACCTTTCATTGCCACACTCTCTCCGGTCATTTTTTGAAATCTGAATCCGTGGTTTCAGGTGAAAGCTACTCCCGCTCCCAGCCATCCCCTACAATGGACGAACAATCCGAGGCGCCCTCTCAGACTGCGGCAACATAGCCGCCCATCCCAGCGCAGTCCAACAAAAGCCTCTGGGACACAGCAACAGACAATTATCACCCATAAATATCACAAAACTATCGTACGCCCGGAGATCCCAAACCCATGCGAGCCTATTTTCCCCCACTGTTGGCCGTATTCCTCTTAGTCCTGCCCCTAAGTGCCTTCGCCCAGCAACCGGCACCTGTTTTTACCCTGCCAACCCTGCCGGATAACGGTGAGATCAGCCTCGCCGCCCTCAAAGGCCGGGTCGTCTATTTGGATTTTTGGGCCACCTGGTGTCTGCCGTGCAGAAAATCATTCCCCTGGATGGATGAAATGCAGACCCGATACGGCGATGACGGACTCACTATCGTGGCCATCAGCATCGACCGCAGTCGGCAACTGGCAGAAAGATTTATCCAGCAAATGCAGCCCGGCTTCATTATCGCCCACGATGCCAAAGGCAGTGTCGCCAAGAAATACAGGATCAGCGCCATGCCCACCAGCTATCTTATTGACCGCAACGGCAATATCGTCAGCACTCATTCAGGATTCCGCACAAGCGACGAAACCAAGCTGGAAAGAAAAATCGGCGATTTGCTTGATCAATAACCGGTCACAGGCACCCAAGACATACACCTGGGTTCGTGACTTCCAGTGACCACTATGCGCAGTAGGGCGTGTAGCAGCGTTGGCAGGGGAAACGACTGTCTGAAGCGGTATAGCGCCTTATCAGGTGCGGCGCTTGTCCCAGAATTGCGCTGCCAGCATCTTCATTTCCTGAGCCTTGGCCGCCATGGCGGTACTGGTTTCTTCACTGATCTGGATCCCTTCGACGCTCATTTCCGATGATTGCTGGATATTAACGATATTCTGGCTGACCTCCTGGGCCACGGCATTCTGCTCTTTTACCGCTGCGGCAATCTGTACACTCATGTCATTGATGGTGGCCACTGCATCGGTAATGGCATTCAGTGAACTCACCGCTTCCTCTCCGCGCTCGACGCTGCTATCGGCTTGCTGCCGGCTCTTTTTCATGACCTCCACGGCACGACTGGCGCCGGTCTGCAAATGTTCGATCATTTCCTGAATCTCGCGTGTGGAGTCGTGGGTACGGTTGGCCAGTGTACGTACCTCATCGGCAACCACCGCAAAACCTCGCCCCTGCTCACCTGCGCGTGCCGCCTCGATGGCAGCATTGAGGGCCAGCAGATTAGTCTGCTCGGCGATGCCGCTGATAACACTGACTACGCTACTGATTTTGTCACTGTCTTCGTTGAGCTTGCGGATCACCCTGCTGGCCTGCTCCACATCGTCCGCCAGGGTGTGAATAGCCTCCATGGTGCGATTCACCACCTGCTTGCTGTTGTTGACTTCGGTGTTGGCCCGGGTGGCCGATTCCGCCGTCAATTGCGCATTGCCGGCGACCTCCTGAATGCTGGCGGACATCTCCGTCACCGCCGTGGCGACCAAGTCTGTCTCCATATGCTGACTGTCGATAGTGGTCTTGTTCTGTTCGATAGAGACCATGAGATTGCCGGCAAAACCGGCAATGCTCGACGAAGAATCCGCAATACGCCCAACGATGCCATCGGCCTCTTTTTCCAGATATTTCAGTGCCAGCATGACTTGACCGACCTCGTCCTGACGACCGGTAAATATGTGGAGGGCAAGCGGATTGTTGAAGACCGAGCGGGCCTTGGCAAAGACCCGGCACAGGGGGCGAGCCCCAAATACATAAAAAAGACCCATAATGACAAAACCCGGCAGCAGGCTGGCCAGCGCCGTCAGCAGACTGAGGCCACCCATGGCCACGGGAATCACCAGGGTAGCCATCTGCAATAACAGAAAGGCGGAGATCAGCTTGTAGCGAAAGGTTATCGGCGGACGCTTTAGCCAACGGGGAGGCTTGCCGGCATTGATGCGTGCATAGAGTCGCTCGGCGTGTTCGATTTCCGCAGGACTGGCCTTGCTGCGGATCGACTGATATTCAACAGTCTTGCCGTCCTTGATAATGGGCGTGACGTAGGCATTGACCCAGTAGTGATCACCATTCTTGCAGCGGTTCTTGACGATGCCCATCCACGAATGGCCCGACTTGACCGTTTTCCACAGATCCTCAAAGGCCTCTGGCGGCATGTCCGGGTGGCGCACGGTATTGTGATTTTTGCCGATCAGTTCGTCTTTGTCGAAACCACTGATTTCGATGAAATCCGGGTTGACGTAGGTGATCGCCCCCTTCAGGTCAGTGGTGGAAAGGATATTAGCGTCGTCACCAAAGGTTTTCTCAACATTGGTAATGGGTAGATTTCTTTTCATCCTTCGGCTCCTTGGTGCCAGGGGCTCTCTCTGTATTGGGCCAACACGACTAGAGGGTGTCACTGTACAGGTACCCGCCTAGCCCCATTATTAAATTCCTGCATTTTTGCTGCTCGATTAACAACATCGGCAGACTGGAGCACTGCCTGAACAAATGGCTGAAACGCAGAACTTTTCAACAACCCGCCAGTCATTGCCTGCTGTTGACGAGATTCATCAAAACAACTCTACATCTCCGGAATCAGCAGTCGCTGGTGAATCGGTGACCTTATCATCCTCCTGCTGCTGTTTAGAAAGTCGATCTTCCCTGGAGCGCAGTGACTCATCCCAGCCATCCTTGCTCGTCTCAAAGCGTTCAATTTTTTTACGCAGAAACATGCCCAGCTTCTGCAAGTCTGTTTCCGATACCGCCTGTGTCTGATTGGCTGATACCACGCTGGAGTTCAAGTCCACCAGAGACTGCACATAGCCGTGGGCAATGTTCGATACCTGTTCCTGATGCGTCATCGCACCCATCATTTCATCCGACAAATGTTTGATTTTTTGTACAGCCAGCAAAATACGCTCAATTTCCGTGGACGTTTGCGACATCTGATCCAGGGTTGTTAGCGAGTCATCATGCGTCTGGCGAATCTGCGTCACGGTACGTATCGATTCGCTACTGATGGAATCCGATAGTGAACGGATCTGCGTGGTGGCTTCCTGAGTCTGGGCGGATAAACGCCGCACTTCATCGGCGACGACGGCAAATCCCCGCCCGTGTTCACCCGCCCGCGCCGCCTCGATAGCCGCATTCAACGCCAGCAGATTGGTCGCCTCCGCCACTTCAGTAATGGCCTGGGTGATGCCGACAATCTCCTTGTTGACGTTGGCCAGCACATCAATCTGGTTCGCCGCACGATCCGTCGACTCGGCCAGCTTGCGCATGCTCTGTTCGGTGCGGCCGACGGATTTCTTGGACTGCGCCGCCCCCGCCACCGCCTCATCAACCGCCGTACCGATATCCTGATTCTGGCAGTGAACGGCCTGGCGCAGACCTTCCAGTTCGGTCACCGACTCCGCCACTTGGTTGCCATACTGGTTTTGCATCTCGGATTTCTGTTTGATCAACATAAAGCTGTCGGCCAGTTCACGGGATATGGGCAGCAACCGACTGGCCGAGGCAGCAATTTCGGTCATTTGTTCATCACAGGTTGATAACAGTGGGTTCAGTTCCGCCGCAAGCAATTCGCTATCGGCGTAACGCTGCGCGGTGTGGATTCTGTCACCGGTTATCAGCTGACTGACAATGCCTCGCAAATCGCGCCTTGTGGTACGGCGCATCGTGGCCAGATATCCACCAACAACCAGTGTAAGCAGCAGGCTCCAGCCCGCCAATCCCCAGGCAAGCCGGCCCTCAAGCATGCCCAGTGGTGGCAGCACAAGCGCCACTCCCAACAGCACGACCAGCAACACATCCAGGTGACGGTGTTTCAAACAAGCTCTCCATTCAAGCATTTTGGCCAATAGACTTCCGCTACGAATAGCGGCAGGGCCGTGGATAAATTGAGTGAAATCCGTCAGTAAATACTGGCCCCTGTCGACGGAGGTGGCATCGGCGATAGCAAATGCGGATGCATCTCCGCTGGACAGGTGGGGTTATTCGCCAGGCCGGCAGTCGTACCAGCCGTGGCTGTGACTCATCACTGCTAGTAGCATCACCAGCACTCCAATGAGCGCCCCGACCAGCGTAACCAGCGCCGACGCAGGGTAATGGTCGTGGCAAAAGTTGCTGGTACCGACCAGTACCGGGGAGTTAGTCATACGAGATCTCACATTGTCGTGTCACACTCGCATCAGATATACGGCCGAGGCCGGGCTTTCATCATAACCACCCGTTCTGCAGATGGTTATGACCTGAATCCGAGCTTTAAATTTCGCTAAAAAGCCTAAACACACTATAAATAACGTCTTTTAATGATAAAATAGCGTTCATAGTAAAGTCACCCATAGAGTGAGTCATGAGACGCTTCATTATCGAACAGTCCGATACCAATATTA
>DRKN01000055.1 GCA_011051755.1 Gammaproteobacteria bacterium
CGCGCCCGGAGGGAGGCCCGCAAATGCCCCAATCCTGCGTTCCAGTCCTTGTTAAGGGAGGGGGCCATTAACGGCGGACTGCGCCTTGTCTTGGGGCATTTGCGGGCCTCTGATAGGTGCACTTTATACGTTACACCACGCTAGCGGCGCTGAGGTGGAGGTGATTCGCCTGCGCGAGCACCCCATCGGGTTCTGCCTCAATTGCCGGGAATGCACCCAGCAACCGGGCACGGCGCCGGGTCAGTGCGTGCAGCACGATGGCATGGCTGAACTGGTGAGAAAGATCGAGGTGGCGGATGCCTTCATCCTTGCCTCGCCCACCAACTTCAGTAGCGCCACCGCCCTCTTCAAGCGCTTCATTATTTTTAGGATCGAACAAGTTTTGCAAGTTGCTCTCGGGGACGGAAAGGACGAATAGCCATTGGATCTTTAAATCAGCACCAGCTATTGCGGTCGGTCGGATCAGTCCAAGCCTTTTCAAAAGCCGATAAAACCCGGTATCCGCTTTTTTTTCCGAATGAAACAGCCGTGATAAGTAGCGCCATCGCAAAGAATAACAACGAGAAAAGCGCATACCAGTGCGGTGCGGCGAGGACATTGATGCGCCGGAAATGATTAGACATCAGGCTGCTCTGAAGTCGGACGTGCTCTGTTGATAATGGCGATTCGTCCGTTTGCTGGATCCCTCTGTTCTTAATGACAGCCCAAACAACCTTTGGCAAACACGATGAATCAGCTGAATAGTGAAATGCCCCAATGGCATGTATCTTCAATCCTTCAGGGGCTGTTTCATCGTCAAGAATTTCTTTAATGACAGGCAACATGGTATTCCGCGCATTCAATGCCATATTGACAGTCTGGGCTTTGTAGAAGGTATACATACCCATCATGACCACAGCTATAGCCGCGGCTTCAATCGGCCCCATTGCCGTTCCCCTTCATGATTTTCACCCATTGGGTCATTCGCAGGGTTTCCATCTTCTCTTGGTGTTTATATGTGAACCTGATTAAGTATACAAAAACTATAACAACGACAATAATTGCCAACAAGCATGGATCAACGCCCAGTTTTTCTACGACATCGGACACCACCGTATAAGCTTTATCTGTGATCTCTGTCCTTTCATCGTTCATTATGGGCTATTCCTAAGCCATTGATACTGCTTTTTTCTATTCGCGCTGCGATTCAGTGTCTATTAGGGTGGATCCCATAGTCAAGGCAGAATTCACCAAATGGCGATTTTCGAATTGGGAATATCACGCCAGCTTGTCATCGGCCACAAAGTACTTCGGATCTTCGATCACGTTGACCTCGACGAGGTCGCCGGCCTTTTTCAGCAGCTTGGTGCATTCCGGGCTGAGGTGGCGCAGGTGCAGGCGTTTGCCGGCCTTCAGATAACGCTCGGCCAGGGAGTCGATGGCCTCGATGGCGGAATGGTCGGCGACGCGGGCGTTCCTGAAATCCACCACCACGTCGTCCGGGTCGTTTTTGGGGTCGAACAGATCCTGGAAATTGCTCACTGAGGCGAAGAACAGTGGCCCCTCCAGCTCGTAGACCTTGCCGCCGAGTTCGTTCAGATAGCCCTTCACGTTGATGTGCTTGGCGTGCTCCCAGGCGAAGGCCAGCGCGGAGACGATGACGCCCACCACCACCGCCACCGCCAGGTCGGTGGCCACGGTGACGGCGGAGACGAGGATCAGCACGAAGGCGTCGGTGCGCGGCACCTTTTTCAGGATGCGGAAGCTGGACCACTCGAAGGTGCCGATAACCACCACGAACATCACGCCCACCAGGGCCGCCAGGGGGATCATTTCGATCAGCTCGGAGGCGAACAGAATGAAGGCCAGCAGGGCCAGCGCGGCGGTGATGCCGGATAGCCGCCCGCGGCCGCCAGAGTTCACGTTGATCATACTCTGGCCGATCATGGCGCAGCCGCCCATGCCACCGAAGAAACCGGTGGCCACGTTGGCGGTACCCTGGGCGATGCATTCCTTGTTGCCGCGGCCACGGGTTTCGGTGAGTTCGTCGATCAGGGTCAGGGTCAGCAGGGACTCGATCAGGCCGATGGCGGCGAGGATCACCGCGTAGGGCAGGATGATCATGAAGGTTTCCCCGTTCAGCGGCACCATGGGGACATGGAACTCAGGCAGGCCGCCGGCGATGGAGGCGATGTCGCCCACGGTCTTGGTGTCCAGGCCCAGGCCGATGACCACCAGGCTGACCACCACGATGGCCGCCAGTGAGGAGGGCACGGCGTTGGTGAGCTTGGGCAGGTAGCGGATGATGGCCATGGTCAGGGCCACCAGACCAAGCATGATCCACAGCGTATCGCCCTGCATCCACGGCTGAGCGCCGCTTTCGTCAGTAATCTTAAAAGACTGCATCTGCGCCAGGAAGATGACGATGGCCAGGCCGTTGACGAAGCCCAGCATCACCGGATACGGCACCATGCGGATGAACTTGCCCAGGCGCAGCACCCCGGCGCCGATCTGGATAATGCCCATCAGCACCACGGTGGCGAACAGGTATTCCACGCCGTGATCCGCCACCAGCGCCACCATCACCACCGCCAACGCCCCGGTAGCGCCGGAGATCATCCCCGGGCGGCCGCCGATGCAGGCGGTGATCAGGCCCACCATGAAGGCGGCGTATAAGCCCACCAACGGTTCCACTCCGGCAACGAAGGCAAAGGCCACCGCCTCCGGCACCAGGGCCAGGGCCACGGTGAGGCCGGAGAGGATATCGTTTTTGACATTGCGCGTGCGCGCGGCGTGGAGTTCGAACATGCTGACCTCGGGCGGGACATGCCGGCCAACGCCGGCAAAAAGGCGCGTATTTTACCCGAGCTGGCGCGGGGCGGGAAGAACAGCGAGTCGTCATCGGCGCGCAGGGCGACTATTATTGGGGATATCGGTCATTATCCCCTCTCAAGGGAGGGCTGTTGCAGTAATGGTATTTAGCGAGGAGGTAGCGCATGAATCTGGTAAGGGAGGTCCTTGGGCCAAAATCCAAATATGACAAGAGTCTGCCGTATACCTACGAGGCCAGAGTGCCCATTTTCGAGGGTAGTGAGGAGTTCAATACCTATATCGCCAATACCATTTGCGGTCTGGTGGAGCATTTGGATAGCAATGAAATCACCCCGAATGAGGTGCAGATCTTTGAGGTCTATCAGGAGCGGGAGGCGCCCATCGACATGGTGCTGTTCGCCACGGCCGACAACCAGTGGCGCTTCAGGCCGGATCTCTGCGAATCGTTCAAGACACACTACCCGGGGCATATCGAGGACGGGCAGTGCACCTTTGCCGACCGGGACGGTAAATGCAAAGGTCCCTGACGGGGCGTTCGCGCGTGTCATTCACCACAGCGGACGAACGGATGGGGGCGCTCCAGGAGTGGTGGGAGGGGTCACTCGTCGAAGGAAACAAAGATGATTTTCCAGCCCTTGCCGACCTTGACCAGGTTATAGGTTGCCTTCTGGGTGTATTGCAGGTCGTCGCTGGCGTCATAGAACTTCCACTGCAATTTCACGATGGTCGTGGTCTTTCCGCTGGCGAGTAACTGGCGGTCATGCGCCTCGATGCGGGCGATCTTGCCATCACCGATGCGTGCGCGGGTTTCCTTGAGGAAGGCGATGACTTCGTCGGTGCTGTCGAGCTGGCGGACGTTGTCACCGCTGATGACGGTGGTGGGCAGATAATACTTCCGTGCATGCTTGTGCAGGTCGGCCTCCGTGAGAGAGGCGGCGTAGCTGCTAAACAGCGCGTTTATGTCGTCGCCCTTGGCAAAGATGCGCAGGACTTCCTGTGACTGGCCGGAGGAAACGTAGCGGGCCATGTCCTTGTTGAATCGGCGCATCAGCCGACGCTCGGTGTCACAGCTGTTGATGGTCATGCTGCACCAGGTTTCCATGATGATTTGATATTGACCATTACCCAGGGGAACCTTGCTGACCGTAATGTCCGTTTCCCAGTTGAAAGATTCATCGTCCGCCGCACGGGTCTGAATGCGTTCGGCAGTGTCGATGGCAAGTCCCTGGGGCGTCATCTTCATGACCCACTGGCGCGCCGCAGTCCAGATTTTTTTGCATTCATCGTCCGTCGTACAGACGGGGATGGTTTGCTGGAATAGCACGTCATCTTTCAGATCGAAGGCAGTGCTTTGGCAGCCGGCCAGGAAGATAACGGTGCTGAGAACGAAAAAAGGGAATTTCATGGCTTGCCTTCGGGTGCCGTGGGTGAGCAGATTCGAGTTTACCACTTATGGTGGCCGGGGCATGGTTTGTTATGGCGCATCGCCCAGGCGTTGCAGTGTGTAGACGATGAGATCAGGGTCGAGATCCGCCAGCTCGATGCCGACTTGCAGGCCAAAGGGTGCCAGGGTGACATTGGGCGAGTACTGGAACAGCAGTTCACGGAAGCGGATGTAATTTTCTCTGTTATCGGTGAACTGGTTCTTGTCATCTGCGGCCTGATTGTGGTGCGCAACGGTGCAGGAAAACAGTGCGGGTAAAGTAAAGGTGAGGTGGCCACCGTTTAGTTGCAGGCCCTCGCCGAACTGTCGGATCAGCGCCTGCATCCCGGCATTGCCGGTGGCCACACCAGGGAGGATTTCCTCCAGCATCAGGCGGTAGATTTTTTCCATGGGTGAATCTTAGCAAACCCGGCCGTGGACGTGTTTTGTTCGCCGGGGGTGAGTTGCGGTAGGCTTGCACCATGTCTTTTCCTTGCCGAGTGTTTTCCTGCGTCTGCCTCTGGCTGTTGTCCGTCCTGTTGTTATTGCCAACGGTGGGAAACGCCCTGGCGGGTGATGTGTTGGGCAGAGAGGCGCGTGTCGCCGTGGCCGCCAATTTCGTCCCCGCGCTGCGCGCGCTGGCCGAGACCTTCGAGGCCCGGCATGGCGGGCGCATCGGTATCGTCGTCGGCTCCACCGGCAAGCTGTATGCGCAGATCCACCACGGCGCGCCCTTCGATGCCCTGTTCGCCGCCGATGAGCGTCGCCCGGCGTTGCTGGAGGCCGAGGGCCGTGCCCGCCCCGGCAGCCGCTTCAGTTATGCCATCGGCCGTCTGGCTCTGTGGAGTCCGCAGACCGGGCGGGTCGATAGTGCCGGCCGGGTACTGAGTGAAGGCCGCTTCCGCCATCTTGCCATCGCCAATCCCAAATTGGCCCCCTATGGCCGTGCAACACAACAGGTATTGGAGGGACGGGGCCTGTGGCAGACCCTGCGAGCACGGCTGGTGCGTGGTGAAAACGTTGGTCAGGCCTTGCAGTTTGTGCGTAGCGGCAATGCCGAATTGGGTTTCGTCGCCTTGTCACAGATCCAGCGTCCGGGGCAGGCTGTGGCGGGTTCCCACTGGGTGGTGCCGGAGGATTTATATGCGCCCATCGTGCAGCAGGCGGTGCTGCTGACGGGTAACCCACTGGCGGCGGATTTCCTGCGCTTTGTGCAGGGTACGGAAGGACGCGATATCATTCGGTCTTTCGGCTACCAGCTGCCCTGATATGCCTACCGATGCTGATATTGCCGCGCTGCTGATCACCCTCAAGCTGGCCGGCCTCACCACTCTGATTCTTTTGATTATCGGCACGCCATTGGCCTGGTGGCTGGCACGCACCCATTGGCGCGGCAAGCCTGCTGTCGAGGCGTTGGTGGCCCTGCCGTTGGTACTGCCACCGACGGTGCTGGGTTTTTACCTGCTGGTGCTGCTGGGCGCCAATGGCCCACTGGGCGAGCACTCGCTGGCTTTCACCTTTACCGGGCTGGTGATCGGCTCGGTATTCTATTCGCTGCCCTTCGTGGTACAGCCCTTGCAGGGCGCGTTTGCCGCCATCGACCGGGGCTATATGGAGGCCGCCGCCACCCTGCGAGCCTCACCGCGCGATACCTTTTTTTCCGTCGTCGTGCCGCTGGCGCGACCCGGTTTTTTGACCGCCACGGTGCTGGGTTTTGCGCACACCGTGGGTGAATTCGGTGTGGTGCTGATGATCGGCGGCAATATCCCCGGCAGCACCCAGGTGCTGTCCATCGCCATCTACGAGCATGTCGAGAATCTGGAATATGCACGGGCACACTGGATCTCCGGCGGCCTGCTGTTGCTGTCGTTCGCCCTGCTGTTGATGGTGTACGGGCTCAATCGCCGCTTCAAGGTGGTGGGGCCGTGAGCCTGGAGATAGGTCTGCGATTATCGCGCGGTGATTTTGCGTTGGCGGTGGAGGCCTGTCTGCCTGCACGCGGTGTGACGGCCATCTTTGGCCCCTCCGGTTGCGGTAAGACCACCCTGCTGCGCGCCATTGCCGGGTTGGAGCCGCAGGTGAGCGGACGGCTCAGGCTGGGCGATGAGACGTGGCAGGACAAGGCGCATTTTCTGCCGCCGCACCAGCGTCCGGTGGGTTATGTGTTTCAGCACGCGGTGTTGTTTCCGCATCTCTCCGTGCGCGGCAATCTGGACTTTGCGCGCCGTCGTTGCGGTGACGGGCCGGGGCCGGGATTCGATGAAGTGGTCGAGCTGGCGGGTATCGAGCACCTGCTGTCACGCGCCACGCCGAATCTCTCCGGGGGCGAGCGCCAGCGCGTGGCGTTGGCGCGGGCGTTGTTGACAGCGCCACGCCTGCTGCTGCTGGATGAACCACTGGCGGCGCTGGATCGGCAGGCCAAGGCCGAGCTTATGCCCTGTCTCGAACGCCTGCACGAAAACCTGTCGATCCCGGTGTTGTATGTGTCTCACGCCATCGATGAAGTGGCGCGGCTGGCCGATCAACTGCTGCTGCTGGCCGACGGCCGGGTGGAGGCCAGTGGCCCATTGATGGCGATGCTGACACGGCTGGATTTGACGCTGGCTGGCAGTGAAGAGGCGCTGGCGGTGATCGAGGCCACGGTGAGCGCCATTGACAGGGACTATCACCTTACCCGCCTGGCCTTCGCCGGTGGTGGCGAGGGGCGTGAGCTGTGGTTGCCTGGCGATCATCTGCCGGTGGGTCGAAAAGTGCGTCTGGCGGTGCATGCGCGTGATGTCAGCCTGACCCTGCGACCGCCAACACAGAGCAGCATTCTCAATATTATCCCGGTGTGCGTCGATGCCCTGTCGTCCAGCGGCCCGGCGCAGACCTTGGTGCGTCTGCGCGCAGGTGAGATAGCGCTGCTGGCACGGGTGACGCGCAAGTCCGAAACGGCTCTGGATTTGCATGCTGGGCAGGCGTTGTTCGCTCAGGTAAAAAGCGTCTCGCTGGTGGAATGATTTTTTTGCTACAGAGGTGCAGGGGACACAGCGTTTTTTTACCGCAAAAGACACGAATGCAATGCCAAAATAGTTTCTTTTTCAGTCTTTGTGTTCCTTTGCGCAACTTGGCGGTTATTTTTTTCTCTGTGAACTCCGTGCCTCTGCGGCAAACGTTTTTTGATTTTTGAACAGGAACAACGAACTGATGCCCGTACAGATTTTCAAATTGCGTCATGTGCCCGACGACGAGGCCGACGACGTGCGTGCCCTGTTGACGGAACACGCGCTGGAGTTTTATGAAACCCCGGCGGGCAATTGGGGCATTTCGGCGCCGGGCATCTGGCTGAAAGACGAGTCCCGCTTTGCCGAGGCGCGGGCGTTGATTGATGAATATCAAGTCGTCCGGCAGCAGCGGGTGCGGCAGGAATATGAACAGCTACGGCAGCAGGGCAGGCAACGCTCGGTGGTGGATCTGATTCGCAGTAATCCACTGCGATTTATCCTCTATTTGGCCGGAATTGTGGTACTGGTCTACATATCCACCAAACCATTCTTGCATTTTGGACGGTAGGTATGATTACTTTTACGCTGTTATTTTAATCAAGGCATTGGACATGCGTGGTCGTGCGCACGGCGCACACTACCCCTGCTTGTAGCGTGCGCTGTGCGCACGATGTTTTGCGTTTTAATCGCTGAAGGATCAATTCCCCACCACTCGCCTACCAAAAGTAGGTTCTTTAAGAAAAGCGCCTACTTTTGGTGCCGCGTACCAGCGTTGAACAATGCGTAGCGGGTGAATTTCTCTCAATATTTCGCCCCTTGGGTGGGAGGGAGTGCTGACTCAGCAAGTTAAATACAACGAAGTAGAATTACTCTATGAACTGGGTATGATCCCCACAGAATTCTGGTATAGTCCGTGTGGTTGTTTCTGACATCTTATGGTTAGAGATGCAGCGCAGACTAGATAAGAATACTAACAGCTTCTGGGAGGTACTACAGAATGGCGGAGAATCCAGGAAAAAATATTTTTGGTTATGCGATGATCATTTTTTTGCTAATCGCATTGACGGGTTGTTTACACGAAGATGACAGCGAAGAGGCCTTCGGCCTGCAAGTGGCGGAAGATATTAATCCGGATCCGGATATCGTCGAGATCAATCTCGAGGCGCGTGAAGACTACGTCGAAATGGTCCCGGGTGTGCCTTCCAAAGTCTATACCTACAACGGCAGCGTACCGGGACCACTGATCCGCGGTAACGTGGGCGACACGCTGATCGTGCATTTCACCAATAATCTGCCCGAACCCACCACCATTCACTGGCATGGCCTGCGCCTGCCAGCGGACATGGATGGTTCATCGGTGGCGCAAAACCCCATCCAGCCCGGGGACTCTTTTACCTATGAATTTGAGCTGACAGAGGCTTCGTTGTTCTGGTATCACCCGCATGTGCGTTCCAACGAGCAGGTGGAGAAAGGCCTGGCGGGCGCATTGCTGGTGAAAGAGAGGGATCTCGCTAAAAGCATCCGCACGGCAAAGCAAAAAATATTGGTCTTTGACGATGTATTGCTCGATAAAAACGGCCAGGTGGAAGCGGCCTTTACCGGCAGCATGGAAGAAGTTCTGTTGAAAAAGATCAATGGCCGTGATGGCAATACGTTGCTGGTTAATGGCCGTGAGATGCCCACCATGTACGTCAAGCCGGGGCAGCCCGTCCGCTGGCGGATGGTCAATATTGCCAACAACCGCTTTATGCGCGTTGTCATACCGGGCCACAAACTGACCCGCATCGGTGGTGATGGTGGATTGCTGGAGGCCCCCATCGAGGAGATGGATGACGTATTCCTGGTCTCCGGTCAGCGTGCCGACGTCATGTTTGTTCCCAAGGGCAAGCCCGGCTCCGAGCTGATCGTCTACTGGAAGGATACCGCCCGTGGTCGTCATACCATCGATATTATGGATAACGGCATGGTGATGATGGGTGACGATGAAATGGACGGAAAATATCCGGACATCCCGCTCATGCGCTTGGTGTTTGAGAAAAACCGCAAGCCCGCCAGGGAGCTTGACCTGCCCGGGGATCTGCGCACCATCGAGCCCATCGATATCACCGGTGCCGCTGAGACGACACTCAAATTTGGCCACAGCATGCCCATGGCCAATGGCATGGTTAAGTTCCTCATCAATGGCAAGACCTTCGGTGAAGTCACCAGCGCCGACGCGCCAGACGCACAGGTGGGCGAGACCCAGGTGTGGAATTTGGTCAACATGACCGCTGGTGACCACCCCTTCCACCTGCATGGCTTTTTCTTCCAGGTGTTAGAAACGGTTTACAAGGATGAAAACGGTAATGTGCTGGAAGTGGTGCCTGCACCGCCGCTGGAGAATGTCGACATGGTCAACCTGCCCGCCCGTCGGGGTCCGTCAGGTGCGACGTCGATGGTAAAGATTGCCATCACGTTTGATCCCGCCGAGGGCCTCACGGGCGCGGACATCGAGGCGCATGGTGGCGTGGCGGTGATTGAGGATGCCGATCTTGGCACGGGCCAGCGGGGGCGCTCCGGCGGCTGGCAGTTCCACTGTCACATTCTTGAACATGCGGATGGCGGCATGATGTCCTATGTGGAGGTTTTTCAATAAAAATCGCTGCATAGCCATACTGACTGGAACCCCCGGCGGCGCCGGGGGTTTTTTTGCCCTGCTGAATACGGGAAGTTGAAAACACCGTCATTCCGGGCGGAACGCAGTGAAGACTCGGAATCCCGGGGGGGCTTGAAATTCCGTACATGCTGGATTCCTGTCTGCACGGGAATGACGGCATTCCAGGTTTTTCAGGCTTGAATCAGTGCTATTTCAGTCTGTCTGGTTTTGGTGTGGCGCATGCCTGCAACCGGTGGTGGAAGAAACAGCGAGTAGCCCGGATGAAATGGAATCCGGGATGTGGAGTGTGACAGATTCCGGATTATGCGATGCGGCAGCCCCCGGCAATCAGTTGCAAATATGTCTACCAAATGCAGCAGAGAAGCGCTTTGCAGCTGTCCTTGCAGGTGCCGCGGGGTGCAGAGGTCAGAAAGGTGGCGACGTTATAGATGTCGGTGTCGCTGAGATTTTTTGCCACGTTGACCATCTTGTCGTCGGGGTCGTTGTTGCGTTGCTTCGAGCGCCATTTTTTCAGCTGATTGACCAGGTAGACATAGCGCTGGCCACCGGTCATGGGATAGGTATCGGGCAGGCCGCGGCCATTATAGCCGTGGCAGGTATAACAGGGCGGAATATCACGTGCCGGGTCACCGTTCAGCACCAGTTGCCGGCCAGCGGAACGGGCGCCGATGGGGTAGCCGTATTCCTCGACCCGCTGCATATCCGACAGTCCCACCTTCATGTAGTCCAGACTGGCGACGTAGGCGGCGACATCGCGCCAGTCGCTCTCGCTCATGCCACGGGCATTGGAATTCATCACGTACATGGTGTTGTCCATGCGCCGGTTGGTGGAAAAATCACGCAGCTGCTTGTAGATGTAGGCCGGGTTCTGGCCAGCCAGACGTGGGGTGCCGATGGCGTCGTCGCCCATGGCGTCCTTGCGATGGCAATTGTGACAGGCCGGCACCTGGTTGATGCCCTGCATGAAAATACGTTCGCCATAGGCGACATTGCCGCCCGGGAATGCCGCCTGAACCGGCAGGTTGCTGGCAAACAGGGCGATGAGAAAGGTCAGTGTGGTGTGGAATCTTTGCATCGGGGCGCATTCTACTGAAATGAGGGGTATGGCGTCGAGCCCGTGACCGCCAGGGAGTGATCAGGGGCGGTGCGGCAGGGCTTGGTATTGCGCGCTGCGCATTTCGGCCAGGCGGCTGGCGGTGCGCCGGAACTCGAAGGCCAGGCGTCGGCCAGTATACAGTGCCGCCGGTTCGGCCGCAGCGCTGACCAGCAGCTTGACCCGGCGATCATAAAATTCATCCACCAGGTCGATGAATCGGTGCGCCCAGTCGTCTTGCTCTTCGCCCATTATCGGCACGGCGGAGATGAACACGGTGTGAAGACGCCGCGCAAGCTCAATGTAATCGTGGCTGGAGCGTGGGCCATGGCAGAGAGGGAAGAAGTCGAACCAGGCCACGTCGTCGGCGTACAGGTGGCAGGGGATTGGGCGGTGATTGATGAGCAGCGGCTGATCCGGCCTGCCCTCGCAGGGGGCGAGTTCGCGGAAGCGCCGGGCGAGTTGTTTCTCGCTGCGGGTATCGGCCGGCGTGTACCAGGTGTCGGCCTTTTGCAGATAACGTAGGCGATGGTCGGTGTCACTGCGTAGTTCGAAGACCCGGGTATGCTGCTCGATCAGTGCGATGGCGGGCAGAAAGCGCTCTCGCTGCAGGCCGTTTTTGTATAATGCCTGTGGTGCCGTGTTGGAGGTGAAGACCAGGCTGATGCCCTCGTCCGTCAGGGCCGTGAGCAGACCATGCAGCAGCATGGCATCGGTAATGTCCTCGATATAGAGTTCATCCAGGCACAGCACCCGAGTGCGTTCGGCAAAGCGCTGGGCGACGATTCGCAGGGGGTCGCGTTGCCGGCGTAGGTAGGCCAGTTCATCCTGTATTTCCTGCATGAAACGGTGAAAGTGCAGGCGCAGTTTCTGTTCGAAGGGCAGGGCCTCGAAGAACAGATCCATCAACCAGGTTTTTCCGCGGCCCACACCGCCCCACAGATACAGGCCCGGAATCGGTGCCGGTGGTTTGCGGGCGAACAGGCGTCCCAACAGACTTGCTGACCGTGGCGGTGGGCGGTGGATCAGCTGATTGCCCAAGGCTTGCAATTGGGCCACGACCAACGCCTGCGATTCCTCGAAGTGGAAGCCGGGCTCGACGGTAATCCGTTGGTATTGGTCGATGAGTTGCATGGCTGTTTGATCGGTGACCGAGTGTGGTGCGGCGCAATCCGCTCGATATGATGCCGTGCATACCCATGATTCGTCTACTTTTAGCCTTGTCCAATATGAAATGAGTCTGAAGGGTGGGTCTGTTTCTAAGATGAAATGAGTCTGGAGCGAGTTGAAGCTAGCGTGGTGTAACGTATAAAGTGCACCTATCAGAGGCCCGCAAATGCCCCAAGACAAGGCGCAGTCCGCCGTTAATGGCCCCCTCCCTTAACAAGGACTGGAACGCAGGATTGGGGCATTTGCGGGCCTCCCTCCGGGCGCG
>DRKN01000056.1 GCA_011051755.1 Gammaproteobacteria bacterium
CGCGCCCGGAGGGAGGCCCGCAAATGCCCCAATCCTGCGTTCCAGTCCTTGTTAAGGGAGGGGGCCATTAACGGCGGACTGCGCCTTGTCTTGGGGCATTTGCGGGCCTCTGATAGGTGCACTTTATACGTTACACCACACTAGCCGAGAGTGAAATAAAAACTGGCGCCTTTGCCGGGTTCGGCCTCGGCCCAAATTTGACCACCGTGACGCTGGACGATGCGTTGTACGGTGGCCAGACCGATGCCGCTACCTTCAAATTCATAGGCCGTGTGCAGGCGGTGGAAGGGTTTGAAAAGCTGGTTGGCGTACTGGCTGTCAAAGCCTGCGCCATTGTCTCGAACGAAGAAAACCACTTGCCCTTTCTGCAGGCAACAGCCAAAGCAGATTCGCACATTGTCGGATTTGCTGGTGTATTTCCAGGCGTTGCCGAGCAGGTTGACCAGCATGATACGCAGCAGTCTGATGTCACCCCGGGCCGAGACATCCGCCTGAATCTCGAAGTGAACCCGGCGTTCGGGGTTCTGCCGCTGCAATGTCTCGCTGATTTCCCGGGCCAGGGCCGTGAAAGAGATGCGGCTGACATCCAACTGGTGACGGCTGATGCGGGACAGGCTGAGCAGATCGTCGATAAGCTCACCCATGCGCTTGGTGTTGCTGCACACGCGGCGCAGGTAGTCGCGTCCCTCGTCATCAAGCAGCCGCTCGTAATCGTCCATCAGGATCTGGCTGAAACCATGGATGGCCCGCAACGGTGCACGCAGGTCGTGTGACACTGAATAGGCAAAGGCCTCCAGTTCCTCGTTGGCATTGAGCAGTTCTGCGGTGCGTGCCGCAACCCGCTTCTCCAGGGTGTTGCGGTAGGCGGTCAGTTCCTGCTCGACCAATGTCCGTTCAGTGATATCCTGCACGGTACCGATACTGCGCAGGGGGGTGCCATCGCTGTCGTAAAGAGTTTCACCACGCTCGTGCACGTATTTGATGCGGCCGTCGGGCAACTGCAGGCGGTGCCGGTTTTCAAACGGGCTGTGATCCTTCACCGATGTCGTATAGGCCGCATCAAGCAGCGGCAGATCATCCGGGTGTACGGTGTTGCGGAAATGTTCGATATGGGCCGCAAAGAACGATGCACCGGACAGATGACTCAATGAGTCTGGATCCAGCTCGAAGATACGGTAGGTTTCCTCGGACCAGCACAGCCGGTCGTGCTCCGGCTCCAGCTCCCAGCTGCCGACATGCGAAATACGCTGCGCCTCCGAGAGCATTTTCTGGCTGTTGCTCAGTGCCGCCTGCTGGGCGTATTCATCGGTGACATCACGGAACACCAGGATGATGCCGAGGATGTTACCGTGGTCATCGATGATGGGCGCACCACTGTCAGCGATCTGGTATTCATGACCGTCCTTGCTGATCAGTACGGTGTGGTTGGCAAGGCCAACGATATAGTGACTCTCCAACACCTTGTCCACCGGGTTTTTCACGGGCTCACGGGTGGCAGCGCTGATGATGTGGAACACCTCTGGCAGCGGATGCTCCCGGGCTTCATCCTGGAGCCATCCGGTAAGAGATTCGGCCACCGGGTTCATGCGCGTGATACGCCCCTCGGCATCGGTAACGATCACGCCATCGCCGATGCTGTTGAGGGTCAGGGACAGATGCTGTTCGCGTTCCGCCAGCCTGTCGCGTTCGATGCGAATGCTCGACACCATGCCGTCAAAGACACTGCCGAGTTCGGCGATTTCATCATTGCCGGAAACACTCGAACGGGCACGCAGATCACCACCGGCGACGGCGCTGGCGGCCTGGGTGATGCGTTCCAGGCGACGGGTGAGGACGTGGGCACTGAGCAGAGACACCAGCAGAATCAGGATCAGCCCGCCAGCGGACCAGCCAACAGCCAGCGCCTGTACCCGGTCGTGCAAGGCGACCAGCGGCGCCTCGGAAAAAGCGATGCCCAGCACGCCCAGCGGCCCGGCGGCATTTTCCAGGACGCGTTCCTTCCACAACAGCTGTGGGTAGTTGGCATAGTCTTTCATTTCCACCAATGACTTGGTGACCCAGCCGGGCTCACTGGCGGTGACGATGATCCCCCATTCATCCGCTAACACCACCAGTTCGATGAGATCGTTGTGGGTGAGCTGTTCCAGCTGTGGCTGGATATCCTCATACTGACTGGTCAGTAAGGCGGTACGGGCAAAGCCCTCGATCAGATCGAGGACGGCGACCTCCTGCTGCTGTAACTGTTCACGGCTGCCATCGAGATAACTGGACAGGGCCTGCGTCAGCACCGCGCCAAGGATCGCAGCCTGGAGTAGGAACATGGTCACTGTGATACGGAATTTAAGGGAGAGCCTGGGCATGGCGTTGCATCACTTCAGATAGCGGCGTATGGCATCGTAGTCCGCCGAATGATAAGGCACAAAGCGGCTATCCGGGCCGGTGTGCCGTAGCAGGTCGCGCCCTGCTACGCTTTCTTCCAGGCTGAGAATGAAGTGTCTTAATTTATCACTCTCGTCGGGTGGTAAGCCCGGCCGGGTGACGAGCAACATGTGTGGAAAGGGTTCTGTCCGATAGAGGGTGCGTAGCTTGACACCCATCTTGCGCTCGAATGAGCGCAGGCCTGCACCACTACCGGTCACGCAGGCATCGACGCGGTTGACCAGCAGATTGTGCAGACAGGCGGGGGTGCTGGGAAAATACCGGGCCTGAAAATCCGTGCCGGCCAGCAGGCCCTGTTTGTCCAGGTCAATCCGGATGATGACGCTGGCGGGGGAACGGGTCGGCGGCAGGCCCAGGGTCTTGCCACGCAGGCCGTCAGTCTGTTTCAGGGAACTGTTGATCAGAACCACGATGCGCGCGGGGCTCGATGGTTGCCGGGCCAGTGGAACATAGCCCCCGTGGTCAACCAGCGGCACTACGGCAAAGGGAGGCACGAGAGCGATAGCGAAGTCACCGCGCAACACGCGCGTACGAAAGGTGTCGGGATCCTTTGCCGTGCCGAGACGCAGCGGGCGCCCGAGCAGTTCGCCAAAGGCCGCGGCGAGAGGGGCATAGGCCTGCTCGATACGTGTCGGGCTCAAGTAAGGGAAGACACCGAAACGGTATACCGTATGTGATTCGGCGTGGGGGTTTGCCTGCAAGCCGCTGGCGCACACCAACCACAACCCACTGAAAAACAGGGCGAGCCGAATGCGGAAGCTGGTGAAATGCGGAATCACGTTGACCGTTGGTTTCGAGGTTCCGGGCGTCAGTCGATGCACACCCGCCAAGAGATGTCCTGTTAGCGGCCACCCAGTGTTGTACTTGATACTGCACTTGATCCCGGATGGGTGCTACTTTTCATCAGTATGCCGATGGCCAGTTTCTGCACAGAAATCAAGGATACAACGATCACCTGGTTGATGGCGAGGATGATTTCACGCGGATCTCCGGTGGCATCGGCCTGTGGTGGCGATCAGGGTTTGCCTGACAAAGAGGTGGACAGGGTGCTCAGCCCCATGGCCTGGGCAACGATAAGTCTTTTCAGGAGACCCGCATGGTCGGCCAGGTTGAGTCCCAGATTGCGCAGCTCGCGCAGCCCCGGGGTATCGTTGCTGAACAGGGCTTTGAAGGCACCCATGGCGTCCAGCATCAGCAGGTTAGCGCCACGGCGGGCACGTTCATAGCGGCGCAGGGTCTTGAAACTGTCGATGGGACGTTGGGCGTGATGCGCTTCCAGTACCACTGCGGCCAATTCCTCCACATCGGCAAGGCCCAGATTCACTCCCTGCCCGGCCAGCGGATGGATGGTGTGCGCGGCATCGCCCACCAGCGCCAGGTGTGGTTTGACATATTCCTTCGCATGCCGGCCCTTGAGTGGAAAGGCGCCGCGCGGGCCAACACCGGTGACGCTGCCCAGGCGATGCATGAAGGCTTCACCCAGCGCGCTCATGAAATCGGCATCGTCCAGCGCCAGCAGGCGTTCGGCCTCCTCCGCGCTGGTGCTCCAGACGATGGAACTGCGGCCATCAGGCAGGGGCAGGAAGGCCAACGGGCCGCTGGGCAGAAAACACTGCCAGGCGGTGTCTCCGTGATAGTGCCCGGTTTGCACCGTGGCGACCACGGCGGTCTGTTGGTAGTGGCGTTCCTGCACCTCGATACCGGCCTGCTGGCGTAACCAGGAATGGGCGCCGTCGGCGCCGATGATGAGCGAAGTCTGCAACAGATACCCATCATCCAATTGCAGTTGGGCGTGGTCGTTGCGCAGCATCAGCCGCGTGGGCCGGGTCGGGCAACAGTAGTCGATGTTGTCGTACTGGCGCAGGCGCTGCAACAAGGCCTGGGTGATGACGCGGTTCTCGATGATATGGCCCAGATTGGGCTCGCCCAGTTCGGCGGCGTCGAAGTGGATGTGGCCGGCGCCAGTGGCGTCCCAAACATCCATGGCCTCGTAGGGCTGCACCCGCATGGTCTCCATCGCCGGCCATGCGCCGAGGCGGCGAAACAGATTTTCGGAGGCGCGGGTGATGGCGCTGACGCGGATATCGAAGCTGTCCGCAGGCCACTCGCCGGGCGGTTCAAGGCCCTCGATAACGGCAATGGAGAGGGTGCTGTCGGCCAGTGCACAGGCCAGGCTGGCGCCCACCATGCCGCCGCCGATGATGATGACATCATACTTGTCCGTAATATTCACGATGGTTGGGCTTTCGTGCGTTGATCGTGCGATTTCTGCTTGCTTAATGGTGCGAAGCAACAGAGGCATCCATCAGGCAAGCTACTCATTGGTTTGTCGGGGAGTTGCTTGTTCCGCCACTTGCTGGATGGCATTCAACACCTCCGGTATTTCAGGCTTGAGATTTTCGGGAGCGATAAATTTTGCAAGCACATGATAATCGGTCTTCGGCATGAGATTTGGAAGCTTGAGCTTATTAAAAAACGTTTCAAAAGTGGATCCAGAAAATCATCCGTTACCTTGATGTCCTTTTCCCATGGAGAGGGCTTGTTCAATGTTTTCAAGGCCGATTCAAGTTCTGTTATTATGCCGCTCATGGTTTCAACCCATTCCCTGGCGAATAACGGGCCATCCGAATTCGATTCGGCCGTTGCGTTGACCCAGTACAGGATAACGTCTTTGCTACAGAAATAATTTTCAAGCTCGCGCTGTCGCCACATATTTTGGACAAGATTGGGGTCGCTTGGAAGACATACATCCAAGCGATCAAAAATCGCGATTCCAACCAGGTCTGGCTTGGTCTCCCTGATTCCGTAAAAATGTTCTTGTGCTTTCCTGGGTTGATTGAGTACATAATGAACGAATGGTCGCTCCAGGTGCTCCCTGACGGGATGATCCAGTATCTTGGCAAGACTGCGTAAAATAGCAAGGTCAGTGGATCCCTCCAAATAAAGAACCCAACCAGTCTCCTCTGCCTGATAATATTGCTCGTAGCCTATTTAGTTACCCAAGGGAAACAACAACGCTCATTTCTCGGCTGTTACCAACGCACCTATTTTCTTGGTTGAGCGGGAAACAAATTCACAACGGCAACCCTCGCGTCAGTCGTGGCAGCTTACCACCGACGCCCATGGCATTGCGCGCCAGGGCGTGCTTCAGTGGTGGTAGCAGGTCAGTGGCCAGCAGGCCAAGATTGCGCGCCAGACTCAGCGGTGGGAAGCGGTTGGAGAAGGTGTGCACCAAGGCATGGGTGAAGCCGATGACTTTGCGGTGATCGCGCTCGCGCCAACGGGCGTAATCTTCCAACACCATCAGTTCGCCCGGGTCACGATCTGCGGCGCGGGCCTTGCAGATCACCTCCGCCACTGCCGCCACATCACGCAGGCCGAGGTTGAAACCCTGCCCGGCGATGGGATGCAGAGTATGGGCGGCGTTGCCGATCAATGCCAGGCGCGGGCGGATCTGCTCGCGGGCCTGAATCAGGCGCAGCGGGTAGCTGGCG
The DNA here is from genome assembly GCA_011051755.1 of Gammaproteobacteria bacterium. Taxonomy (GTDB): domain Bacteria; phylum Pseudomonadota; class Gammaproteobacteria; order SZUA-152; family SZUA-152; genus DRQN01. The sequence continues at coordinate 5,934 of DRKN01000056.1, forward strand.
CGCTGCCCAACCTTGCGGAGCCGGCCCAGGCGCCAGCCGAAGGCATCCTGTAATTCGTGCAGGAATGCGTCATCACCCAGGGCCCGCAGGTGTTCGGCCTGTTTCGGGCCGTGGGTCCATACCAATGAACAACGCTGCTCGCCGTCTTGCCCGTCGAAGGGCAGCAGGGCCAGCGGGCCATGGACGGTAAAACGCTCATAGGCGACATTTTGATGCGGGCGCTGCGGGGTGATGTTGGCAATGATGGCGGTCTGGTGGTAATCCTTTTCCGTCACTGCGATGTCCAGCAGGCGGCGCACCGACGAATCGCCTCCGTCGGCGGCGATCACCAGCGAGGCGGTAATAAGCTCGCGTTCACCATCGCACTCAATGACGGCGGTGGCGTGGTCGTCGCCCAGTTTCAATTCCTGCAAGATGGCGGGGCTGACGATGTCGAGGTTATCCCGTTCGCCGATACTCGCCACCAGGCCCTGCCCCAGTGCGCGCCCGGTGATCACGTAGCCCAGCGCCTCGACGCCCTCTTCGCGGGCGCTCAGCCGGGTGATGCCGAAATGGCCCTGGTCAGAGACGTGAATGTGTTCGATGGGGGGAGCGACGGGAGCCAGCGTGTCCCACACGCCCATGGCTTCGAAAATGCGACGGCTGCCTTGGGAGAGGGCGATGGCGCGGTCGTCGTAGCTGGGCTGACTGGCCGCGCGGAAGGGCGCAGCCTCGACCATGGCGATGCGTAACGGCTGATCTTGCAAGGCGATGGCCAGGCTGGCACCCACCATGCCGCCGCCGATGATAAGGATGTCGTAGTCGACAGGCGTCACGCAGCCCTCCAAGGGGCCGGGCAGGCACCACGGCTCACTGACAGGCTGGTATTCTTGCGCGATCCCGCCAGTTCAACGCGGAGGGCGCAGAGACCTATTGTCTTGTTTCCGCCACCCAACGTCGGGTGGGCATCGCCCACCATTGTCGCTACCGCGGTGGGCAGTGCCCACCCTACGAAACCATTCATCATCTTGCTCCCGCCATCAGCGCCTCGATATCGGCAATTTCCTTCGGCACATCGCGGCTCAGCACGTCGCAGCCATCCTTGGTAACCAGCACATCGTCTTCGATGCGGATACCAATGCCCTGCCATTTCTTGGCTACGGCACGCTTGCCGACCTTGGTGCCGCGGGCGATATACAGGCCCGGTTCGATGGTCAGCACCATGCCCGGTTCCAGTTCGCGCCAAACGTCGCCCACCTTGTAATCGCCCACGTCGTGCACGTCCATGCCCAGC
>DRKN01000057.1 GCA_011051755.1 Gammaproteobacteria bacterium
GGCTTGCGTAATTATGCCTTCAGAGACTTATAATACAAAAGCGCAAGCCTGACCCTGTTTCCCCTTGAGCTGTACAGAGTCTCTAATTTTTTCACGTTCTTATTTGCGAAACGATGGAGCTGTTGGGTTCCTGAAATCCGGTTGCTTGCAGTTGATGTTTTGATAGGTGTGGCTCAAATTCCTTTCTTGACAAAAAACTAAGGCGATTGGCAGGAACTTAATAGTTACCATATGAAATTGGTAATGGTACAGTTGCTGCCTGAGTACGGTGTTAATGCTGTCTTTAATATAGGGAGTTATATAAGAAAATGGATATAGTTCAACAAGGCGCTGTAAACAAAGTTGCATATATTAAGGGGGTGGATGGGTTACGTGCAGTCGCTGTTTTAGCCGTTATGTTGTTCCACCTTGATTCGTATTTTTTGCCTGGCGGTTTTTCTGGTGTGGATGTATTTTTTGTCATATCCGGTTATGTTGTGAGCTGTTCTTTGGCGCGCTCATCTTCATCTGATTTATTTCGTTTCATTCTCAGTTTTTACGCCAGGAGAATCGTCAGAATTTTCCCTGCCTTAATTACATGTCTCATTATAGTAAGTATTGTAACCACACTGTTTGTGCCGTCGCCGTCATCATGGTTAGGTAATGCAAATAATCAAACCGCTATGACAGCATTTTTTGGTGTCAGTAATTTTTATCTCGCTTGGTTTAATGGTGAGTATTTTTCTCCTCGAATGGAATTTAACCCATTTGTCCATACTTGGACGCTAGGTGTTGAGGAACAATTTTATGTGATTTTTCCTTTTATAATGTTTATTTGGATTAAATATAGGAAAAGAAAAACATTTCTAGGTTTTATCTCTAACTGGTTGCTGGCTGTGTTGTTGGTTATGTCTCTATTTATTTCATGGCAGCAAACCTCAGAAAGCCCAAATAATGCCTTTTATTTATTGCCAAGTAGATTTTGGGAGTTGGCATTTGGCGCATTACTTTTTAAGTTTCATTCAAGGCAGAAGTTAGTGCCTAATACCGTAATTATAAAGCAATTGTGTTTATCAACAGGGGTGGTGTTGATTGGGCTTGGGTTTATTTTATCGGACAAAAACAGTTTTCCATTTCCTTGGGCGCTTCTTTCGGTTGGTGGCGCTCTTTTTATAATTGCTGGGCTGGTAAGTAAGGTGCTAGGGGCGAGGATAATAGTCCAGCGATTGTTGGAAAATTCGATGCTAGTGTACATTGGTAAAGTTTCGTTTTCCCTGTATCTGTGGCACTGGCCAGTTTACGTGCTTTTTCGCTGGACTATCGGCTTGGAAACTATGTTAGAAATAATAAGTGCTATTGTGCTTACAGGCGTTTTATCCAGTATTTCTTATAATTACATTGAATCACCGATAAGAAAAAACAAGTTTATTATGGGTCGACCAAGCTGGCATGTTGTTTCCTTTGGGGTTGGAATGGTCGTTGTCTCTTCTGTTTTTGCAGGCACTGTTTTTATGTCGCAGTCATTTTTAAGTCTTAGTGTTACAGAAAACAGGGAAATGTGGTATCCATATAATCCGCGTTCATTGCAAGCTGGTTCTAAGGGGGGCGGTGAAAAAATATTTAGTGGACGGAAGCTGTTTGTCTATGGTGATTCGCATGCTGGGGCATACGTTACTATGTTAGATAGTTTGTCAAATATAGATGGGGTAGAAGTTTATATATATTCAAAGAGCGGCTGTAATCTTTCTGGATTATTGGTTCCTATAACGGCGAAATGCAAAAAATTTAATGAGAGGAGTTTATCTGAAATAGATTCGTTATCTTCATTTGGTGATATTCTGTTTTTATCATCATTGGGGATGAGTCGTATTGGGGAGAATTATAAGATTTTAAATACAAAAGAAATTGTATCTAACCAGTTAAGCGAAGAGTCTGTGTCTAATCGCCGGCTTGCTCTGCATGAAACTGTTGGTCTCATAAGAAGATTTGAGGAAAAAAATATACATATTATCATTGAGGCGCCGAAACCAGTATTTATATCTCCCCCGTTTCGCTGCTCTGATTGGTTTAATTCATCAAACCCAATTTGTAGGGAGGGGGCTGTCTTGGCGCGTGACTTTCTTCTGGAGCACCGCAGGCCTGTTATGGATTCATTGGATTCACTGGCTAGAATTTTTCCTAAATTAATTATTTGGGATCCTTTTCCAATTTTATGTAAAACAAATACATGTTCTTCATTTGATGAAAATGGGCCGCTGTTTTTCGATGTGGATCATCTTAGTGGGCATGGAAATCGTATTCTTCTTCCATCATTCCGGTTTCTTCTCAAAGAAACGTGGCTATCAACTCAGCAACCACCAGCTAAAACTGATGGATTAGTAAAATCGGAGTGAAACCTGGGTCATGCAATCTTGCATTATCCAATTTACGAGAAAAAGGGATCCGGGAAAATGGGGTGTGCGGTCGAGCCGGATCGATCATTCCAGCGGGTGGGAATCCTGCTCCGGCAAGGCAGGTCTACCACTGGGTAGCAAGCATCGGGGTAACTCCACCAAAAGTAGGCGCTTTAGGCGAATGTCAAGCACGATGGGTGCAAGGCGGCAGGCCGTAAGCGGAAGTGATTTAGCCTCACAAGTTTCCACATAAGCAGGGCGACAGCTTACCCTTCCTGGAAGCCTCCATTCTGTGATGCGCCAGACAAGTATTATAGAGCTGCTTTGGGGTTGTAAAGCATGGCATGTCCCCTAAAGGGCCTACTCTCGGTGAGCAACAGGAATGATGGGCAGCTCAGAAGATCCTGAGCTGTTTTTCAAGAAGAGGGTAAGCTGAACGAGTGATAATAAAACGAGAACAACTGATCCGGCTCTCTACCGCTCATCGTCATCCTGCAGGGAATTTTGGCAATCACGGCAGCTTGCACCTATTTTTCGTAATAATCACGCAGCAGGCCAAATTGTTTGACGATTCGTTCGTCGTGAATGGGCGGTGAAAAACTGGCAAACCATCGGCGCTTCGGATCGATTAACATAATCGATGATGGATGGTTGATTTGGTAGCTGTCCGGTGATTCGGAGGGCTTGCGAATGGTCAGGATGTTCAGCTGTTGGGTCAGTGCATCGATGTCTGATTGGTGGCCTGTCAGACCGATAAATGCCGGGCTAAAATAGCCCATGTAATCTTTCAGCAGCTCGACAGTATCTCTTTCCGGATCCACGGAGACAAACACAAACTGTATATTGTCGTCTTGTTCTTTCTCCGCGAGCATATCGGCGATGTTGACCATTTCGGCAAGGGTGGTTGGGCATACGTCCGGGCAGGATGTATAGCCAAAAAAAACGAAAGACCATTTGTCTTTTAGTTGATCGAGAGTGAAGGGTTGCCCCTGCTGGTCGATGAGTGAAAATTTTTCCAGGGGGAGGGGCTCGGGGCGTAATGTTGACAGCAAGGGCAGAGGGATGCTGATCTTCTTGTTGGTATCCAGAATTTCGCTGATTGACCATGCAAAAAGTGGCAGACTGATGAGCACTGCGGCGGCGATCAGCCAGCGGTGGCGAAAATTATTTTTCCTGGGGTCGTTTGTCGTCATTTTTGTTGCGCCTTTTACGCGCCTATGCTGAAAAATCCAATTGGCAACATGTGCCCTGGTTTGCGCGTTTGCCGCTGTTCGGCAAGGATATCACTTGTCAGGATATACCGACAGGGAACTTGATGTATGGGATTAATCGGCAAGTGGAGGTATGCCAGGCGGTTTTTCTTCATGTGGCACTTCCTTGTGCGACATTTTTTTACAGGGAGTCGTACACCATGCTGGTGAACAGGACGACCAGATAGACGATGGAATAAAAAAACAGCTTCATATCGTAATCGCGATCTGAGCGGAGGAATTTCAGTGCCTGAAACAAGAAGGCACTGCTGATGCCGGCGGCTGTCACAAGATAGAGAGTGCCGGCCATGCCAAGCGCATAGGGGAGGAGGGCGGCCAGCAACAGGGCGGCTGAATAGATGGCGATTTTTTTCTTGGTCGCCTGTACACCTTTTACCACCGGTACGACGGGGATGCCGGCCCGTGCATATTCTTCCCGGTATTTGAGGGCGAGACTCAGGGCATGGGGTTGTTGCCAGATGACCATGATCAGAAAGAGGCTGAGGGCATTGAGATCCACCCCTCCGCTGATCGCGGCATAGCCGATGACGGGGGGCATGGCCCCGGCGATACCGCCGAACTGATTCGCCCAGTGGCTGCGTCGTTTCACGATCATGGTATAGATGACACCGTAGCCGAGCATGGCTCCGGCGGTCAGTAATGCGGCCGGCAGGTTGACGAAGATCAGCATCAGTAGCAGCGATGAGCCCATCAGCGTCAGGGCCACGGCCAGGGCGCGGGCGGGCGATATCAGGCCGATGACCAGTGGCCGCCGGCTGGTGCGCTTCATCAGTTTGTCGATGTCGCGGTCATAGTATTGATTGAGCATGCAGGAGCCGGCCACCGCCATCCCCAGGGTGACAAAGGTCCACAGGAGGATGTCCCATTGGGGCATGATACCCTTGTTGGCAAAATACATCCCCGTCAGCGCCGCGACGATGCTCAGGCCGACGATGCCCGGCTTGGTGAGTTCGATATAACAGGCCAGGGAAGATTTTGTTGTTACGGGCTTGGCAAGTTGGCACTCTCTCGCATTCATAGGCTTCCCCTTACAGCACACCGAAAATACATGAATAGGCAATATAATAGTGACTGGGTCAGGATATCGACTTGATATAGGTCAATGCCGGCATGTTGCAAACTGGCTCAGTGGCTGGTGCCAGCGGAACGCCGGGTCTTGTTGTAGACGTTGTATTTCCCCGACGGCTTTTTCATGGGGATGCGTTTGACCTCCTGCAGGGTTTTGGCGTCGTAGATAATAAGGGCGCCGTCCATCTCCCAGATACTCACTAATGCGTGGCTGCCGTCGCGGGTGAATTCTACGTGCCCCACCGTCTTGCCGGGCGCCGGTCGCAGGGTTTTGACGATTTCGAGGGTGCGCTTGTCGATAATGTGCATGACATCCTTATTGGGGCCGAAAAATACGTCGACCCAGGCATAGGGGGTGTTTTCGTGGCTGCGCATGAAAAAGCCGGGGCCGAGGGTGTTGAGACGCTTGATCACCTTCCAGTCCCGCATGTTGATGATGCTGACCACGCCCTCTTTGAGGTTCGGGGTGGCCATCACCGGGTGGCCCTGATATTTCCAGCTGATGCCTGAACCCAGGTGCGGGAAGCCGGGCAGGTCGATGTCTGCGACCTTGCGTGCACCGTCCAGAAATACCACCTGGCCCTTGCCACCGCCGCGCGCGGAACCCATCAGAAAACGGTAATCCTGATCGAAGAAAAAGTCGTCCAGATAGTCGTCCAGGACGATGCGGCGCACGGGAAACCGCATCGTTTCGTCGGGAAGGACATCGCCGGAGTCCTTGCGATAATCATGCACCAGGCCGGTGTAGGGTGGCTTGGCATCGTCTTCGTAGGAGATCTCCCAGACTTCGGGAATGTCCTTCAGGGCGGCGATGAAGCTGTTGCGTGGCGCCGCCTGGTAGACCGCGCTGACGCGTGAACTCTTCAGGCCCCTTTCATCACCCACCGGGATCACCTTGATCAGGGAGAGATCGCTGGCGTCGAGGGCCACCAGGGTGTGGGGGAGGTAGTTGCCCACCATCACATAGCGCCCGTCACCGGACACGGCTAGGTTACGGGTGTTGATTCCGGCGCGGATCTCGGCCACCAGCTTCAGGTTGTACATGTCGAATTTGCTGATCCAGCCGTCGCGGGAGGCGAAATAGACGAAGCGCCCGTTCTGCGCGTACTTCGGCCCACCGTGCAGGGCGCGCCGGGTGGCAAAACGGTAAATCGGCTCGAAGCTGTCGCCATCCAGGATAGTGGCATGGTGGTCGCCGATCTCCACCACGATGAACAGGTTGAGTGGGTCGGCGTCGTAGATGGGGTGGTCGGGCAGGCTGCCGGGGGCATTGTGGATGATTTGCGAGGCGATGATTTCTTCCGCCCCCCAGCGTGGGGTTTGTGGCAGGGGCGTGAAGATGTAGTCCACCAGGGTCTGGATTTGTGCCTCGCTGAGCTGGTCGCCAAAGGCCGGCATCTGGGTCGCCGCCAGTCCCTCGTGAATGGCGGTGCGGGCCTTGGCGGGTGAGCTGCGTCCCAGGTTGCTCGGCAACAGGGCCGGCCCCATTCTGCCCAGGCGATCTTTACCGTGGCACTCGCCGCAGTGCTCGTCATACAGCTGGGAGGCCGAAGGCGGTGGGGTGGCGTTACCAATACCGCTGCCCAGAACGAGCAGGAGAAGGGCGCTGAGGGAGATGATTGGTCTGATCATGGTTGCTTGCCCACTCAATGCTGCGGTGAATAGTGTTGTTTTTTGTGCCGGGAGACGTAGGGCGTGTTGAGCAGGCGTTCGCCCGCCCCGCTGACGCCGATCTCTTCGTCGCTGAGGTAACAACCTGGGTCTTCGGCCCAGAAATCATCGCTGACCTGATAGGCGCGCACCCGCGTGTTGCCGTTGCAGATGTCAAAATACCGGCATTGGCCACAGCGGCCCTTGACGGCTCGTGGGTGGGACTTGAGCCCGGCCATGAGCGGGTCGGAGGTGTCCTGCCAGATCTGCGAAAAGGGCCGTTGATGCACGTCGCCCAGGGTGTAGTCCCACCACATGGTGTCCGCGTGCACCCTGCCCAGGTTGTCGATGTTGGCCACATTGACTCCCGATGAGTTGCCCCCCCACTGGGCCAGTTTGGCCCGCATGTGATCGACCTTGTCGGGAAAGTGTTTTTTTATCCACAGTAGCAGGTAGACGCCATCGGCGTCGTTGTTGCCGGTGACGAATTCCTTTGTTTGTCCCTCTTCCACATAGCGCCAGCAGGTATCGAACAGCCGTTCCATGGCCTGGCGGGTGGTCTGGAATATCGTGTCGTCCTTGCGGTGCACATTGCCGCGCCCGGCATAGTTGAGGTGGGAGAAATAAAACTTGTCGATGCCTTCGTCTTCCATGAGCTGTAGCATCTGCGGCAATTCATGGGCGTTGTCCTGCATCATGGTGAAGCGCAGTCCCACCTTGGCGCCGCTGTCACGGCACAGGCGGATGCCGTTGAGGGCGGCCTCGAAGCCTCCGTCCATGCGCCGGAATACGTCGTGGGTCTCCTCGATGCCGTCGATGCTGATGCCGACATAGTCGTAGCCTACGGCGGCGATGCTGTCGATGTTGGACGCGTCGATCAGGGTGCCGTTGGTGGACAGGCCCACATAGAACCCCATTGCCTTGGCGCGGTGGGACAGGTCAAAAATATCGGGGTGCAGCAGGGGCTCGCCGCCGGAGAGGATCAGCACCGGTACGTGAAAGTCCTTGAGGTCGTCCATGACGGTAAAGATTTCTTCGCGCGACAGCTCGCCGGGAAAATCCTTGTCGGCGGAAATGGAGTAACAGTGCTTGCAGGTGAGATTGCAGCGGCGGATCAGGTTCCAGATCACCACCGGGCCGGGCGGCTTGCGCTTGGGCGTCAAGGGGGTGGGATTTTTCAGTTCCTGGAGATAGTGTGATATGCGGAACATGCTTGACTCCCCTTAGCCGACGATACGCAGGCCGGTCTTTTTCAAAATACGTGTGCTGAACAGCACCTCGTGTCCACGATCTTTCGCCCCCAGTATGGCCGCGATGTGGCGGACTTTTTCATCGACTTCGGCGCGGTCACGACCATGCACCATGGCAAACAGGTTATAGGGCCAGGTCGGCGGATGGCGGGGACGGTGGTAGCAGTGACTGACAAAGTCGAGCGCGCCGATGGTTTGTCCGGCTTCCTTTATCGCGTCATCCGGGACATTCCACACGGACATGCCGTTGCCCTTGAATCCCAGGGCATAATGATTCGGTACCGCGCCGATACGGCGGATGGCGCCGCTGTCGAGCATGCGCTGCATGCGGGTCATGACATCATTGGCATCGAGGCCCAGCTGTGCGGCGATTATTGCATAGGGGCGTGGCGTCAGTGGCAGCCCCCCCTGGGTGACGGCAATGATGCGCCGGTCGGTGGCGTCGATGACGGTATTCATAGCTCGAAGCGCAGCCCCACAAAAAACTCCTCTATCTTCGGCACGTTATACACCCGGCAGCCCGTTTTTTGTTCAATCTCGGTGAGCACTTCGTCTATCCTTTCCGCTGTTTCCGTTGCCAGCACAAACCACATGTTCAGGTGGTGTTCCCGTTGGTAGTTATGCGCTACCTCCGGGAAATGGTTGACTTGCTCCGCCACGCGGTCAAAGCCTTCATCGGGCACATGCAGTGCGGCCAGGGTCAGGCCACCGCCCAGGCGCTCGGCATGGTACATGGGGCCGAAGCGGCTAAGAAGACCTTCCGCGAGCAAATTTTCAAGCCGTTCAATGAGTTCCTTTTCCGTGATCTCCAGCGTTTTCGCCACCTCGGCGTAGGGTCGCTCGGTGATGGGGAATCCCCCCTGCAGCTGGTTGATGATGGTGGCATCCCGGGTATCCATCAGGCTTGGCCTTCCGACGGGCTGTGCATTCTCGCCACGACCGGTTGATGGGGTGGCGCATCGATATAGTGGGCCCCGCACTGCTTGAAGCGCTGGCGGCTGAACAACACTTCATGTTGGATAGCTTTCAGGCCACAACGCTCGATCAGATGCTCGATGTTGTGTAACACGGCAGCACGGTTTTGTCCGTGGATCATGGAAAACAGGTTGTAGGGCCAGTCCGGCAGGTGGCGTGGCCGACGGTAACAAAGGGTAACGAAATTCACGCCGCCAATGCGTCGGCCGAGTTCGTCCACCTGATCATCGGGGATGTTCCATACGGTCATGGCGTTGGCGCGGTACCCCAGTTCGTGATGACGCACCACCACCCCCAGCCGTTTTATGGTGCCATCGGCCAGTAGCGCCTGGATGCGTTCGATGGTTTCGTTTTCACTCAAACCGATACGGGCGCCAATCTCGGCAAAGGGGCGGGATACCAGTGGCAGGCCACCCTGGATGGCGGCGACCAGCTGTTGATCCCGCGCCGTTAATCCCATTGCAATGGAAACCCCAGGTCGATGTGGTACTCGGCCTGCATGGGCAGGGGTAGTATGGCAAGACCCGTTTGCTGTTCGATGTGTTGCAGTAAGGCTTGTAGATGTTCCTGGGTGTTTGCGGTGACGACGAACCAGAGATTGAGGCGGTGTTCGCGTTCATAGTTGTGATTGACCCCGGGAAAGGCGTTGACCAGTTCTGCCACCGCCTCCAGTCTGGCTTCTGGCACCGTCATGGCCACCAGAGAACTGACGCCGCAACGCTGGGGGCGGAAAACCGGCCCGACCCGGCTGACGACGCCGCGCTCCGTCAGGGTGCGCAGACCGCTGATGACCTCTTCTTCTGTTACGCCCAATTCCCCCGCCATGTCCGCAAACGGTGTGGGGGAGGGGGGCAGGTTACGCTGAAAATCGTTCAGCAGGCGTTTTTCCAGTGTATTCATAGCTTACAGGCCGATCTCGTGTGCGCGTGAGGTAAAGAAGATCCCGCTGGGCTTGTCCGCCGGCAGTGTCGTGACCTGGCGGAGTGTTTCCGTGTCATAGACCACGATGAGGTCATCGTCGCGAACCGAAATCCATATCTGCTCACCGCGGGGAGTGAATTCCATGTGCAGCACCGCCGGGCCCGGTTTTAGTGTTTTGACAATGCGCTGGGTCGGTACATCGATCACCTGCACGGTATCGTTGTCGGGGAAGGCGAAATTGACCCAGATCTGGCGGCTGTCAGGGCGGGCCATGACAAATACCGGTTGTCCGTGCACGGCGATGCGGCCAACCTCCTGCCAGTTTTTTTGCTCGATCACCAATACCTCATGACGGCCGACGGCGGGCACGAACAATAAATCCCCCGCCGCTGCCCAACCTTCCAGGTGTGGCATTTTGTAGACCGGCAAGGCCTGCTCGCCACGCCCATAGCCCCCCAAAATACGTTTCACGCCGGCGTCCAGATTCCATAAATCCAGCAGGGCAAGGCCGTCTTCGCCGAACAGGCCGGCAATGTAGTAGCGGCCATCCGGCGTAATGAGACCGTCATAGGGAAATTTGCCGATGTCTCTGAATTTGCGGATTTGTGGGTTTTGGGGGTCGTGCATGCCGACCACCCAGGTCTCACCCGCATCCCACAGGCTGAAGACGAAACGTTGGCCGGGGGCATCCACCAGCCCTACCACCTTGGAGCGTTCGCCGTCGTGGCCGTAGACGGCGGGGATGTCGGCGAGCATCGTCAGGGTTTCCGCGTCGAATATCTTTACGCCACCGGGCTTGTAATTGCTGACGGCGATCAGGCGGCCATCCTGGGAGATGGCGCCGCCGATGCTGTTGCCGCCTTGCACCACACGTTTGACCAGTCGGCCGCGCAGGATATCCACCTTGGACAGGCCGCCGTCACGGCCGAAGACATAGGCATAGCGCTCATCGCGGGAAAAAACCGCTGAGGCGTGGGATAGATTGCCCAGTCCCTCCACGCGCGCGAGTATGCTGTGATGGGTGGTTTCCACCACCAGGGCGTTGCCAGCGGCGCGTTCGATGATGATGCCCATATCCCCTGTGCCACGCAGGGTGGCGACGTCTAACTGGGAACAGCCGGCTATCAGCAGCGATGCCAGTATCAGGCCCGGGGTGAAGCGGAAACGTTCCTTATTGGCCATGAGGTATTCCTTGCAGCATGCGTTTCACCAACCATGTGACCTCGTCTTCGTTGAGGATGGGGCGCCAGGGAGGCATGGCCGTGTTGGGGATGCCGTCGAGTATGACATCGCGCAACCATTCAGGGGGCTTGCCGGACAGCTCGGCGGGCAATAGCGGCGGACCCAAGCCCCCCGCCAGCGTCAATCCATGACAGGAACCGCAATCCTGTTTGAGCAGGTGAATCAGCTCGCCCTGACGGCTGGGGGAAATCCCTTTTTCCTGGGCATGCAGTGGCGTGGGAGACAATGCCAGCAATAGTGCCAGCAACAGTGCCAGGAAAAGCGTGACGACAAAAAAAACAGCCTGCATGGAAATCCTTTTATGATCCCGCACTGGCGCAGAGACTGCCTGCACCTCGGGTGAGTGAAAAATTCGATCTGTCTGCTGCCAGACAACTCAATGCTTCGGCAAGAGTGACGACACGTCCAATAACTATCAGTGAGGGTGGTCGGAAGTCAAGTTCATGCGCCCGTTGTGTGATATCCGCCAGGGTGGTGATGCAGCGGCGCTGTTTGGGTTGGGTGCCATTTTCGATAATGGCTGCGGGTGTCGTTGCGGACAGGCCGGCAGCCATGAGTTTTTGGCTGATCTCGGACAGGTGTCCGAGTCCCATGTAGACCACCAGGGTGGTGTCGGGATCGGCCAGGCTGGCCCAGTTCAGGTCGAGTGGCTGATTGGCCTGACAGTGGCCGGTAACGATGCGTACCCCGGAGGACAGGCCGCGATGTGTAAGGGGGATGCCGGCGTAGGCACTGCAACCTGCGGCCGAAGTAATGCCGGGAATGATCTCAAAAGAAAAACCATGTTCATGTAAGTATTTTGCCTCTTCGCTGCCGCGGCCGAAAATGAAGGGGTCTCCGCCTTTCAGTCTTACGACCTGGCGTCCTTTGCGGGCCAGATTCACCAACAGGCGGTTAATCTCATCCTGGGTCATGTGGTGGCGCCCTGCGGCCTTACCGACATAGATGCGCTTGGCGCCAGTGGGGAGAAGTTCAAGAATGGCCGGGGAGACCAAACGATCATAGACGATAACATCCGCTTGGCGAAGAATCCGCTGTGCCTTGACCGTCAATAACTCGGGATCGCCAGGGCCGGCTCCCACCAAGTAGACATCAGGTATTTTGTTCATGCTTCACCCTACCTCTTATTTGAAGTTAACGAACAATGATATTTTTCTCCAGCATTCCCTGCCTGGTTGTGTTTCAGGGAGTTAAAAAATTGATAAAAAAGGGGGGGTAATAAGGGTCTATTACCCCCCCCTGAGCCTACATCCGCTTAGTAGATATCGTTCTGGGTGTTTTTGACATTGAACTTACCGGTCGGGGTGACCAGGCGCTTGTCCTTGATGATATTTTTGACCTTGCGGGTCTTATCGTCATACACCACGATGGCGGATGTCTCCGTCTCACCATTCCAGATCGAGATCCAGACCTCGTCACCGGCGGCATTGTATTCAGGCTGTACGGCGCGACCGCCGGTCAGTCCCGCATCCTTGACGACGTTGATCGTCTTGAAGCCGGCCTTGAGATTGTTGATGTCAAACACCGCCACGGAGCCGTAGGTTTCTGCGTCCGGGTTCAGGGGTGCATCCACCCACAGGTTTTTGGATTTTGGATGGGTCTTGATGAACAGCGAGCCGCCACCCAGGCCTGTGAGGTTGTCCACCACCTTCCATGCATGCTGCTTGTGCTTCACAGGGTCGGTGCCGATGATGGCGATGCTGTCATCACCCAGATGACTGGTGGCCCAGACGGGGCCATACTTGGCGTGGGTGAAGTTGGCGCCACGGCCCGGATGCGGAATCTCCCCGACCTTGATGTTCTTCAGCAGCTTAGAGGTCTTGGAGTCGACGACCGAGATGATATTGGATTTGTTCGCCGCTGACATGAAGTAACGGTGGGTGCGATCCCAGCCGCCATCATGCAGAAACAGGGCCGCATTGATGGAGGTCACTTTAAGGTTATCGATGTCGGAGTAATCCACAGCGAGAATTTTTCCGGCTTCCTTGATGTTGACAATGAACTCGGGCTTCTCATGTGACGCGATGATGGCTGCCACGCGTGGCTCGGGGTGATATTCATTGTTGATATCTGTTCCCCGGGTACCCTCGATACGCAGTGGTTCCAGGGTCTGGCCATCGGTGATGATGTATTGCGGTGGCCAGTAGCAGCCGACGATGCCGTATTTGTCTTCCCAGCCCTTGAATTTAGAGGTTTCCACCGAGCGGGCTTCCATGCAGGGGTGCAGTTCGGCAACCTCGTCCGGTTTTTCCATCCACAGGTCGATCATGACCACCTTGCCGTCGCGGCCAACCACATAGATATAACGGCCGGAGGCGGACAGGCGAGAGATGTGCACGGCATAGCCGGTATTGACGACGCTGATGATCTTCTTGGTGTCGCCGTCGATCAAGGCGACCTGGCCCGCATCACGCAGGGTGACGGAGAAAATATTCTCCAGATTGTAGTTGTTCATCGGCTTCGTCGGCCGCTTGTTCGGCGGTATGACAAGCTTCCAGGTTTTGCGGATTTCCGCCATGCCTTTTTCCGGGGGCTGGGGGGGCTCGTGTTGCAGATAGCGGGCCAGAATCTCAATGTCCTTGGCATTCAATTCCAGTTCCCAGCCCGGCATACCGCCCTCGGTGCCATAGGTAATCATTGCATTCAGCGCTTCGGTGCCGCGCTCCAGAGTAATGTCTGTGGTCAGTGGCTTGCCGGTTGCGCCCTTACGCAGTACGCCGTGACAGCCGGCGCAGCGTTCGAAGTACAGTTTTGTACCTTGGTTAAAATCTGCTTCGCTCATCTTCGGAGCGCCGGCAAAGGCCGTCCCTACAGACAGTTGCGACGCCAGGGTTAATGCGGCGCCAGTGAGTACTAGTTTACCAATTCTCATTTTATCGCTCCTCCTGTAACCTGTAATAGGTCGTTCCCATACAAGAAATGCTTTCAAATAAAGAAAATCACAGATTTTCTTTATTCCGCTCCATAACGACTTCCTCGCACTACAACAGTCCTTTCCTGTACTGCACTCTACCGAGTATGAAAGATTCAAGCCCATATACCTTGATGTAAATCAAGCGAATAAGACTTCGAACATTCGTGTATTTACCCACTGTTTTCCTGGTGCGCCCTGACTTTTTTGTACATTCTCAATGCCGAGTAAATGTTTAAAAACAACAACAAGGATGAAAAAGCGAATAATATTGCCAGAGGATACAGAAACCATAGTGGTTTTAACGCGCTGCAGAGGAACAAAAGTAGTGATAATCCATGCAGATAAAATTGCCGGAGAGCCCACCGTTCCAGGATGATTTCCTTCATGTTGGGCAATTTTATTCGCGCGTTGTTTTGGCCCTGCAAATGCAGCCAGATGAGGAAAGGAACAATTTTGTACAACATGCCATTGACTACCGATACGACAAAACCGGCGATGAACAGGATGCCGAGCAAATAGCCGAATCGATGCCAGTTCGTCAATGCCGGCCACAGTTGCCCGGCCATCCAGAGGAGTGTGCATGCCAGAAGACTGTACATGGCAAGGTGCCAAAATCGTAATGTTACGTCCTTGATGTGTCGCCGCCGGTGTCTTTGCAGGTAAAGGGTGGTGCCGGCAAACAGGGCGAGGCCGACGGCGAGTGCCGAGGACAGGGCGCCCATCAGCAATGTCTGTGTCACGGGCCCGACAATGGGCAGCAGAGATATGCCGGCCCACGACACCAGTCCTGCCAGTATCAGTTTCGTCAGCCAGCGTTGCATCCATTGCGGATAACGGGGGGTCATTTGAAACATGGGCACAACCTCATAGGCAACGCCGATAACCAGAACACCCATCCAGCCGATGAGACCCCAGGCCAAATGGACATCGGTCCATGACTTTGACAGGCCGGTGTCGAAAGACCCGATGTGTTCGGCAGCGAGCCTCAGACCAAGGGCAACGGCAACCACGAGTGAGCCGACCGCCAGCCACATACCACTGACGGTCGAATTGTGCGCCTTTGCCTGCGCCAGGGAAAAGATGTTGATGGCGATGAACAGCAAAAAGCCGGCGCCTAGAAAAAACACGGAAAGCTGTATTGCCGGGTTATTGTTCAGCAACAGACCGCCGGCCAGAACCAGGGCTCCCAGGGTCAGCAGAATATGGATGAGGGTACTGACCAGAAGGGGACGTGGTATGGGGGAGCCCGTCAGCACCGGCAGCATTTGTGATATGGCTCCCACCATCACCAGAGAGATATAACCCAGGGCGATGAGGTGTGTTGCCGCGAGTGTCGCTGGTGTCCAGCGACTCAACAGAGTGTCCGGCCCATAGCTTATGAAAATGATCGCCGTCAGAATACCGAACAATGGCGCGGTGAGAAAAAAGCGCAAGGGCACGGAAAGTGGTGGGGCTTGGGCCAGGGAGAGTCCGGATCGTATTGTCATCTTGGTTGTATTGTTGTTAGAGGGTTGTTGTCCATAGCTGACTGTAAGATGTGTTCTCCTGACTTTTTTAACACAAATTGTGTGAGTTTTATTATTTCCCCGACAAAAAACAAAGGCTTGTTGTCGTCTGTTTTTACCGATACGTTCTTGTCTCGATACAGGCGGCCTAAAAGCGTTTAAAAAAAGCGCGGATGCTTGGAAGTCTTGGCGATTTTTTACCACATATCAGTTCCCCCGGAGTTGATCAGGGGTTATTGCGGTGAATAATGACGGAGATCCCGTGAAGCAGGCTGGACAAGTATGGCCAAAAAAGGGAGCCGTTAGCGGCCAGATTTGCTGCCTTGCAATCCTCTCCTTGATCGCAAAAGTGCCAGCCATGTAGTCTGTGGTGAGATCAGGAGGCCGTAGAAGCTATGTTGCCCGACTAAAAACCCCTGGATAGCGACTCACCCGGCCTACCCTCTTTTTCGTCAAATAGAGGGACTATTCTCTTCAAGTGATAAGCTTATTTAGTTCGCTATCAATTATATGCGGCGAAAACGATTAAGCCCGGTCGTTTTCCAGGATCCATCATACCATTGGCAGGTCATTGGACTGCGTGTCATTTCATTGCGAGATCAACGACTTTCTTCGCGATATTGTCATCTTTTCGCCAAACAAATATTTCAAAGAGGGTTTGTTTTCCTTCACGGATGCAATGTTTATATCCATATTCGTCCAGGAGTGTATACAGAGGAAACGGTTCCCGATTATGCAATATGCGCAGATAGTGTCCGGGTGTCAGTATTTCAACGGCCTCCAGAATTTTCTCCATGGGGCCCGGAGGGTCGAGTTCGCTGACATTCAGTACTCGTTCTTGTTCCATTTGGCGATACCCCTTTTTTCTTTATGTTCGTGAATGTGCGCCAGTATTTTCTCCTGGTCACCGGCCAGTATATTATCCGCCATGGGGTAGAGGATGTTTTCTTCCTTGGTATTATGTTGTCGCATCATGACCATCAGGGTTTCAGATGAACCGAGGAAATGATCAGCATCCTGTTTTTTGATATCACTCTGCATGTCTTGCATGAGTTGTCGCATATCATCGTGCTCCAGGCGCATTACCTGCGTGGGGCCTGCTGCATTTGCGGAGTGTTCATTGAGTGCAGGAAACAGAATACTCTCTTCTTTGAGGAAGTGTTCATTCATTTCGTCAATGAACCTTGTTAAGATCTCCTTTGCTTGCCACCATTCATGTCGCTGAACATGTTCCTCACTGCGAAAAAAAAGCTCGTCACAACGCACATGATCCGATGAAAAGGTGTCGCTGATTTTTTCCATGCTGTCCTCTTCATCTCCTTGAGAAGGTGTGTCCCTTTGTATAATCCATTCACCAAATCGTACATTGATCTATATCAATATGCTGATACATTATACAAGTTCGGGTTCTCTTGCCAGGAAAATGGCGGGAGATCTTGTTTCTATAGGTGTATCTATGCTATCAATCCGGGGGCGGTTATCTCATCTGCAAACGGGGTTCAGTTGCAGGGTAATTTCCCTATGAAAAATTGTTATCGAGGAAAATGGTCATCTGATGAATGAAAATAAGATTATTTTGACGGTGGTGGCGGTAGCGACCGTGTTGATGTTCCTGTTTCTGCCGACATTCACTTTTCATGAGGAAGGCTTGAGGGGGGAGTACCATTTCATTTTAAACATTCCTGCGGATCACCAGATCAATGGCCCCCTGATATTGGTTGAATGGCTGGGCATCGTCCTGTTTGCCGCCGTTGCCTGGACATTGGTAGGCTCGCGTAACAATAAGCGCAAGAAAGCCGAGAAAGAAAATGAGGAAAGCAATGAGAAAAACAACAGGGACGAAAATGTACAGGGTACTACAGCGGTAGAATCAGTGAAAAACAACACTGAAGGCTCTGGTTCTGAGTCGTCGGGTGCGGATTCCGGTTGGGATCAGGCGCAGAAATAAGCCGGAAATTTTTCAGTTGCCAAATCGCTCGAAACGAAGTTAACTATGGCCTGTTGGTGGCGTCAACTTGAAGAAACAGAGGTGTTATATACTGTCGATGATCGATCTACATCATGGCGTAGCGTGAAACATGACTTATTTTTTGTTTGAGGCAAGGTAATAGTGACAACGATGAATACATCCCAAGAAATAATGGCGACCCGCAATGGTGAAAAACAGATAGCATACTGGCTTCTTGCGGTATGCGCGGCGATTTTTTTCATGATCGTTCTGGGGGGGGTTACACGCCTGACGCACTCTGGTCTTTCCATGGTCGAGTGGGAGCCCATCATGGGGATTGTTCCCCCGCTAAATCAGGCTGAGTGGGAGGCGACATTCGAAAAATACAAGCAGTTTCCCGAATACCAGTTAAATCTGGATATGGATCTTGACGGCTTCAAGTCCATCTTTTTTCTGGAATATGTACACCGCGTATGGGGGCGGATGATCGGTCTGCTGTTTCTACTTCCATTTTTGTACTTTCTTGTCAAGGGATATATCAAAAAGCCCATGATGCCCAAGATGGTGATCATGTTCGTACTGGGTGGGCTGCAGGGAGTCATGGGTTGGTATATGGTAAAAAGTGGGCTAGTCAACGACCCACAAGTCAGTCAGTACCGGCTGACCGTACACTTGACGGCGGCCTTCGTCATTTATGCCTATATTTTCTGGACGGCAATGAATCTCTTGTTTACCAGGCCCAAGCCGCATGTCATCGATGCCAGGCCGTTACAGCGTTTTGCATGGTGGGTGACGGGTTTGTTGAGTGTGACCATTATCTCCGGTGGGTTCGTGGCGGGCCTCAAGGCCGGTCTGGCTTACAATACCTTTCCGCTGATGGATGGTCATTTTATTCCCCATAACATGTTCGCCCTTGAGCCCTGGTACCGGAATTTCTTTGATAATATTGCTGCGGTGCAATTCGATCATCGCCTGCTGGCGGAAATTTCATTGCTCCTTGTTGCCGCCCTGTGGTTTGTGTCGCGGCGTTATCATCTGACCGCTCGTGCCCGCACGGCGTTTCACCTGCTGCTAGCCATGACGGGGGTGCAGGTCATACTGGGCGTGGCGACATTGTTGCTTGTGGTGCCTACGTGGCTGGGCGCCACCCATCAGGGCGGTGCCGTGGTTCTGTTCACCCTTGCGCTAAATGTCAATCATGCACTCTTGACCGACAGATAGAATGACCGACAGATAGAGGATTACCCGGCTTTACGCGATACAAAACGGCAATGTGCTGTGCGTTGCGTGCATATTTTTTAGGCGCTGGCGGATCGACCGCCGCCGGGAGGCTCTATTGGGGCGGGGGGTTGATGGTGGACATCATGATAAATGCCAGACCGAAGAGGATAATGAAAAAGAGAAAATGCCGGTAGGGTATCGGTTTTCCATAGGCGATCTCAAAACGATTAAGCGCCCAATCGGCGAAAAAATAGGCGGCGACTGCGCCCAGTGTATAGAGAATGGCAAATTCCAAGGTTGTCAGTCTCCTGTTTGTTATCGTGTTGTGCGGCCAGGGATCGTCAGATACGCTCTGCAAGGAACGAGCAGGTTCCTGAACCGATGGCGTCAGTTTGTCTGCCAGCACTCGCGCTAACAGATTTTGCAGGCATAGGCGCAACCCAAGCATGCCAGCCCCGGGCCGCACCCATACTTTATATATACTTTATACATATTTTGCTTTATTGCAATCCATTCATAAAGTCCATCATCTCGTCAAGTTTCTCACCTTTCAGCTTCATGGAGGGCATGGTGGTTTTTGCCTTGGGGTCTCCGGTCAATTCCTTGATTGCCTTTTTACCGTCGCCGAGCCACAGACGCATGTTTGCATCATCCCATATCCAGTCGGCGTTTTTCAGGCTCTTGCTGTACTTGCTGAAGCTGGTTGAACCGGCTTTATTCCCCATGAGATTTTTCAGGCCGGGGCCGACCTTGTTCGCTGTACCAAAATCATGACATGCCTTGCACTTGGCCTCAATGCCAGCGCTGACGTTCATGCTTAGAAAGGCGCTGGCGGTAATGATGGTGGCGGCCGCTGTTTTGATCATCGTATTCATAAAACTCCTCCTGTCGGATTATGGGTGCCCAGTTGCAGGATTATCGCGAGTAAAGAGTTTGTCACCTTGATATACGTCAAGCTACGGTTACATTTTGTTTGCAAAATTGCAAGATAACATGTCTAAACAGGGGCTGGTTTACCCTCCCCGATCCCAGTTTATATCCCCCCTTTTTTTGTTGTCTGGCGATGTCTGATCACTAAATATCATTATACATAGGCAGTTTCGCCTGTCTGCTCCTTGGCGCTGTAACGGGGGCAGGGGTCAACCCTATGCGGGAAACATTGGAAAATGTCTTGCTAACCCATAGATGGTGCTTTGAATCCGAAATTCTCAACTTTTGTGCTGTAAACCGACCCGTGATGGCTTTGTTAGCTGTCATTTGTCCCTGGTGCCGTCGTGTATGAATCCCCGTTCGTTTTTCCTGAGCAAGTCAGATGGTCTTTGCTGGAATGCAGGCATCGCCGGATGTGTGTGCCGGGCCTGCATCTGAGGGTTCTTGATATAAATCAAGGAGTGGATTAGTAGGTTTAGTAGGATCGCAACGATGGTGGACAATCAGGAGGAGATAACGATGCCAGATACCGAGAAAGCCAACGAAGAACCAGAACGCATCTCGCCAATGCAATCGGTTTTGGATAATCCCTTTTTGCTGCTTTTTATCGGCGTGGTTGTACCAACGGTTTTTTATCTCATATGGGGCATTATGGAACTGCTTTCCATCCCGGTAGCCCAATAAACCAATAATGATTTAATGAGGGAGGAAGACTATGTCTACCCATAACACCCTGACCCCTCCACCGAACGACTGGTGGCGACATCCTATCGGGCGAGATGAGGTTCTATGGATCAGTATTGCCGCTGCTTGGTGTGTGATCATGACGTTTATGATGGTCTACTGGTATTTTGCCGGCAATCAGAATCAGGCGGGAGAGGCCTACCGCATCAGCCCGGAGGCCTTTGCGGCGAAGGCCGATGAAATGGTGGACAAATACACCATTCGGACGGAAACGGAGCTTGAGGTGCCGGTGGTGGCGGTGCCGCCGGGGGGCGACGTCTATATCGTCTCCAGCCAGTATCAGTGGAACGTGATACCGGAATTGAAGCTGGGTGAGACGTACCGGTTCCATCTGTCGTCGGTGGATGTGAATCACGGCTTTTCATTGCAACCGATCAATGTGAATCTTCAGCTTGTCCCGGGTTACGACTACGTGTTGAATTTCACGCCAAATGCCGTCGGTGAATACAATATGGTCTGTAATGAATATTGTGGCCTTGCTCACCATGTGATGGTTGGCAGACTCTACGTTGTCGAATAGGGGAGGAGCAAATAATGTCTAATGATTCTGAATTCCGTACCTGCCCGGACACGGGGCTGCGTATTCACTTGCCGGCCGAGAAGCTGATGAAGGCGAATGCCGTCGCGGCGGTTGTCTTCCTGTTGATTGGTGGTCTTTTTGGCCTGGCCGTGGCGCTGACACGCTGGCCGGCCGTGCATCTGCTGCCTGCGGAGTGGTTTTATATCGCCCTGACGGCGCATGGTACCGATATCCTGGTGGTATGGATCATCTTCTTCGAGATGGCGGTTCTGTACTTCACTTCCACGGTATTGCTCAACAGCCGTATGGCGACACCCAAGGTGGGCTGGGTCGCCTTTGCGCTCATGTTGGGGGGGGCCGTGATGGCAAACGTGGTGATCCTCGACGGTTCATCCACGGTGATGTTCACCTCTTACCCGCCACTTAAGGCCAATCCACTGTTCTATCTGGGCTTGATTCTGTTCGCGGTGGGGGCGCTATTGGTGTGCTTTATTTTTCTTGGCACACTGGTCATTGCCAAGCAAGAGAAGACCTACGAGGGGTCTCTGCCACTGGTTGTCTTCGGTGCGCTGATAGCGGCGATCATCGCTATCTTCACCATTGCCAGTGGTGCGATCATCCTGATTCCCACGCTGCTCTGGTCACTGGGCCTGGTGGGTAATATCGATCCGCAGATGTATCGTCTGGTGTGGTGGGCCTTTGGCCATTCCTCGCAGCAGATCAACATGGCGGCGCAGATTGCCATCTGGTACGGCATCGCTGCCCTGTTGTTCGGCGCCAAGCCCTTGTCCGAGAAGGTCAGTCGCATGGCGTTTTTCCTCTACCTGCTCGCCTTGCAGCTCGGCTCTGCGCATCACCTGTTGTCCGACCCCGGCGGTAGCATGTCGTTCCGGGTGTTCAACACCAGCTATGCCATGTACATCGCCGTACTGGGCAGCATGATCCATGCCTTCACCATACCCGGCTCGATTGAAGCGGCGCAACGGGAGAAGGGCTTGAACAATGGTCTGTTCGAATGGCTACGCAAGGCGCCGTGGGGCAATCCGGTGTTTTCCGGCATGTTCCTGTCACTGGTGTTGTTCGGGTTCATTGGTGGCATCACCGGCGTCACCATGAGTGTGCAGCAAATCAACATGATCATTCACAATACGACCTATGTGCCCGGCCATTTCCACGGCACGGTTGCGGCGGGTACAACGTTGGCATTCATGGCCCTGACCTATTGGCTGTTGCCTGTCCTGTGGCGCCGGGACGTATTCATGCCCAAGGTGGCGCAGTGGTCCACCTGGATGTTTGGTCTGGGTATGGGTGGATTCGCCATCTTCTTCATGGCGGCGGGACACCTTGGTGTGGCGCGACGACACTGGGATATGACCTTCGCGGGTAATCCTCTGGGCTTTGAGTATTCTGCCACTGTGTATCTGTTCATGGGTGCTTCGGGTATCACCGCGGTTATCGGTTCCCTCGGTGCTTTGGCCTATATTCTCTGCACCGTAGGGACGATATTGATTGGTAAACGCAGGCCTGATGATGCCGCACCGGCGGTTTCTCCCGAAGGTGTCGAGGCGATCACAAGCTACGGAAATCGTGGCAAAGGTTGGGAAGCCCCGGGCTCTCTGGTGCTGGTTGCCGTGTTTATGGTGTTCCTGGTTGTCTACTACTTTGCCAACTGGAAGTACTTGGGGAGCGTCTGGGGAATCAGATAGCGCAGGCAGTTGCCATGCTGGTGAGAGAGGGGGGTCTTATTCCTCCCGCCCTTCTTTCATCAGATGGTTTTCGCAGAGTCTGATATCCATGCCACCGATGCAATGTCGGTGGCTTTTTTTTGCCTGCTGCCGATAAGATATGCTCACAATTGCTGCTTGTGGGCAAGAGGATACCGTGCAATTATGGTTCAGGGTTTTGACTCGCCAGTGATTGATCGGAACATAAAATTATCGAATGATGGAAAAGGTGCCTTTGGCGCTATAATGGGTTTGCCCGTGTACTTCAAGGCTACATAGATAACAGAGGCAGAGAAACCGTGCGGCATCCATCATGGCTAAAAATGACTACTTTCCTGGTGGCTTTTCTATGTACCCATAGTGTTGTGCATGGCCAGGAAGCCCCTGCCTCGGCGGCGAGTTCCTCTGCTGCAGGCAATCAAGCAGAAAACACTGATGATACTGCATTATCCCGTCATATCGATGATCAGGCGGCGTTGGCGTTCAGCCAGGCTGCGATAGGCCGTCCGCTGAATGATTACAGTCTGCTGGATCGTGAAGGAAAACCGGTCAAGTTTACCGATTATCGTGGCAAACCACTGCTCATCAGCATGATATATTCCAGTTGTTTCCATACCTGCCCGGTGATTACCCAATACCTCGCGCGTGCGGTAAAACTGGCGCGCAGTGCGGTGGGTGAAGACGGTTTCAATGTTGTCAGTATCGGTTTTGATGCCCGTTATGACCGGCCGGACTCGATGAAAACATTTGCCCGTCAGCGAGGTGTATCCGATGACCCCTATTGGAAATTTCTTAGCGCAACGGATGCGACGGTCATCCAGCAATTGTCTGATAATCTCGGCTTTATCTTTACGAAAAC
The DNA here is from genome assembly GCA_011051755.1 of Gammaproteobacteria bacterium. Taxonomy (GTDB): domain Bacteria; phylum Pseudomonadota; class Gammaproteobacteria; order SZUA-152; family SZUA-152; genus DRQN01. The sequence goes on from DRKN01000057.1 coordinate 23,115, forward strand.
ACATACCGGATTCGACCATCTCGCACAGATCACGGTGATCGATGGTGAAGGAAAGATATACCGGCAGATATACGGGGAAAATTTCAATCCTCCCGTGCTGGTGGAAACATTAAAGGAAATTGTTTTTGGCAATTCGGTGTCTTCGGAAATAAGTTTCGCCAGCTTTGTCAATAAGGCGCGCTTGTGGTGTACGATCTATGATCCAAACAGTAATACCTATCGCTTCGATTATTCGATGGTCGCTGGCCTTGGGGTCACGTTTATCATCCTTGCCATTTTCATATACATTATCGTCCGCATGTGGATCAGGGTCTTGTCCAGGAGTAGCGCCTGATTGGCCGCTACTAATCATTCATGAATGCGCACATTGAACCCTAAGTTCATCATTTCTGCATTCTGGATCTCAATCCGGCACACCTGGAATTTATAGAGGCTCCCCACCGATAATGGCCGTTTTGATAAAGTTGCAAAGGGCGGGATTACGCCTGTTTCAGAGCCTGGAGCGATTGCTTGGTCATGTCTTTCGTGAGTTCAATAATCCCTTCTATAGTTTGGGAGCTTTGGCGTTCTACTTTTTTTATATTATTGTCGGCAGCGGTATTTATTTATTTATATTTTATGAGCCCTCGATCAAGGGCAGTTTTGATACGGTCGACTATTTGACGCATGAGCAATGGTATTTTGGCGGCATAATGCGCAGCCTCCACCGTTATGCCTCGGATGCCCTGGTATTGGTCATGGTCTTGCATATCTTGCGCGAGTTCACCCTGGATCGTTACCGGGGCGCCCGTTGGTTTACCTGGGTGACCGGCTTTCCGGCGTTGTTGTTGATTTTTTCCAGCGGTTTGATTGGCTATTGGCTGGTGTGGGACACACTGGGACAGTACATTGCCGTGCGATCAACCGAGTGGCTGGATTGGCTGCCAATATTTTCTGAACCGTCGGCACGAAATTTTTTGACGAATTCAAGCGTTTCCGACCTGTTTTTTCGGCTTATCCTCATTGGCCATATTGCGATTTCCATCTTCCTCTTCGTTGCCTTGCTGGTGCATGTGAAAAATATCAGCAAGGCCATTACCAGTCCGCCGCGGAATCTTGCCGTTGGAACCTTTCTGTGCCTGCTGATCCTATCATTGGCGTTGCCGGCGGTCAGTCAGGAGCGCGCGGACTTAAGCCAGGTGCCTGGTATCATCCATATTGATTGGTTCTATATGTTCGCCTATCCCTTGATGGATCACTGGTCAATGGGGGGTGTATGGGCGTTGGTGGCGGTGATAACGCTATTGTTACTGTTCTTGCCCTGGTTGCCTCCGCAGCGTCATCGGCCTGTGGCGAAGGTATTGCTGGAAAAATGCAGTGGCTGTAGCCTGTGTGTCATGGATTGTCCCTATGAGGCCATCATCCTGCAACCACGTACTGATGGTCACCCCAGCTATGTGCGTGAAGCGGCAGTGGTTGCGGATAACTGCGTCGGCTGTGGCATTTGTACCGGCGCCTGTCCGTTCTCCCGGCCGCCGCGGGGGGAGGAGTTGTTGACAACAGGGATTGATGTGCCCTCGCGGGACATTCAACACCTCTACCGTGCAAGCGCTCTGGCATTGGAGGCCTTACGTTCAAACACCAAAGTGCTGGTCTATGGCTGTGATCACGGCGTTGCTTTGGATAGCTTGGCTATCGAGGACGTCGCGGTGGTCAGTTTGCCGTGTACGGCGGCGCTGCCAGCCTCGTTCATTGGCTATATGTTACGCCATGGGGCCGATGGCATTTTTCTGACGGGTTGTCGTAGGGGGGACTGCTACCATCGGCTGGGCAATATCTGGGTAGAGCAGCGTTTGAGCCTCGATCATCAGTCCCGGCCTCATTTACCCCGCTGGATTCCCCGGCAACGTATTGGTTATTACTGGGCAGGGTTGGATGACGAAAGGCCGTTGATAAGGGCGATTGATCGCTTTCAGAAAGGGCTGCATGACTTTTCAGCAGCCAACAATGGCCAGCACGAAGAGGATTCCCTTCCTGACCCTGTGTCGATTCAAGGTACCCGCAAACAGGTTTCCAGCGAAAAACATTGATCTAGGTCATGCTAAGTCAAGCGATAAATTAGTTAATCTTGATCGTGCCAATGGGGATTTCCCCGGACTCGGGAGTGATACGACTTGCTTAAACTATTTCAGGATACCGGGCACCGGGCATTCTTGTTTGCTGATCGTTTGGCAAATGCCATTTTTGGCTCGCAGTGGAATCCTTTATATCACCTGGGCACGATGGCCTTCTTCTTCTTCTACATCGTGCTTGCCAGCGGCATCTATATCTATATCTTCTACGACACGAGCGTTGTGGATGCGTATACCTCCGTTGAATACATGACACATGAACAATGGTATCTGGCGGGTGTTATGCGCAGCCTGCACCGTTACGCATCGGATGCGATGGTTGCCACCATGGTTCTGCACTTGCTGCGCGGCTTTTTTTTCGACCGTTATCGCGGTGCGCGCTGGTTTTCCTGGACAACCGGCATTCCAATGTTGGTGATGGTTTTCGCCATCGGTATTACCGGTTATTGGCTGGTGTGGGATCAGCTGGGGCAGTTCGTTGCCGTTCGCACCTCTGAATGGATTGACTGGCTGCCCATTATCGCCGAGCCCACGGCGCGCAATTTTCTGACCAACACCAGTGTCACGGATCTCTTTTTCAGACTCCTGGTGGTGATCCACGTGGCCCTGCCGCTGATGTTGCTAGGCTTAATGCTCCTGCATGTCACCCGGCTCAACGATGCCAAGATCAACCCGCCGGCCGGTTTGGCGGTAGGAGCCACTGTGGCGTTAGTGGTGCTGTCGCTGGTCAAACCGGCCGTCAGCCATGAGGCGGCAGATTTGGGCACGCTGCCCACCCAATTGAATCTAGACTGGTTTTATCTGTTTATTTATCCGCTGATGGATCTGTGGTCGATGGGTGCCGTGTGGGCGTTGGTCGGTGGCGGTCTACTGTTGCTGGCACTCATACCCTGGCTGCCGCCAAAGCGCCGTGAACCCGTGGCCGTGGTTTATGCCGATGATTGCAGTGGTTGTAATCTGTGTGTTGAGGACTGCCCCTATGAGGCCATCATGCTGGAAGCGCGCACAGCGACGACAAGCGCAGGCCGCTATCAGCACCTGCCGATTGCCGTGGTTGAAGAAAGCAAGTGTGTCAGTTGCGGTATTTGTACCGGCTCCTGTCCATCTTCCACACCGTTTCGTCAAACCGATGCGGTGCAGACCGGGATCGATATGCCGCACAGGAATATTCAGGATCTGCATGCCGCCACCCGCGAGGCGCTCGCCAACCTGACAGGACAGACCAAGGTACTGGTTTATGGATGCGACCATGGCGTCGAGATGAGCAAAGTGGTACAGGCAGGGGTTGCCATGATCAGCTTGCCCTGCACTGGCGCATTGCCGCCGTCGTTCATCGTTTATGCCTTGCGGCAGGGTGCTGACGGTGTTTTTCTAACCGGCTGCCGCAGTGGTGATTGCTTTCATCGTATCGGCAATGACTGGGTGGATCAGCGTATTACCCATCATCGCAAGCCTTATCTTAAGCGCTCGGTTCCTCACCAACGGGTCAGGCGATACTGGGCTGCGACCTCGGATCACAAACAACTGGTCAACGAAATCGAATCCTTTTGTCAAGCATTACGGGATATTTCTCCTGCGGCTGCAACGACTGAGGCACAAGATGTATTGCCGGGCAATGAGACGCGGGGATAAGGCGATGCAGATATTCCAATATCTTGGACAGGCATTCTGGTACCTTCTTTTTATCGCCTTCATCGGCTATTTTTCAATGTCTCCCGCCTATACTTTTATGGCGCCAGATCAGGCATTGATTAAGCTTGCCTTTAATCATTCCGGGAAGTTAAAGCTGCCGTGCCGGGAGTTTACGGCGGAAGAGCAGGCTGCAAAGCCGAAACACATGCGTATAGCGTTCGATTGCCCAAGGGAACGTTCCCCCGTCTATGTGATTATGAAAATTGATGGAAAGCTTATTTTTGAAAAAACCATTAACCCAGCGGGTTTTGCAAAGGACTTGTCTTCGCCCTTATATGAGCGGATTGCACTAAAGGCTGGCCAATACCACTTATCTCTCGGTATGCGGGATCATGTCGATACCGAAGGTCTTGACTATGAGTTCGAAGGTTCTATTACATTGGCGGCCTCGCAAATTCTGGTGGTTGGCTTCGATTCTGAGCATAATGAGTTTACATTCCAGTAAATTATCGGCGGGATTCATGTGGCAGTTAAGTAGCAGGTGCTATAAGGGACAAACCGGAACAACGATATTGAAGAAGGGTTCGTTGACACTATAATCACGGCCCTATAACCACGGTGTTGTTGTACGTACAAAAGATGACGTTAGCTTACGAGGGCTATTGATGAGCAAAAATTATTCCTATGTATTGCCAGAGCCTGATGAAGAATCACGCCGACTTTCCGCAGGTTGGCTGATATTGGGCATTTCGGCGCTGGTAGCCGCGGGCTTGCTCGCGATTCTTCTTGTTATGGCGCGAACGCCCTATATCAAAGATATTTTCCCCTGGAATAATTTTTTCAAGACCGCGATGGTTGTTCACGTCGATCTTTCCGTGTTGATGTGGTTCTTACCCTGTGCCGGCATGATCTGGAGCTATAATTCCACCCGCCGGCATCTCAAAACGGGGTGGGTGGCGCTGTGCCTGGCGTCTCTCGGTACGGCCATCGTTGCGGTGTCGCCATTTCTGGGTTCTGGCGAGCCCTTGATGAATAATTACTTTCCCGTCATTGACAGTCCTGTGTTTCTCACCGGGATGGTTTTGTTCGGGATCGGTTTTACGCTGTTGGTCATGCGCAGCTTGAGCCTTGGTTGTTCGCCGATCGGACCATTGAAGGATGGGACTGCGGGACTGCGCATTGGTATATACACGGCCTCGATTTCCTCGATTGCTGCCGTGGGCACATTGGTTTGGGCTTATCTGTTGATCCCTGATTCCGTTCAGGGTTGGGAATATTATGAGGTTCTGTTCTGGGGCTCCGGTCATGTATTGCAGTTTACTCATACCCTGTTGATGATCGTGGCCTGGTTGTGGCTGGCCAGTGTCAGTGGTGTGCGTATCACGCTGTCTCCACGCCTGACGAGTCTGATTTTTGCTCTTGGTGTTGTGACGATCCTCATTACACCTTATATTTACCTGAGTATCGATATCATGTCGGTTGAGTCAGCGGTCTGGTTTACCCGCCTGATGACCGCTGGTGGTGGCTTGGCTGCGCTACCTTTTGGCCTGGTCGTAATCGTTGGGCTGTACTTGGCCAGCCCTCCCTCTGCACAAGACCGGGTTCTCCGGGTGACGCTTTTTTATTCACTCCTTTTATTCGGTGTCGGTGGTGTTCTTGGTTTTATGATACGGGAAAGCAGTACCCTGATTACGGCCCATTACCATGGGTCAAATGGGGCGATTACCGTGGCCTTTATGGGGCTGGTCTATTTTTTATTGCCCAAGATCGGTTTTGATAAAGTACAAATGCGTTTGGCCAGAATCCAGCTTCACGCCTTTGGGCTGGGTCAGCTTCTGCATGTTTTGGGACTAGCCTGGGCTGGAGGCTACGGCATGCGGCGTAAGATCGCTGGAGATGGACAGAGCCTGGATAATTTCCAGCAAACCGCTGGCATGGCGATTATGGGGATGGGCGGCTTGATTGCCGTCATCGGTGGTGTCTTGTTCCTGTATCTCGTGGTGCGTGCCATGTGGCCACGCAAGAAGTAGACGGCTTGTATGATTGGGTTTTATGGGTGGTGTTGAAAAAAATCGTCAAAATTGTGGTATAAATTGTGGTATTACAAAGAGTTGCTCCAGGGGTGTGGCGAGTTCCTTGGCTTTGCCGGGTAGCTGCGATAAAGGGGCCAATAGGCGCAGGGTTTTTGGGCGTGTAACAAATAAGGGAAATTGCTTATTTTATAATATCAATTTATCGGGTAGGGTGGTGCGGAGTGTGTGGGACACCGTGTTTGACGTGTTCAGTTTCCACGCAAAAAAATGCCGGGCTGATATTTTCTCTCATGTTCGGAGAATGATTCGTGTGCATTGTCAATACTGTTTTTATTGAGTGGCCGTCATTGTTTCACACAGAAGTGAAAAGCGGGTTTCTTGCATGAAAAATTCCTCCATTTTGGCGAATATCCCCTTGTTCAAGGAACTGGATTCCAGTCAGCTTGCAAAAATTTCATCCGCCACCCATGAGATCACCGTCAATAAAGGGCGCATCCTGTTTAATAAAGGCGACCCTTCTGATGGCTTTTATGTTGTTGTCTCCGGTCGTATAAAGCTCTCATTTGTATCGAGGGACGGGAAAGAGTTTATTGCCGAAATTTTTGGGCCGAACCAGAGCTTTGGAGAGGCGGTCATGTTCCTGGGCAAGGCATATCCTGTGTGTGCCCAGGCATTGATGGATTCGAAGATCCTGCATGTGCCAAAGAGCGTTGTGTTTGATGGCGTCGATCATAACTCGGGATTTGCCCGTCGGGTGATAGCCGGACTCTGTGCCCGGCTGGTGGACAGAATCCAAACGCTGGAATATCTGACGGTGTATTCCAGTATCCAGAAGGTCATCGGCTATTTGTTACGGGAAATAGAATTGGCCGAGTCGGCAAAAAATACGACAAATAACGAAGCTGACGTGCTCCTTGCCGTTAACAAAGCCACACTTGCCGCGCAGTTGAATCTTACTCCGGAAACACTTTCCCGGGTTTTGCATAGACTGGTGGATGAAGGCTTGATTCGCGTTGAAGGAAAGACCATTCATATCTGCCATGTGCAGAAAATGCGTGATTTCAGTGGTTAGTCCGGATATTTCATGGCGTTTGCTGGGATGGGTGTAAGGAACGTGCACGTTCCTTACCATTCGAGCTGACTGTATGCCATTAGTGGCGTGGGCACATTTTGTGCCCACGCGCCCGCTCCCTATTTTGTATGGGCATGAACAGTTTGCCCGCCTTGCTTGGCTTAGTTCACGGACATAGATAAGGAGAAGGACAAGGTGGTGGTGGTGGGTTAGAGGGGTCACTGCACAAAGGATCATATGGGGGGCGTGGGCTGGGAAGATCCCACCATTTTTTTGTTATTGTAAAATTTAAGCGGTTTGATTTTGGTGCGGATCTCGATCCTACGGCAACTCGTTCATTTCTGATCCAGCCGCAATGCACGGAGTTATACGGCAATTTTCCCACAACGATGCTCAGGACTCCGGCGCTATTGGTGTGACCAATTTGTGTTCCATTATGTGTGTGGATTCCTGGAGTGCCATTAAAATTTGTGTGAGTTCGCCATGAGTAGACGGGCTGATTTGGTTTTATTGGGTTGGTATAAATCGTATGTATTGCATAATCCCCAAGATAATAGACCTCGGTGCCATAGCGGGACGAGAAGGTTTGAGCAAATACACTGCTACAGAAAAAAGAGAACATCATAAAGATTAATATTTTTTTCATTTCTAATTTCCCTTTAAAAGTTGAAAAGATTGTGGCTATTTGCCAGCCAGTCTTTGCTCAAAATATTATAAAATCACCTCCCTTAAATAAATTAGCCAGAGGAAAATTAGCCAGAGGGACTTGTGGCTGCCTGAGGAGAGCCCGCTACTCTCTGAAAAGTTTCAGTTTCACTTTACAAGAGTAGGATACGGATCCGTCTTTTTCCAGAAATGATGATAGGAAATTCGGGTAATAATACCGTTATTTGAAATGGCACCACGATACCTGCAAAAATACGCTTTGCAGGTATTTTTTCTCGTTTCATCTATTATAATCTGCACTTACTAAGATATGCCATTACCTAGTCGGTATACGATTCCTCAATAATTCAGGAAATCCGATGGTTTTCGATAAAAATATTGGGATTATGTCGACTATCCCGCGCTCTTCTTAGTAGTATAGGGCACTACATCCGTAACGAGTCACTGTTATTTGTCATTGTGAGCAAACGGCCATCGTTGAATGTCTAATCGTCCCTCTTCCTTATTTTCCAAGCTCGTCACCGTATCTTTCGTCCTGTCATTTGCGTTGATTGTCTTGAGTTCCCAGATGCGCTTGTCGAATCAGGGACTGGGGTGTGACGACTGGCCCGATTGCTATGGCCGTATCGATATCGTCAAGTATGCCGGAGATATTGCCGCCACGGCTTCACGCAGCCTGCAACCGGGGACGCTGGCGCCACCGACAGCGGTGGAGCGGGCGCACCGGGGGGGTTGCCAGTGTTTTACTGATGTTCATCGTGGCGCTTGTGATCGTCGCCTGGCGCCAGCGCAAGGACTCGGGGCCGGGCATGACCCTGCCACTTGGGGCCCTGGCCGTCACCCTGTTTCTGGCCGTGCTGGGCGTGTTGTACGGATCACCGCTCCTCAGGCCGCCCGTGGTGATGGCCAACCTGCTGGGTGGCATGGCCCTGCTTGGGATGCTTTGGTGGCTGTATCTGTCCCAGCACCCGGGGTCGACAGCGGATACTTCACCGGGGGCGGAAAGGTTACGAAAATGGGCGTTGCTCGGGTTGGCGCTGGTGGTCGCGCAAACGGCACTCGGCGGCTGGGTGAGTTCGAATTTTTCAGCCCTGGCCTGCCCGACATTTCCTCTCTGCAAGGGCGTGCTGTGGCCGGAGATGGATATTCCCGCTGGCTTTACGCTGCGCCACCTGTTGGTTGTCAGCCCTGAAGGGCGGGTCGTTGTCGAGCTGGCGGCGACACTGGCTGTCCATATGGTGCATCGCCTGGGCGCCGTTCTCGTTTTGCTGTTTGTGGCTTGGCTGGGCTATCGGGCGCTAAAGCTGGGTGGCCGTACCCGGAGCCTGGGCATGGTTGTTTTTGTGCTCCTGGGTTTGCAGGTTCTGTTGGGCATGGCGGTGGTTGTTTTCAGTGCCCCCCTTGGCGTTGTCGTCACGCATAACGCCACGGCTGCGTTGCTATGGCTGACGCTTCTCGCACTCATCCACCGTCTTCCGCAAAGCCGGCGCCATTAACGGGCTGCAACGGGCTGCGGGACGTCAATTCCGCTGGTTGGCTAATTGCACTGATTGATCTCAATGACTCAAGTATGTTCGCAGGGACGAGCGAAAGCCCCTCTCAGTTGGGTTTGTGAACCCGTGAGAAACACCCATGTATGTGCCATCACTACCGTCCCGTTAACCTCACATCGTCATGCCGGGTTTGACCCGGTATCCAGTAAGCCGTTGAAACCACTGGATTCCGGCCCGCGCCCATGACGGAGAGAGCTTATCGATATTTATATCCTCAACACCTTTGGATATTCCGCAGTTCAAGCACTATCGCAACGACAGCAAAACAAAATCAAGTTAATGGGACAGCAGTGGTGTGCCATACTGAAGTTTGGCGGCGGGATAGTCTGAATCGTCTGCCGTGCTGTGATACCGCCCAGCCAGGAGTGGCCCGGGTGGCGTCGCGCTGGCGATGACACTCTGATCCGACAGGCATCCGCTTGGTAGACTTTCTGAGGATGAGCAAATGAAGAAGGGTCTTTCCTTCTTGCTGGCACTGGGCATTGTTGCCGGGGCTGGCGCCTATTTTTGGTTGCAGCAGCCTCAGGATGGCGATGACGGCAGCCCGCTTGTTTTATACGGCAATGTCGATATCCGTGAGGCGCAACTGGCTTTCAATGCCAGTGAACACATCGCCGAGATACGAGTGCAGGAGGGTGACCGTGTCAGCAAAGGGCAGCCGTTGGCGCGCCTGCACACTGAGCTGCTGGAGGCGCAGTTGGCCGAGGCCGGGGCGGCGGTGGAGGTTCAGCGGCAGGTGCTGGCCAGACTGGAGGCCGGCAGCCGTCCGGAGGAGATTCGCAAGACCGAGGCCGAGCTACAGGCAGCCGAGGCACAGGCCAAGGCGGCGCACGACAGCTACCGTCGCGTGGCGCGGTTGCTGGAGAGGAAACTGGCCTCGCCCCAGGACGAAGAACAGGCCCGCTCCCAGGCCGATGCCGCCGCCGCCCGGGTGAAGGCGGTGCAGGCCACCCTGGCCCTGCTCAAGGCCGGTGCGCGCAAGGAGGACATTGCTGCTGGCCGTGCCCAACTCGCCGCGCGCGAAGCGGCCTTGAAACAGGCCCGGCAGCGTTTAAGCAATGCCAGCCTGCACGCCCCCGCTGACGGCATCATCCGTAATCGCATCCTCGAACCCGGCGACATGGCCTTCCCCCAGTCGCCGGTATTGACCCTGGCCTTCCTCGATCCCGTGTGGGTGCGTGCCTATCTGCCCGAACCCATGCTTGGCCGTGTGCGTCTGGGCGCCACCGCCTGGATCACGACGGACAGTTATCCCGACAAACGCTATCCAGCTTGGGTGGGCTATATTTCACCCACCGCCGAATTTACGCCGAAGACCGTGCAGACCCCGGAGCTGCGCACCCGGCTGGTTTATTCCGTGCGCATCATCGCCTGCAACCCCGAGGGTGAGCTGCGTCTGGGCATGCCGGCCAGTGTCAGTATCGAGCTGGATCAGGTGGATGCCGGCAGCCAGCCGCGGCCCTGTGGTGGCTCTTGAGCCACTTCCTCATCGTGTTCCATTTCTGCACCGGGCCTCGTTGTATCGCCAGCGGGCACGATAGACCGTAAAAAAACGGTAAAAAATCCGCCAATGCACGCCAATAGACGCACATATGCACAGGTGAAAACGGGTTTCCGCCAGCTTGCAGGGTTTGCACGGAAATTTTCGTCCGGCAATGGTGAGCCAGCGGGGTTTTTTATTGGCGTTTATTCGCGTGCATTTGCGGACTGCACCCATTTGCAAACCCATTCGATCCCCGCCTTTGGCAATAGACGTCTGCGCAGCTGGGTCACATGTAGCGGTCAATGGGTGCCAGCATGAAGCATGATGTTGCGCTTTCCTTCCGCGACGTCCGCCAGACCTTCTCCGGCGGCGAACATGCCCTGTACGCCCTCGATGGCGTCAGCTTTGATATCGCCCCGGGCCGGGTGACCGGTCTCATCGGTCCCGATGGCGCCGGCAAGACCACCCTTATGCGTCTGGCCTGTGGCCTGCTGCGTCCGGCAGCGGGTGAGATCCGTGTGCAGGGTCTGGATGCGGTGGCCGAACCGCTGGCGGTACAGTCGGCGGTGGGCTATATGCCGCAGCGTTTCGGTCTCTATGAAGACCTCAGTGTGCAGGAAAACCTCGACCTCTATGCCGAACTACAGGGTCTGCCGGCGGAAAAACGCACCGCCCGCTACGACGAATTGCTGCACATGACCGGCCTCACGCCTTTTACCGCCCGCCTCGCCGGGCGGCTTTCCGGCGGTATGAAGCAGAAGCTGGGTCTGGCCTGCGCCCTGCTGCGTGCGCCACGCCTGTTGTTGCTGGATGAGCCTACCGTCGGCGTGGATCCGCTGTCGCGGCGCGAGCTGTGGGCCATCGTCTATCGCCAGGTGCAGGCGCAGGGCATGAGCGTGTTGCTCAGTACCGCTTATCTCGATGAAGCCGAGCGTTGCGATGAAGTCTTGCTGTTGCACCAGGGCAAACTGTTAGGCCAGGGGCCGCCGGCCGATTTCAGTGCCGAGGTACAGGGCCGTACATTTCAGGTGAGTGCTGCGGATATCTCCCAGCGCCGCTTGCAGACCCGTCTCAGCCAGGCCCCGGGGGTACTCGATGCCTTGGTGGAGGGGGAGACGGTGAGGCTGGTCATGCAACAAACTGGCGAACCCGCTGCGCCAGACCTGTTGCCGGATCTTAACGACGTGTGTATCCGTTCCGTTGCGCCGCGCTTCGAAGATGCCTTCGTCGCTCGCCTCAAGATCCGCCACGCCGCCGCCGCGACACTCGGCGGTCTGAACCTGCATATCGACGCCTCCGGTGATGAGGAGGTGATTCGGGTGCATGGGCTCGTGCGCCGTTTCGGTGATTTCATTGCCGTCAACGACGTTAGCTTCAGCGTGTGCCGTGGCGAGATCTTCGGCCTGCTGGGCGCCAACGGTGCGGGAAAAACCACGACTTTCCGCATGCTCTGCGGCCTGCTGCCGGCCAGTGGCGGTGAGCTGTCAGTGGTCGGCCACGATCTGCACAGCGCACGCGCCGAGGCCCGCCGCCACATCGGTTACATGGCGCAGAAATTTTCCCTCTACGGTGATCTTTCGGTATTGCAGAATCTGCGTTTTTTCGCCAGCAGCTATGGCCTGCGCGGCCGAGTGCAGGATGAGCGCGTGCAGTGGGCGCTTGATACCTTTGAGCTGGCGGACTACCACGAGGCCAATGCCCGCGACTTGCCGTTAGGTTATAAACAGCGCCTGTCTTTCGCCGCTGCCCTCATGCATGAACCGGAGATCCTGTTTCTCGACGAACCCACTTCCGGTGTCGACCCACTGGCGCGACGTGAATTCTGGGCGCGTACCAATGCCCTGGCCGAGGCCGGGGTGACGGTGCTGGTGACCACCCACTTCATGGAAGAGGCCAATTACTGCGATCGTCTGGTGATCATGGCCGAGGGCACGGTGCTGGCCGAGGGCACACCACGTGAAATGAAGGCCCGCGCGCGTAGCGCGGATCATCCCGACCCGACCATGGAAGATGCCTTTATCCAGCTTATCGAACAACGCGAACCGGGCGAAGGTAAAGGTAGAAAAAAAGATGAAAAAAAATGAAAAAAAAGATGGGAAAAAAGGTGAGGGGAAAGACAAGGAGGTGGTGGCATGAACATGCGTCTACGCCGCCTGTGGGGCATGATCCGCAAGGAGAGCCTGCAGATCCTGCGTGATCCATCGAGCATCTCCATCGCCTTCATCATGCCGGTGATCCTGTTGCTGCTGTTTGGTTACGGTGTGTCGCTGGACGCCAAAAATATCCCTTTGGGCATTGTCATTGAACAGCCGGATACTGCCGCCCAATCCCTGGCCGGTGCCTTCGACCGCTCCGAATTTTTTCGTCCGCAGCGTTTTGCTGCCATACAGCAAGCCCGACAGGCGCTGGCCGAGCGCCGCATCGACGGTATCCTTTGGTTGCGCAACGATTTTTCCAGCCGCCTGCTGAGTGGCAACGAGGCCCCCATCGGTGTTTTCGTCAATGGCGTGGATTCCAATCAGGCCAATATCACCAAGGGTTATATCCAGGGCACCTGGCAGGCCTGGTTGCAGCATTTCGCCGCTGCACAGGGGCGGGCGCTTGATCTGCCGGTGGTCATGGAACAGCGGATATGGTTCAACCCGGCCCTCTCCAGCCGCCTGTTTCTGGTGCCGGGGCTGATCGCCATTATCATGACCATGATCGGTTCTCTGCTCACTGCTATGGTGGTGGCGCGCGAATGGGAGCGTGGCACCATGGAGGCTCTGATGGTGACGCCGTTACACATGGGGGAGATGCTGGCCGGCAAGCTGATTCCCTATTTCGCGTTAGGTATGGGCGGTATGTTGCTGAGTGTGGCCATGGCCTTGTATCTGTTTGACGTGCCGTTGCTCAGTCCCTTTTGGCTGCTGATGCTCTGTTCAGCGCTGTTCATGTTGGTGTCACTGGCCATCGGCCTGCTGATCTCCATCGTCACCCGCAACCAGTTCCTTGCCGGTCAGGTGGCGTTGGTGGTGAGTTTTCTGCCCAGTTTTCTGCTCTCGGGTTTTCTGTTCGACATCCATTCCATGCCCGAGTGGGTGCAAATCATTACCTATCTGGTACCGGCGCGTTATTTCGTCGCCATTCTGCAGACCCTGTTTCTGGCCGGGCCGGTGTGGCCGGTGGTGCTCGTCAATGCTGGTGCGATGTTGCTGATGCTGGTGATTCTCACCGTGCTGGTGGTAAAGAAATCGTACAAGAGATTGGACTGAGATGATGCCCGCACAGTTTCAAGTATCCTGTGTAGGAGCGGCTTCAGCCGCGAAAAATCTTATCTTGGGATCAATGGAAAGCTCGTCGCAAAGATACGCAAAGAAATAATATGGGTCACTATTCAGCTCGCTACAGGATCATGAAATTCACCGAGAGGTGCCTATCCATATTGTGCGCATGGCGCACACGACATCTACCCGTAGCGTGTGCCATGCGCAGGATATCCTCTGGATATGGAAACTGCTCATGATGGGAAGACACGGGATCCTGACTCACTCATGCCTTTCCTTCTGGCGTTCATTTCATCACTGTATTTTCTGTGTTTTTCGTGATGAATAGTGATAAACATGGTTTATGTTGCGGGGCTTTGCGACTTTGGTGGTTAACTATTTTCTGGGGACAGCAATTCCACCCACGGCTCATGGTCGCGGCTGAAGCCGCTCCAGGGATAGCAAGCTTTTCATTTTGGCAATTGGCGGAGTACTCGTATGAAACTCTTTCACATCCTCTCTCTCGCCCGCAAGGAATTCCTTGCCCTGATGCGCGACAGGCGCAGCCGTATCATCATTATCGTGCCGCCCATCATCCAGCTGTTTATCTTCGGCTTCGCCGCCACCTATGATCTCAACGACGTACCGGTGGCGGTTTACAGCGAAGACAGTGGTGGAGCCTCACGCGAGCTGCTGGCGCGTATCGAGGGCTCGCCGCATTTTTCTATTCGCCACCGAATCAGTAGTGCTGCCGAAATCGCACCGCTCATCGATGATCGCAAGGTGCTGCTGGTGATCCGTCTCGGTCAGCGCTTCAGCGCCGATTTGCAGCGTGGCGACCCGGCGCCACTGCAACTGATCATTGACGGCCGAAATTCCAACACCGCCATGACCGCCCTCAATTACCTGCGCGACGTGGTGTTGGATTTTAACCGTGAGTGGCAGCACGGGCACGGCCAGACCGGCCTGCCGGTCAGACTGGAAATGCGTGCCTGGTATAACGAAAATCTGCAATCACGTTGGTTCATCGTGCCTGGCATCGTCGGTTCGCTGATGCTGGTGGTGACCTTGCTGGTCACTGCCCTGTCGGTGGCGCGCGAGCGTGAGCAGGGCACCTTCGATCAGCTGTTGGTCACCCCGTTGCGGCCGGTGGAGATTCTTATTGGCAAGGCCATCCCCGGCATCCTCATCGGCCTGCTGGAGGCGACGCTGATTATCGTCTTGATGGTGTGGTTTTTTGAGGTTCCTCTGCGTGGCAGCATCCCGGCCCTGTATTTGGGTATTCTGTTGTTTCTTATCGCCACCGTGGGTGTGGGGTTGATGATATCGTCCATTGCCGTTACTCAGCAGCAGGCCATCCTCGGCGCCTTTCTGTTCATCGTCCCGGCGGTACTTCTGTCCGGCTTTACCACGCCCATCGCCAATATGCCAGAGGTGGTGCAGTGGCTCACCTATCTTGATCCGCTGCGCTATTTCCTGATCATCGTGCGCGGCGTGACCTTGGAGGGCGATGGTTTTGCCCTGCTGTTCCAGCAATTCTGGCCTATGGCCATCATCGCTGCCGTCACCTTGATTTTGGCCGGATGGTTGTTCCGACACCGGATGTATTAAGAGGGGTAGGGAGGGCTGACTCTCGCGCACTTGAATCGGCGAATGCCAAAAAAAACCGTGCAAAATGGTGTTATTCAACAATTTTTTTAGGAGAAATGCTTTACCTTCCCGGTATGGCCAATGGACTAAAGGTTCAAATATTGGTAATGCCAGGGAGGTATGTCAGTGGAATCACAGGCCAACATCAGTAAGTTTTCCGCGCCGCGACTGCATCGAACCTACCCGCGTATGCGTCTGTTCAAGCAACTTGATGCTGCTCAGACAATACCGCTGATCTGGATCTCGGCCCCGGCTGGATCGGGCAAGACATCGCTCATTGCCAGCTGGCTCAAGGCCAGAGGGCACAATGCCCACTGGTACCAGGTGGATGAGAGCGACACGAATATTACCACCTTTTTTTATCACCTCGGCCTGCTGGGCAGGCGGGCCGCCCCACACCTAAAACAGCCAATGCCGCTCCTGATTCCTGAATACCTGGCAGGTCTGCAAGCCTTTAGCCACCATTTTTTCCGTGAACTGTTCAGACGTATCAAGGTTCCCGGAGTACTGGTGTTGGACAATTATCAGGATGCCGGATTGTTCCTGCACGAGATTCTGCAGGCAGGTTGCAGCGAGATTCCCGAAGGCATTAGTGTTGTCATCATCAGTCGCAACAAGCCGCCACCGGCCTTCGCCCGTTTTCGGGCTAACGGTGCACTGGCTCTGTTGGATTGGGGGCAACTCAGGCTGACGCAGGAAGAGACCTGCGCCATTGCCAATGACAGCGCCGGCAGTCCGCTGGATGACATCGACGTGCAGGCTCTGTACGCACAGACCGATGGTTGGGCTACGGGCCTGGTGCTGTTGTCTGAACGGGCGGGGCGGCTTGGTAAGCTTGGCCCGGATCCGACGGGCTCCCAAGCCCTGTTCGACTATTTCACGGCTGAACTCTTTGACCGTCTGGATCCAGACACCCGCCATGTGCTGACCCGCAGCGCCCTGCTGCCAAGCGTGAATTCCGCCATGGCGTGTGCCCTGTCCGGCAGAACGCAGGCTGAATCCATCCTCGAAACCCTGTGCCATCACAATACCTTCACCGTGTGCGGTTCCGGCCCGGTGTATGAATTCCATCCCCTGTTTCGCGCCTTCCTGGAACAATGCCTGCGTGAAGAACTGCCAGCGGCCGAGTTTGCCGCCCTGCAACGACAGGCCGCCGAGCTTCTGGAGACCGCAGGAGATATCGATGCCGCAATCACCTGGCGCATCAGGGCGGGTGATAGTGAAGGCGCAGCCAGCTTGATTATGGCCCATGCCCAGAGCTATCTGGTGCAGGGGCGGGCGAGCACCGTGGTGGGTTGGATCACGGCCCTGCCGAGGGTGGTCGTCGCGCAAAATCCCTGGTTGGGATACTGGTGTGGCCTGGGTGAGCTGGCCAGCAGTCCTGGCGCGGCCCGTGTTCAGCTGGAGGACGCCTATGGGCGTCTCAAGGCTCGGGGAGACCGTCCCGGCCAAGTGCTCGCCTGGTGTGCGGTGGTGGACAGTTATGTCTACGAATGGCGATGTTTAGCGCCGTTGGATCGCTGGATTGATGAGGCCGGGGTGATTGACACCGCCATCCTCGATGCCTTGCCCACCGCCATTGGCGATTATTTTGCCTGCGGTCTTTTCAAAGCCCTGATGCTGCGCCAGCCGGCGCATCCACTGATTGGGCGTTGGGCGCAACGGGTACGGGATATCGTGTTGTCCGGTGATGATTTCCAGCTACGATTCCGTATTGGTCCCCTGTATTTGCAGTACGCCGGTCTCAATGATTTGCAGGGTGCCGCTATTGCCCTCGAGGCGCTGCGTAGCGTTGCCCGCCAGATCGATGGGTGCAGTGTGATCCGCGTCTCTCTCCAGGCCATGGCCGCCGGCTTAGCCCAGGGTAGCGGTCATCACGAGGCGGTTATGGATCATGTGCGAGAGGGGCTGATGCAGGATGAACACTCGGCTGTTCGTATCTGGAATCACTCCCTGCTGGGACATGCCGCCATGTCTGCCCTGTTACACGGGGATCGCAATCTGGCCGAGGACTACCTCTTGCGGATGAAAGACAGCTTGGTGGCTGACCGTTACATGGATCTGTCGACATACTATTTTGTCGCTGCGTGGCATGGCTTGCATTACGCCGACGAGGAGACGGCATTGCGTTATGCAAAGCTTAATGGCGAGTTCCTCATCAAGTCGGGGATTCGCCTCTATGCGCCCTTTGCTGAGCTGATGCTGGCCCAGGCCGAGTTTGCAAATACTGCTGTGGACGAGGCCAAACACAAAGTGGAGGATGTCTTGGGTCTGGCAGGGCGTGGCAACAACCGGCTTGCCCAGTATCTGGGCTGGCTGCTGAAGGCTCATATGGCCCGTCAGTTGGGTGAGACGGCCAATGGTCTTGCGGCCCTGCGTCGTGCCCTGGGTATTGCCCGGGCCGGGGGCATGGTCGCTCACTACCTGCCGCAGCGGGCAATCAGGGCGCTTTACATCCTGGCCCTGGCGAACGATATCGAAACCGATTATGTGTGCGGTGCAATACGCACACTGCGTTTGAGTCCGCCTGAACCACAGCACGCTCCAAATAACTGGCCCTTCCCCGTCAGAATTTATACCTTGGGGCGTTTTAGCCTGCTGATCGATGATACTGCCCTCGACGAGACGCAGAAGAAAAAACAAGCCAAGCCACTGATTTTGTTGAAGACATTAATTGCCATGGGCGCGCGCGACGTGCATGAGGAACAGTTGCAGGAGGCCCTGTGGCACGATGCCGAGGGCGATGCCGCGCATCGAGCCCTGATCACCAATCTGCAACGGCTACGCAAGCTGCTGGGTGAAACGGCCGCCATCGACTATAGCGATGGACACTTATCGTTGTCGTCACGGCACTGCTGGGTGGACACATGGGCCTTCGAGCGGGGTATTGCTGATGAACCGATGCAAGCCGAGGCCATTGCCCAATACCGCGGTGGATTTCTGCCTGGCGAGGAGGCCTCCTGGGCCTTGGTTCCGCGTGAACGCCTATGGCGAAAATTCAATCGGGCTGTGGTTGCACGGGGTGAACGTCTCGAGGCCAGCGGTGCCTGGACAGAGGTCATTACTCATTATCAGCG
Source organism: Gammaproteobacteria bacterium (assembly GCA_011051755.1). GTDB lineage: Bacteria > Pseudomonadota > Gammaproteobacteria > SZUA-152 > SZUA-152 > DRQN01. The sequence continues at coordinate 41,637 of DRKN01000057.1, forward strand.
AGCTTTGGATGCCGATCCCGGCTGTGAAGCCTGCTATCAGGGTCTGATGCGTGTCTACGCAATCCAAGGTCAGCACCAACAGGCTCTCAAGGCCTATGATGATTGTCGGCAACTGATGCATGCCCTGTATGATATCGCTCCTTCCTCTCAGACTGAATCACTGCATCAAAAAATCCGTGAAACGGTGGCAGAAAGCCTGCCTGTCATTTATTAACACGGCATATATAGTTGCCAGGTTAATAGCTACCACCATACCCACCATCTAATTATTGCTATACCTGTTGTTGGCAAGCGTCGGTCGATGACTAATAAAGCGGTAATAATCCCACTATTTTCTATGTTACTCCGGTGTTACTGGCCGCCACTACTATGGATTCATGCCCTCGATAAGGCTTTGCCAGAGTCGAAAGCCGTGATTTCCGAGTTTGGCTGGCCATAGAAGAAAGGAGAAAGTTAGATGCCGGAAGGTTAAAGAAATAGATAATCATTACGTACATAGAAAAAACACCAGTAAAAATCAAAAGACGGAGATTTATCATGACGCATGAAAAAGAGAAAATGCACTTTGCAAAAATCCAGCAGGTGAAGGAAAGTGGGGAGGGAAGCCTCCTCGGGCTGACAAACGTTGTCGGCATTGGTATTGGCTATAAAGAGGTGAAAGGAGAAGCAACAAACGAAACCTGTATCAGTGTTTATGTGCAAAAAAAGATGGCGCTGGAGGAGCTGGAATCTTGTGATCAGATTCCCAAGGCATTGAATGATGTGAAGACCGATGTGATTGAAGTCGGTCGCATTGAGGCGCAGGCCTTTACAAGCAGGGTGCGTCCAGCAAAGCCGGGCTACAGCATTGGGCACCCAAGAGTGACAGCGGGAACATTTGGCTGCTTGGTCAGGAAGACCTGCTCTCCTTGTCGTATCTTCATGCTTAGCAACAATCATGTTCTCGCGAATTCAAATGCAGCCAATATCGGTGATTTGATTTTACAGCCGGGTTCGGCAGATGGTGGAAATCTTACGGGGGATGCCATTGCTCGCTTATCTCGGTTTATACGCATTCGATTCAATGATCCTGAAGCGTATAACCTGGTGGATGCGGCGATCGCAAAACCGATTGGTCGGCGTAATGTCATTGCATCAATTGTGGGGATTGGCATCCCCAAGGGCACGGTTGAGGCCACGCTTGGCATGGCCGTGATTAAAAGTGGTCGAACAACGGAAACCACTGTTGGAAAGGTTATTGGGGTCGATGTGACGGTCGCTGTCGGTTTTGGCAGCCCTGGAGTTGCTTATTTCCGTAATCAGATCATGACTACAAACATGTCTCAGGGAGGCGACTCGGGTTCTTTATTGTTGAGTGAAAAGACGAGTGAGGCAACAGGACTGTTGTTTGCGGGCTCGAGTTCAGTAACCATCCACAATAACATCAGCAATGTATTGATGGCGCTTGGTGTGGAAATTGTGACTGCATAAGGAAAAATGTATATCTAAAGGATGGTTGAAGATAAAATTGACAAATTAGCCGTCCCGGCTCCATAAATTGTTTAGGGTGCAGGAATCTCTGGAGTTTTGCTTCTGGCTTAAATTTATGACGACCAAGCTTTACAGTATCGTCGACTTTTGGGTTTCAAGGGCATTGTATCCTGAAAGAAGTTGGAACAAAATATACAGTATTTTACTTAATCCTTCCCTCACTGCGGGTTTGGTGAGGGAGGGACTTCTTGAATTTGCAGAAAAAATTCTTATGATGTATGTCAATATGATTTAACAGTGCCTTACCCGTTGAATTTTGTACAAAATGTCGAAGAAATAGTTTTTCAGGCATAAAAAACCCCTCTCCCCAAATTCTGCAAAATTTAAAGAAGGAGGGTCTATACACCAACATTATAAACGGTATTAATACTCAAGTTTCGGGGTTCAAAATCAGAGGGTTGTGACTATAACATGAACATGTTGAATGCACAGGATATCTGCATGGACGTGCAGTGCAAAATTGAGTGGAGCAAACAAACAACGACCTGATTTTTCCGTAAAATCAAATGAAAGGGCGCTACCGTATCCGTAGGGTGGGCACCGCCCACCGATGCAGGCCTCCCGTGTCCGGCCGACACTCTACGGTTACCGTAGATAAGTGCAGTCAGCGATTTCGGGACATTAATCGGCTATAAAAATCATTTAATTTCAACCCTTAATGAGTAAGTTGAAAATGAAGCCCGAAACTTGAGTGATAGTACATTGGGTTCCGGCCATGCCGGGTTAGGGAATTATATCAAGATATTCCAGGGGGAAGTGTTGAAAGAGGATGTGCAGAAGATTGATCAGATACGTGCTAAATTTGATGATTTGATCATGGCGATAGATGGGGTGGAATCCATCAGTATTGGCTTGACTGAGCAGGGTAAAACTTGCCTCATGTTAGGTGCTTCGGTTCCCGTTGAGAAGATCCGGGACAAGCTGCCAAAAGAGATCTTCAAGATACCTGTAAAAATCATCTACATCGGAAAGGTCAAAGCTCAGTAATGGGTTTGGCTTGTCAAGTCCAGGAGATAAGTATCCAGCCGATTTTGATTATTGAGAATTAACTTCTTTGAGGACTGATTGTATGCTGAAAGGCCGTCAATATTTTCAACATATGCTCTGCTGGACGTTAGTTTTCATGCTATGAAAATCAACGGGTCAGCCGTATGATTATATGATGAAGCTGGCTATTTCAGGAAGTCTCATCAGGTCTCTCGGGGGCATAAACACTTGTTTCAACTTCGTATTTTTTCCTTATAGGAATAGTGACCGCATCACGAGCCATATCAACAATCGGGAGTTTTATCGTGTCATCTTCCAGTGCCCAGCGAGCATAGCGATTATTGAATTTTCTGTAACGGACCGTGGAGCTGATAGTGACCGGGCCTTTGGCCCAGCTGGGAATTGTAAAGTCATAAAATACGATATCGGAATCGCCGGCCTTGATGATTTTTTTATAGCTATCTCCGACCGTATTAAACAAATCATGCTTCCAGACATGTTGGCCTTGTCGGTCAATTGGAATAGACAGATAAAATTGAGCTGATGGATCGACGTCATTGTTTTCTGTTAATGCGCCACTTTCATAAATAACGCTGTTTTGAGCATCGACAACTTTAAGATGTATCCACACCTCGTTAATATCAGTGGATCCACCAGGGAAATCATGGCCAACATTGGCATTGGTAACAATCACGTTTAGCGAAACTTCCTCATTCAGATAATAGTAGGCGGGTGATTCTTGTGTTAGTGAGATTTCAGGAGAAACGTATTTATGACTGTGAGTGGCGTCGGATCGATTGGGTTTTTCTATATTGATACGTACTTTGTCGGCTTGAAGAAATTCTGTGGTTAATCGTAATTGTTCTTTGTCACCGGTGTAGAAGGGGATAGCGGTATTTGCTCCTAACGACCGGTGAGATCGTGTTAAGCCATTTTTATCCGCTGAGGGGTCATCAATATCCTCAAGTGGGAAATGGCAATCCTGGCACCTGGTGATTTGTTGGTCAGAGAACTCATGTGTGCTTTGCCCGGAGTAAGGGCTGTTTAGCCATGCTGAATATTCATCTTGCATTTTTACCCATCCCCAATTGTTGATATCTTTGTCCATAAATTGAGTATGGCAGGTAGCGCAGAATTCTGCTTGCGAAATGATAGGACGATTCATGTCAATACGATGGCTTCGAGGCTGTATACGTATCAGATAATTATGTAGTTTTGTTGCCAGCCAGTTATCGCTGTCGGCAAAAAGGTAGTCATTTTTAGGCGCTGCGTTATAACTGGCAACACCTTTGAGATGCACGACCCGATCTATTCCGTGACAACCCATACAGCCAACACCCTCAACCATATGCCCATAGGTATCCAGCTTTCCTCCCGTCGTGAGTTCACCGCTAAGTAAGGCGATGGGTGCATGGCAGCCTTCACAATAACGGGTTGCCGGCATGCCCATTTTTTCGGCGAGTAAGTTAATGTTGGTTTGATAACTTTTATCCGATGCAGCCTGCGCATGCATTGATGATTTCCATTCTTCTGTGACAGCCGCATGACAGGTTCCGCAACGATCTGA
>DRKN01000058.1 GCA_011051755.1 Gammaproteobacteria bacterium
CGGAGCAGAAGCATCAGCATGCGGTGTTTGCATAGAACTGTCGCTCGCGCGAAAGCGAGTACAACCGAGGAACCGGATGCGGGAAAACCGCACGTCCGGGTCTGTGCAGGGGGCGCCGGGTAACCGGCGTTCCTACTGCGAGAGTGGTCTATGCGGGAAGTTCTGTGACTAAGGAGCACAGTGAGAAGGTGCAGATCAAGGCGGCAAAACGCTGGAATGGGGGTTCCATTTCGAGTTTTGCCAACGCAGAAATGCGCCTTCTCACGAAGCGAACAGTGACATAACTTTCCGCATGAACCACTAGACATTGCACATCCTGCAATCGTTGGGAAGGAGTACTACGCAATCCAGCTGCTGAGGATCTTGTTCACACTGTAAACACCTGATTATACACTGGTTTTTCCGGAGGCACCTGTCTGGCGAAGGTGCATCACAATACTTGGCGGATGTCTGAGGATATCGGTATCAAAACGTTTGATGGTGCCGACCGGTGCACCTTCGTAGGCAATACCGTGTTGTTCACTCCATGCCGACAGATGGGCAAGAAAGCCGCCATAGGCATGAGCCGCATCCACACCAAGGTGACGCCGGACCTCTTCAAAATAGATGGCATTGATCTGTCCGGTGGCTTCAAGCATTTGATTGAGCCATTGCTTGAACTTGAGAAAGCGCATGCCGCCACCGGAGTAGCGGTCGTGTTTGAACTCGGCCGTCCCACTGGTGATAGAGCCATCGGCAGACCGAAGTGCCCAGCCGCTCTTTGTGCCCAGGTTCAGACAAAGCACAGTGATGCCATCCGAATCCGACACGCCTTTCTCCCCGGGATGGAGAGCCACCCCTTGGGGCTCTCCTCTCCCGTAGGGAGAGGGGGTCTGTGTGCAAACTGGAAACACCGCTGAAACCCTTGATACGACAGGGTTTGTGGGCAGTTCGCAGGGGGTTGTTGCAAACTGGTCTCCGCAAACTGCAAACTGGCGCAAGTGATTGTTTTTAATGGATTCCAGTTTGCGAGTAGTTTGCAGATTGCAGCAAACTGCCCCAGATTGCAGACTGCTGGCGCGGGCATGGTTGAAGGGATTTGTCGCTTGATTCATTCTTGGTCCTCCTCTTGGTAGATCCAGATATTCGGGTTTTCAACGGGTAATACCGCGCCGGTTTGCGGGCATTTGTAGTGGGTGGGTTTGACGGCAACAGTGCTCGTAATGACCTCACCGGTATCGGTGTCGATCTGTTCTTTGCCGGGCAAGGCCATCTGTTCAACACACAGGTGCCCAAACTTACTGCGGGTCAGTGGTGGCAGTCCGTAATCCTCGGGATTGCGGAAAAACTTGATGTACCCCTTGGTCGCCAATACAGCCAACCGCTCACTGTGCATATCCAGCTCCACCCAGCGGCCAGCGGATTTGTCCACACGCTTGGTTGGCAGACCTGGTCCGTTACGCAGTTCAAATACCAGCATGCGGTCAGTGCGGGTTTCATCAGGCCGGTACAGCAGCATCCCGGCGGTGTAATAACCGCGCAGGCTGCCAGCACCGGATAGCGCCAAAAAGGGATCTTCCTCGACCTGCTTTTTACTGATTTTCTTAGTGTGGTGCGCCAGGATGACACCGGCATCCGGGTTAACGCTGTCACGCAGCTGTTCGACACGGTCGCGCAGAAAAAACAGCATGGCATTGTTGTCATTCTCGCTGACTCCATCCGGATCGCCATCAAAGACATTCCTGATGGGATCGATGACCAGGATATCCATTGGTTGATCTACGAATGCTTTCCGCATAGCAGCCAGCACAACTGCCATACCCTCATCATTGAGCACCAGTTTGAGTTGCGGCGTAACCTTGAGATTATCTGCAGCCTCCTGGATAACCGCTGATGGCAGATTCATCGCCTGGAAACGCTCGCGCAGATAGTGGTATTGCACCTCGGCCTGCAGATAGAAAATGCGTAACGGTCTGGGTGGCGTTAAATCCAGAAAAGGCTCACCCGCCGCCATGTGGGTCAGCATCGTAAGCAGAAAATCACTCTTGCCAACCTTGGGCGCACCACCGAATACGATCATGCCACCCGGTGTCAGAAGTCTTGGCGCAATCAAGTCATCCGGCATCGGTGAGGTATCAGCCAGCAGCTGTGCCAGACTAAATACCGGGATGGTGCGTGTTATCAAGCCTTGATGCCGCGCACAGAAAATCCGTGATATCCATTTGCTCATCCACCGCATCGGCCGCATCCCATTTTTCTGGCTTGTCTGATGGTGGTTGCAGAATGGCGACCGAGGCCACACCTGCCTTGGTCAACGCTAGGCTTGCACGCTGTGCATACTGCATACCCGCCTCATCCTTATCCGGCCAGATCAGCACATGCTTACCGGCAAGCGGTGACCAGTCGGTTTTTTCAACCGGCGTATTGGCTCCATTCATGGCTGTGGTCGATACGATTCCAATATTGGTCAGTGCATCGGCCGCTTTCTCGCCCTCGACCAATACAACCTCGCGGACAGACTTCATTCGTGACTGGTTGTAGAGCGGTCGTGGATTGGGTGCCCGCATCGACCTGGCAAGCATATCCCATGGCCGATACTCTTTGCTATAGGGTGTGTCATAGCGATAAACACAGGCGATGAGCTGACCGTTGGCATCGTGGTAATCCCACTTGGCAGACCATGGCCCAACTCATCCACCGGTTCCTTCTTGATGACAGGCTGAACTGGCCTCAGTGGTGCCTCACCCAACCAGCGAGCAATCGATTCCATGACCTGCGGGAAGTTTCGTTGGCTATCCATGCCGTTGGCCTGTGCCCACAGGTCAAGCACATCGCCACCTTCACTGGTGGCAAAGTCGATCCACATACCTGCCTTTTGATCCTGTAGGTCCACTACCAGGCTTTTGCCTGCATTACCCTGCAGGTCGCCGACAATAAACTGTTTGCCCCGATACTTGCCATTGGGGAACAGGTAAGCGAGCGCTTCAGGTAACCGATCAATCAGATGTGCTTTCAGCTCCTTGGCATCGAACGTCTCGCGTTCGGCGGCAGACTGATCAGGCGCATCATTGAAATCCATCCAGACGATGTTGTCTGCCATCATGCTTTCCCTCCCCAACACCGGTCCTGCCATGAACAGAACTTGCACTCGTAATGGGTCGGGTCATTAACCATGCGCGGCAATAGCTCATGTGCATCACAGGCTTGAAGGATGCGAACGCCTCGGTCTGATGCCTGTTGTGCCAGCTGACCATTGAATGGCACCTGCTCAAAATAGAGCTCGGCTGTATCCTTGTTGATGGCAGTGAATATCGCCGGGTTCTGACTGATACCTGGTACATGTGGCTCCATATAGGCCTGATAGAGCGCAACCTGGGCGGCATAGACTGGTTTGGAAAGCGTCAGGCCACGTTTGATCGTGTCCTTCCACGACTTATTGTTGAGTGACTTGCACTCCCAGAGTGCCGGATAGCCCAAACCAATGACTTCGGGTCCGTTGGCCAGAATCCCGTCAACATGACCCTGAATACGGCCATCGGCTGCACTAAACCCATACTGTTCACCTTGTGATGTTTCCGTATGGATCTCAAAACCGGCCAGACGCAACCAGCGGATCGCGGTCTCTTCAAAGACATGACCTGCCTCAAATATACGTAGCGTAGTGCCGGAAAACTCACGCCCCACATCAACTGGGGTTTGTAGATATTCATATTGCAGTGCCCGGTCACAGGCCACACCCAAACGTGAACCGCCCAGATAGCGTCGAGGCGTTTGCTGATCACGTTCTGTTGCCAGTTAAGGATGGTGCTTTTTCAGTCTTTCGAGCAGGGTCTGTTTTTTAAACATGGCTTTACTCCTCAATCGGGATCAGTTGGAAAGTGGCTTTGCCGGTCTTGAGTGTGCGAGCGGGAGCGAATGACTCGCGCAAGCTCTCCGGCCAGGCGGTGTACTTGCGCTCGGCTACCTTGTAGGTGATGTCCAGGTACTCGGTGGGGTCGTCGCCGTTAGCAGTAATGCGCTTGGCGATCTCGGTCAGCTTCTTCTGGTCCCACACCGGTTTCTTGGCGAGGTTGGTCGTGACACGGACGCCATCGTCATCGAAGTGGACAGTGCCGGTGTCCTTACCCATTTGCGCACGTAGCGCCTTGGCTTGGACCTCGTACTTCAGAGCAATGGCTCCGTCGATCCAGTCTTTCAGCTCTTTGGCTTTTTGCAGTGCTTCAAATGCCGCTGCTTGCAACTGCATCAGATCCTTTGCAGGGAGTCCGGTTATCTCAGCAACGGAAAAGACCTTGGCATCTTCCAATGTGATACTCATACGGCACCTCCCACCTGTGGCTGATTAACAGGCTCAGATGTCAATGCACGCATGTGCTGGATTTCATATGCCTCGATATCCTCGAGGCGGTAGACAACGCGGCCACCCATCTTCAGGAAGCAAGGCCCTCAGCCGATAGCACGCCAGCGCTCCAGTGTCCGCTGGGAGACACCCCAGCGGTCGGCCAGTTCGGCCTGATTCAAGTGTTTCACAGTCATTTCGCTTTACCTCGTGGTTGTAATGAACACGGGGTAATAATGGCGGTGAGGTGGTGGGAGATTTGAGGGTGTGAAAAGTGGGAAAATCAGTGGTATTTTCAATAAATACAGTCTATTACTGACACGCCGGTGTTGAGGGGAGGCATTAAGCCATCATTCAATCGAGCTTGAATATTGTCCGAAAATATGCTAGTTTTTCTGACATATAGGAGACTAATGCCATGTCTACAGCTGAAACAATCCGTAATCGCGTAATGCGGGTCCGCAGAGGAGAACCCTTTACCAATACAAGGTTCCTCAGGCTGGGCTCTCGTGCGTCCGTAGACAAAACGTTGTCCCGCCTGGTTGAGGAAGGCGTGATCCAGCGGATCACGCGAGGCGTATTCATGCGCCCCAAGAAAAGTAAGTTCATTGGTAACGTCATGCCTGACGTGACTAAAGTCGTGGAAGTCATGGCAAGAGATCACGGTGAGACTATCCAGGTTCACGGAGCAGAGGCAGCTCGCCGGTTCAAGCTATCGACCCAGGTGCCTACCATGCCGGTCTTTTACACCAGTGGACCGAGTCGCGAGCTCAAGGTCAGCAATCTGACCGTCAAGCTAAAGCACGCCAGCCACCGAAAACTCCTTCTTGCTGGGAAGCGGCCAGGACTTGCGCTGTCGGCCCTGTGGTACCTGGGGAAAAACAACGTCAATGCCAACGTGGTCGATGCAATTCGTGAAGGCCTGACAACTGAAGAGTTTGAAACCCTGATACACACGGACATGCCTGCCTGGATGGCCGGTGCATTGGAAAGGTACGGCAAGGAAGCGGTTCATGCCTGAGCAATTCCTGCATTTGCAGGCTGACGACCGTAAAGAGATTCTTCAGACTGCTGCAACACAGCTTGGACAACAGGCGACGGTATTGGAAAAAGATGTATGGGTCTGCTGGACATTGCAGACCCTTTTTTCCATGCCGGATGCCCACCCAATGGCATTCAAAGGCGGTACATCTCTCTCGAAGATCTATGGTGCCATCAAACGGTTTTCCGAGGATGTGGACGTTACTCTCGACTACCGGGCCTTTAATGATGACGTTGACCCATTTGCAGAAGGTGTAAGTAAGAATGCCATTAAGAAATTCAGTAAGCGGCTGAAAGAATACGTTCTTCAATATGCGAACGATGTCGTCGCCCCTTATATCGATACACAGTTAAAGGCACTACCCAAGCCTGAGGAGTTCGGAATCGAAGTATCCGAAGATGGCGAGAAAATCTGGGTTCAATATCCCTCTGCTATCGAAAATGGTGACGACTACCTGAAAAGCAGCATTTTGATTGAGTTCGGTGGCCGCAATGTTATCGACCCAAACGAGCAGCACACAGTCACGCCCGATATTTCGGCATTAGTCACCGATCTCAATCTTCCTTCAGGTGAAGTGGTTGTCCTGTCACCGGAGCGAACCTTCTGGGAGAAGGCAACGCTCATCCACGTCGAGTGCAATCGCGAAGAATTCAAATCAGATGCGCATCGCCTTTCCCGACATTGGTATGACTTGCGGATGCTGGCCGCACATGCCTCTGGCAAGGCAGCAATCAATAACCATGAATTGTTCGAAGATGTCGTCCGGCACAAGCAGGTTTTTTTCAATGCTGCCTACGCCAACTATGATGCATGTCTGGCAAATGAGCTTCGCCTGATTCCTGATGATGCCGCCATTACCGGGTTGCGCACAGATTACGAAAAGATGCTGGGTGCAGGAATGATATATGGTGAACCACCGTCATTTGACGACATCATCTCTGGTATTCGTGAAATCGAGCGTGAGATAAATACCTGGTAGGCCGTCAGGCATCCAGATAGTAATAACCATTTCCATCGCTTTTGAGCAGCGTATTCCATAACGGGTGCGTTACCCACTTGCCTTTCACCTTGTTCCGCATAATGCGGTGCAGCTCTTCATTGGTACGAGCTTCTGCGCGAAGCACATCCTTATGTGCTCGACCACCTTCGTTATGAAGGCACTCCATGACCGCTGACTGCTTCTTGGTCAAATTGTACTGCTCGCCATTCCAATACACGATCCGGTAGTCAGTCGTAAAACGTAAACCAATACCACCACTGGTTTCCGTGGTATCGGGCGCACTTATCAGCAGTGACTGGATCACATCCTTATCAAATGAGAACAGATCACCATCCCGCGCCTGTAACTTGTGTAGTGAAATCAATACCTGATCGATGGGCAAATCAAGGCCAACAGGTTCATTGGCTCCCGCACAGATAATGATGGCCGGGGTTTTGCCGATCTCCCGTTTCATTTTCTGCAATACATCCGAGCGTATATCTGAGTCATGCAACCGCCGGGCAAAGTATATATGCACCCTGTGGTTGCCAAATCGAGCCGGGCCAAGGTGCCATAAAGCGCCATCATTCAGGCAGGTGAATCTTTGACTGGCAGGAATATCCAAATATCGCTGCAGGAGCTTCATGACATGATCGCCATCAACCACATAGCGCTTCGTCGAGTCCGAGCTAATGAACACCCAGCCAGATTCTGCCGTGAAATACTTATGCTGCTTATGTTCCGAATCCCAGCCCAACTCATAAAATGAGGCATCATCGTCATCCGCTATGGAAGCAACGGTCTGGTTACCGGCTGGAATCAAACAGCCACTTTCCATCAGTTCGGGTGCCTGGCGAGGAAAATCGTCCATCAATGTGCCAGCGCCGATCATCATTCGTGGGTGCTCAACAATCTGAAGCAATAGATTGAAAGCATCCCTGCTGATACTCGTCACCTCTTTCATCAGGCCACTTCCTCAAGCAGCCCCCAGCGTTTGAGGTATTTCTCACCGATCAACCTTTCGTTCTCTGTCCGGCTGCGCAAATCACAACCATTTGGCATGGTGATCTTCACAGGCAGAACCTTATGGCGATTGGAGCCATTTTCAGGATGGAAACGAATGGAAAGTTGTGTCTGCGTCGGTGTGAAGTTGCCTGATGTCAGCGGATTGTGCTCAGCGAAATATTCCTGGGCATACTCGTGGAATCCGATCTCCCGTTTAGCAGGGACTTCCAGCTGGATTCGGCCATCACCAGCCAAGTCTTTCAGTTTCATCATGACAACCTGAACCGATTCAATACCGTCGTCGCCATCCCAATCCAGCGGTTGGTCCTGTAGCAGGGATGACAGGTCATAACGTCTCAAAGGTAGGCTGTCGGCTTCTACTGGCTGCTTGAGCAGATCTTCGGTGAAAGCCTTGGCGGATGGTGTCTCGACGCTCCCTGCGGGCTGCAACGACTTCAATGACACCGGTATCCGGTGCATAGGTGATGGCGTGCTCAGATACCGGCCGCCGGATTCTGGAGACAATGTCCTCTCCCTGAAACTCAAGATAGGAGTCAGGCAAGCCTTCCTGGTAAACCATCACCTGCATGACATCGACATCGTTTCCTTCCTCATCGGGCATGACACGCTCAAAAATCGCCAGTTTTACCTTCTCACCAAGTCCGAACAGCGATTTAATCTTGTCCTTGGAAAAGATTCTTCACAGCACCCACCCGGCCACCCTGACTCTCGCCGACTTTTTAAAGCCATTTCCTCATCTATGGGAGCTGCAGAGGGAAAAGTTTGGTTTCTGATCAGGTTGCCCAGTTTCTTGACCAAAGCTGGTAATTCCGCCTAAGGTATCGTCAGGTGGATAAGTACGGGGCTACCGAAAGATAGTGTCCACCTGCCACCGACCACATCGGTTCTAGCCGGGCTGGAATACATCAAGAGTACCCGAGAGTAAAAAGCCCTTAACTGGGCTTTTTGCTTATTTGGATATCTACCGCCATCAATACCTGCCAATAAGCGCCGCAGTCGTTCAGATACATTTTGTGGCAACGAAATTGGCAACCGAACCAATCAAGACCAAACCCTATAACCTGTTGATTCTCATAGATTACACAAGCGTAGCAACGGCACTTGATGAGTACACTTCCAAGGGGTGGTCACAGAGAATATCGACCAGAGAGAGAGCCAGTGAGGGTGGATGTCGGGGTGGAGTGAAATTGGCTCGGTACGCTTGATTCGGCTGGAAAGCCCCGGTTACAAGGGGCCAGAGACGAAAAAACCGGTTTCAGAGAACCGGTTTTTTTGTTTAATGGCGGAGAAGGAGGGATTCGAACCCTCGATACGCGGTTAGCGTATACACACTTTCCAGGCGTGCTCCTTCAGCCACTCGGACACTTCTCCAGAATCTCTCAAACAGGCCGCCACAGGCTGGCCATAAAAGAGCGCGCAAGGGTAAACCAGTTTGTTTCTTTGCGCAATCATCCGGCGGGAATTTATTCCCACGATTTCATTGCTTTTACCGCCCTGCCCGGGCCTCAAGGTCATGTGTGGCCTGCCGATAGTCTATGCGATTCAAAGAACTGGGTGTGTGGGTGCCTATATGAAGATGATCGTGGGTTTCATCATTGTGTTGAGCTGCGTGGGGGGTGGTTTTGTGCTTGCTCACGGCAAGCTGATGGCGTTGTGGCAGCCCTTTGAAGTGTTGATCATCTGTGGCGCGGCCTTTGGTGCCTTCGTGGTTGCGAATCCAGGGACGGTGATCAAGGGTACCTTCGCCGCCATCGGCAAAATGCTGTCGGGCTCCAAGCATAGTAAGAAGACTTACATGGAACTGCTGGGACTGATGTTTGATCTGTTCTCCAAGGCGCGCAAGGAGGGCCTGATGGCTTTGGAGGCGGATATCGACGAGCCGGAGAACAGTGAGATTTTCAAGAAATATCCGGCCATTCTGAAGAATCATCATGTGATGGAATTTATCTCCGATTACCTGCGCCTGATGGTGGGTGGCAACATGAACCCCTTCGAACTGGAAAATCTTATGGATGTGGAACTGGAAACCCATCACCACGAGGCGGAGAAAGTGCCCTCAGCCATTACCGCCGTCTCTGATGCCTTACCGGGTTTCGGTATCGTTGCGGCGGTACTGGGCATCGTTATCACCATGGCCTCTATCGGCGGCCCGGTGGAGGAACTGGGCGCCCATGTGGCCGCAGCCCTGGTGGGTACCTTTCTCGGTATCCTGTTTGCCTATGGCTTTGTCGGTCCCATGGCGAGTTCCCTCACGGCGATCAATGAAGATGAATCCAAGGCCTTCGAGTGCATCAAAGTCTGTTTGTTGGCGAGCCTCAATGGCTATGCACCGCAGATTGCCGTGGAGTTTGGCCGCAAAACTCTGTATTCCCATCACCGCCCGGGCTTCCAGGAACTGGAGGACTTTGTCAAGGGTAAGACGGAATAAGCACCCAGGAGCCTGTTGGACTTAGGATGAATCACCTGCGGAAAACCCATTTTGGCCCATTGTTTCGATCCTTTTCGTTGAATATATCCAATATTCGCCTACATGGATGTAGGCGAGGGGCGATAGCAGGACGCGGTAGCTTCGCCTACATGGATGTAGGCGAGGGGCGATAGCAGGACGCGGTAGCTTCGCCTCAAATGATCAAAAAAATGGACTCAAAATGGCTTTCCCTCACGACAATTCCCTAAGTCCGACAGGCTTCTAGCACCGGCCGAGACGAGCTGATCCCATGGAAAATCAGACGATTATCGTCAAAAAGATCAAGAAGGGCGGTCATGGTCACCATGGCGGTGCCTGGAAGGTGGCATTTGCCGATTTTGCGGTGGCCATGATGGCGTTTTTCTTGCTGCTGTGGCTGATCGCTTCCACCACCAAAGAAGAGCAGGCCGGTCTGTCAGAATACTTCAGCCCACCGACCCAGGGACTGGCCGATGGCAGTGGCACCAGTGAAGACATCGTCGACATGGGTGGGGGACAGAAGATCTCCCAGGGCGATGACTCCAAGCAGGATGCGCGCGAACCCACCGTGGATGAGATCCGGGAGGTGATCGAGGCCGAAAGACAGCAGCTGGAATCGCTGCTGCAGGAACTCAAGATGGCCATCGAGAACAGCGAGGCCCTCAAACCCTTCAAGGATCAACTGTTGCTGGATATCACCCCCGAGGGTCTGCGTATCCAGATCGTCGATAAGGAAGGCCGTCCCATGTTCGACAGTGGGGGGGGCACCTTGAAACCCTATTCGCGCACCATCCTGCGTGAGATCGCCAAGGTCATCGACAAGGTGCCTAACAAACTGAGCCTGACCGGGCATACCGATGCGACGAAGTTTGTCAGCCGCAAGGGCTATTCCAACTGGGAGCTATCGGCGGATCGCGCCAATGCTTCGCGGCGTGAGTTGATTGCCGGCGGCTACGATGCCGGCAAGATCGCCAAGGTGGTGGGTCTGGCTTCCATGGTGCCCTTCGACAAGGAAAATCCACGTGACCCCGTCAATCGCCGTATTGCCATTATCGTCCTGAATAAGGCCGCTGAGGCGGCGTTGTTGCATCCCGCACAGACGGCGTCCGATGGTGACGAAACCCAGGCATTGCTGGACAGCAATGCGGAGGGTGAGAGTGGCGCGCCACTGCGGCGTTTCCGTAGTGCCATCGGTGATCTGCGGGTGCAGCAGGCGGTTGAACGTGAGGCGGCAGCTATCAATCCGATCCCGGACATCGAGCCGGTTCATGAGCCGGTAAAGGACGATGAAGCAATAATTAATGAGCGCAAAAAGCCTGTGGACGAACACAAGCAGTCGGGCAAGCAGCGCGATGCCACGAAAGATATTGAGGAACCTGATTACACCGGCATGAGTATCGCCGAGCGCATCAAGGCACGCGCCGAGTGGAACAAGCGTCGCGCCGAGGCGGCAAAACGCTGAACACACCCACAGTGATTTGTTTCCCGTCCCTAACCCGCTACAATTGCGCCCCATGTCTGGAAACTCATTTGGCAAGTTATTCACCGTTACCTCGTTTGGCGAAAGCCACGGCCCGGCCATCGGCTGTATTGTCGATGGTTGCCCACCCGGGCTGGCTCTGAGCGAGGCCGATCTGCAGGGTGATCTGGATCGGCGCAAGCCCGGCACCTCGCGCCATACCACCCAGCGCCGCGAGGCCGACGAGGTGAAAATCCTCTCCGGCGTGTTCGAGGGCCGAACCAGCGGCACGCCCATTGCCCTGATCATTCACAATACGGATCAGCGTTCCAAGGACTACGGCAATATTCTCGACCGCTTCCGTCCCGGCCATGCCGACTACACCTATCAGCAAAAATATGGTTTTCGTGACTACCGTGGCGGTGGGCGTTCCTCGGCGCGCGAGACGGCCATGCGCGTGGCTGCTGGCGCCATTGCCAAGAAATATCTGGCGGAGAAATTCGGTGCGCGCATCCGTGGCTATCTCGCCCAGCTCGGTCCCATCAAGGCCGGGCAGTTCGACTGGGATGAAGTACCGCGCAATCCCTTCTTCTGCCCGGATGCTGCCAAGGTGACGGAAATGGAAACCTACATGGACGCCCTGCGCAAGGAGGGCAACTCCGTCGGCGCGCGCATCAACGTGGTGGCCAGCGGTATGCCGCCGGGCCTGGGCGAGCCCATCTTCGACCGCCTCGACGCCGATATCGCCCACGCCATGATGAGCATCAATGCGGTGAAGGGCGTGGAGATCGGCGCCGGTTTCGAGTCGGTGACGCAAAAGGGCACCGAGCACCGCGACGAGATCTCCCCCGAGGGTTTTCTCGGCAACCATGCCGGCGGCGTCCTCGGTGGCATCTCCACCGGCCAGGACATCACCGTCAGCATCGCCCTCAAGGCCACCTCCAGCCTGCGTCTGCCCGGGCGCAGCGTGAACCTCGCCGGCGAACCGGTAGAGGTGATCACCAAGGGCCGCCACGATCCCTGCGTCGGCATCCGCGCCACGCCCATCGCCGAGGCCATGCTGGCCATCACCCTGATGGATCACTGGCTGCGTCACCGCGCGCAGAATGCCGACGTGGAGAGCCAGACGCCCGTCATCCCCGCCACCCCGGGTGCCTGAGCCGGCCAGCGACAGCCAGACAGTCCCTTACTGGCGGCTGTCCGGTTTCTATTTCTTCTATTTCGCCTCCATTGGCGCGTTGATTCCCTATTGGTCGCTATACCTCAAATCACTGGGTTTCGACGCCCGTGCCATCGGTACCCTGATGGCCTTGATCATGGCCACCAAGATTGTCTCGCCCAACATCTGGGGTTGGATCGCCGACCATACCGGCTATCGCATGCGCATCGTGCGTCTCGGCTGTCTGCTGGGCGCGGTTGCCTTTGCCGGCGTGTTTTGGGTCGAGGATTATTGGTGGCTGGCCGTGGTAATGATAGTGTTCAGCTTTTTCTGGAATGCCACCCTGCCGCAATTCGAGGCCACCACGCTTAATTATCTGGGCCGTAACAGCCACCGCTACAGCGGCATCCGTCTGTGGGGTTCCATCGGTTTCATCGTCGCCGTGGCGGCCCTTGGTTCGCTGCTGGATGCACAGGGGGCGGGTATTCTGCCGATCATACTGCTGACCCTGTTCGGCCTTATCTGGCTGGCCAGCCTTGCTGTGCCCGAGCGTGCCTCTGCTCATTTATCGCTGCATCACGAACCTCTGCGCCGGGTGCTGATGCGTCCCGAGGTAGTGGCTCTGCTGGTGGTCTGTTTTCTGCTACAGGCCAGTCATGGGCCGTACTATATTTTTTACACTCTCTATATGGAGGAGCAGGGCTATTCGCGTTCGCTGATCGGCCAGCTGTGGGCGCTGGGGGTGATTGCGGAGGTCGGTGTATTTCTTGTCATGCACCGCCTGGTGCCGCGTTTCGGTCTGCGTCGGTTATTGCTGGCGAGCCTGTTGTTCACCGCCCTGCGCTGGGTGCTGATCGGCGAATTTTCCAATGAAATGGCGGTGGTGCTGTTTGCCCAACTGCTGCATGCGGCCAGTTTCGGTATCTACCATGCGGTGGCGATCCAGCTGATCCACCGCTATTTCACCGGTCGCCATCAGGGTAGGGGACAGGCGCTTTACGGCAGCCTGAGCTTCGGTGTTGGCGGTGCGACGGGCAGTTTTCTCGCCGGTCTGGGCTGGGCCGGCCTGGGTTCGCAAATCACTTACCTGTTGGCGGCACTGGCGGCGTTGCTGGCTTTCATCATTGCCTGGCGCTGGATTCATCCGCCGGACGATGCTTCCCTGAGTCCGTGAGTGCATCGCGCATCGCCGGCTGGAAATCTGTGATGGCGTTCACAGCCTGGGTAGTGTGATTGATGCGGCGAAAATTGTCTCTAAAGGGCGGTCGGGTCGGGACGATGAAGTGGGTGGCTCAGCAATAAACAGCAGGCCATTTCACACAGGCTCAAGAGGAAACAAAAGTGAACAAACGCAGCTATGGACCTTCCATTGGTTCGCATCTGGGCAAACCCATTTATGAGTTTATCCAGGAACAGGATACCCGCTATATCTTCGACCGGTTGGCACAGTGTGATACGGAGGGTTGTCCGCTGGATCAGGTGAAAAAAAATGAGTTATTGTTGAATCCGGGACTGATCTATAAAAAGGCGTCCTGATTTTTCCTGCCGGCCGTGGAGGGATTCACGGCCGGTTCCCCATCTCACCCCATTTCTGTTACTTTCCTGCGATATACCTCTATGCACTGCCCAGCTGAAGGCGTGTATCACCACAAGATACACAATCCTCTTAGGGCGTGTCGTCAATTAATTCAAAAGATCTTGATTCACAAAAAAATACGGTTATTACTTCATACTCAAGTTTCGGGGTTTGAAATCAAGAGGGTTGTGACGATAACAGGTTGAATGCACAAGATATCTGCACAGACGTGCAGCGCCAAGTCGAGTGGAGCCGGCAAACAACGAGCGGCTTTATTCCGCAAAATCAACAGCGCCGACTGTGTCGCCTCAGGGCGCCTGTTTCTGGTGGTGCCATAAACGCAGCGTGATCCGTAGGGTGGGCACCGCCCACCGATACGGGCTTTCGGTATTCACGAAATGGTGGGCAGTGCCCACCCGACACGTTGCTATTGCCGTAGATGAGTGCAGTCAGTTGTTCCGGGCCATTAATTGCGTATAAAAATGATGTATTTTCAATTCCTTAGCGAGTATTGGATCCACTGAAAATAAATCCCGAAAGTTGAATTGATAAACCGACAATATGGAGCCTGTGAATGATGAAACGATATGGATTACGGGAAGATCAATGGGGGCGGATTGAAGACTTGTTACCCGGTCGTGTTGACACTGTCGGTGTCACCGCCCGAAATAATCGTCTCTTTGTTGAAGCTGTTATTTATCGTTATAGGGCTGTCACACATCCTGTGGCACCCCGCATCACGCCGGGATTGCTGGAATGATCCACTATTTTGCGCTACACCTCAGAACGTGATAACGAGCGATAAGTCATTTTGTAGGAGTGGCTAAAGCCATCCCTACAATGAGTATCCGTGCTTCATTTTGCTTTGAAGACAAAATCGACATGGGTCGTGCCGCCGGCCTCGACCGTCACTGTGCCTTTTTTCTCGCCCAGCGTTCCATGCCATGCGCGGATCTTGTAGCGGCCGGGGGGGACGTTGTCGATGCTGAAACCGCCGTCTTCGCCAACGACGGCGAAGTAGGGGTTTTTGGCGACAAAGGTGAAACTGTGCATGAAATCATGGGCGTCGCACTCGACCTTCATGGCGGTGCCACGCTTCAGGCTGACCTGTTTGTGGAGGGTTTTTAGATCCCCCGGTTGGCTGATGTTGAACACGGTTTTTTTGGCCCGGCCGATGATTTCGTAGGTATGGATATTGTGGAGTACCGGATCGGAATTCTTCACCGTGAGTTGGCCGCCGTCTTTCATCACGCCGAGAAAGGGCTTGAAGGCGCATTTCTCCTGATTGAGTTCGGCGTTGTCGATGCCGGCGGGGAAATCCTTGCCGGATTTGATCGTATACAGATAGACCACGGCATCCATGAGCATACCGTCATTGACACGCACGAAGTCGATACTGCGCGTGCCGGTGCCGCAGGTATCGGCATCCTTGGCGACGATATACTGCCTGGGAACGGGATCTGCGCCCTGGAAGATGACCTTTCCGCTGATGCGTCCGCCATTGTCGACGGACACCACGTCGTAGGCACGGGTGTTGAGTGGCAGGCAGGCGGCGAGACACAGTGAGAGGATGGGCAGTGTTTTTTTCATGGGGGTTCCTTGCAGTCTCCGGTTTGCCGTTTGATGAGGCGGTTATTGAACAGCGTGTTTATGCGGCTTGCAAGTCCCGGGCGTCTGTCGAATTTGGGAATAATCGGTTGCAGATATGGGGATGCGGCCAAAATTCAGCCAGTTTTTCGTTGAATAATCCCACTATTCGTCTCAAAATCGGATGAATTTTGACGCATTCTCCCACTATAATCCGCCACGATGATCCAAACCCGGCAGACTCCAGGAATTCTCCACTTCGGCTGTAGCAGGGGTGCTGCTAAAATGCCCGGTTAAGTCGCAGTTTAGCCGGGGCGGGTATCGTCGGCTGCCACACAGTGGAATACCGCCCATGCCTCAGCGAAACATGGGAACAATTTTTGTGGCGCACAAGTGCCACAAGCAAGTGGAGCAAACAAGCATATGACAGGGCTGAAGATCCCGGTTACCCCGCGTTGGGTTATTTTGATCGTAATTTCGGCACTGGCCGGTTACGCCAGCTATAAATTGGCAGAACCTTCCGTGGTGGTGCCTGAGGTGGCGATGAGCCAGGTGTATCCCGCCTCATCCGGCGCTTTGAATATCCTTGGCCGTTCGTTCAGTCTTTCGCCAGCGGAAAACCCTCTGCGTAACGAGGCGTTAGCCCTGATGAACGAGGATCAGACGAAGGGCTGGACTCTCTACAACGAAATCGTCGAGGCGGGGCGTGCACGTTACTACCATGGTTGTTTCGCCTGCCACGGTGACTGGTTGAATGGCACAACGTCCGCACAGGCCACTGGCGAATCCGGCACACCGAATCCGCTGCAGGCGGCCTTCGCCCTGTGGCGTATCGATATTGGTGCTTCGGCGCAGGAAAAGACCTCTGAAACACTGGCCCCGGCCACACCCGTCGCGCACAAAAGACTGGATGAAAGCAAGGTCTGGCAGATCATTACCTTTCTCACCGATTCGGCGGGCCTGACGCCACAGTCCCATAGGGCCGGGACGGATAACAAAAATCTTTCCTTGATGGGTATGGCCCTCTATCAGCAACGTTGTGCTGTCTGCCACGGAGAGCACGGAATCAACGATGGAGCCGCCTCGAAACGCATGTATCCCCAGCCGCGTGACTTCAGTCTGGCCTTGTTCAAATACAAAACCTCGCCGGGAACTCTGCTGCCGAGTGACAGCGACCTGTTCCATACCATCAAACGTGGTCTGACCGAATCCGGCATGCCCGCCTGGGGTAATTTTCTCAGCGATGCACAGATCAACAGCCTGATTCCGGTCATCAAAGGCTTCGACATCACCGCCGCCTGGGCGCCGGAGGACGCCGATGAGGCCGACTTCGATGAGCAGGGTTATTATCTGAAGACAGATTTCCGGCAAATCAGCGTGACCGAACCCGTCACTGGGCAGGTGCCCTTCAGTGAAAAGTCCGTCGCCCGGGGCAAGGTTGCCTTCGACAGGATCTGTATCAAGTGTCACGGCCCCGAGGGACGCGGCAATATCACTTCTTCCAAGAGCTGGCTGGAAGACGACTGGAACAACCGTATCTGGCCGCGTGATCTCACCAAGCCCTGGACCTGGCGTGTCACCCAGGCCGACGGCCCCGAGGCACAGAGCCGTGAGCAGACTATCCGCAATATCTATACACGGCTCTCCATCGGTCTGCCGGGTACTCCCATGCCGGCTCATCGCGCCACCGAAGCGGGTAACCGTGACCCCATCGGCGCCGAAGACCGCTGGCACGTCGCCAATTACGTTTATAGCCTGCGGTGGAAGGGCGTGCCGCCCGGCGACAAACCGCTGATCCAGGCTTTGCGCATCAGCGGCCCGTTGCCGGACAAGCTGGACGATGCCGCCTGGGAAGACGCCCCGGCCGTATCGCTGCGGCTGTCACCCAACATCATCAAGCAGGCGCATCTGACCACGCCGCTCAATGATGCCGTTACGGTTCGGGCGCTGTACAACGATGAAAACATTGCCTTCCTGCTGGAAGTCAATGACCGCACTGACAGCCGTCCGGGTGAAAAGGTGTCGATGCGGGTACAGGATCGGAGGTACCGTATGTATTCGGACGCCCTGGCCGTCCGCTTCCCCCGGGTGGACGCGGTCGAGACGGGGCCGCAGGTGCTGACACCCGCTTACCTTCACGGCAATGAGACCGAGCCTACAACCCTGTGGTACTGGAATGCCGGCAGTCTCGAACCTCCCCAGCCTGCCAGCAAGCTGCTGATGGATGCGATTGGTTCGGCGCAGAAACTCACTCTGCGCACGAATGACCACTCCCTGGATGCCCAGGGCCGCTGGGAGAATGGTCGTTGGCGCGTACTGATGAAACATCCGCGCGAGGCCGGCAACGGCCGTGATGTCAGTTTCAACGAGGGCTTGCTGATCCCCGTTTCCTTCCTCAATTGGGACGGCAGTAACGGCGAAGCCCTCGACCGGAATACCCGCACCCCCTGGTACTGGCTGGTGTTGTCAGCACCGACTGAAACCGAGCGGAGCCTGGTGCTGCCTGTTGGTGTCAGCGCCGGTGTACTGTTGCTGGGTTTTTTACTGATGCGTGCGCAACGAAATAAGAGCTGATCATGACGGGTTACGGTGTGCATTTTGTCATGGCCTTGCTGCTTGTGCCATTTTCCTTTCCCCTCATCGTCGTGGGCGGTGAGGGTAGTGCGCAGGAAGCACAGACTCTGCAGGATAGTGCACAAGAAAATTCACCCCAAAATTCACCCCGGAAAACGGAGGACAGTGCATCCCCTCCCGGCGGTGGATTCACCCTGCACTCCAGCACCGGCCCTGTTTCCCTCGAAGACCTGCGAGGCAAAGTGGTGTTGTTGTATTTTGGTTACGCCTCCTGTCCGGATGTCTGTCCACTGGATCTGTACAATATGGCCGCTGCACTGGATGACATGGACGATGAAATACGCGCCCGCGTGCAGGGGATTTTCGTCAGTGTCGATCCGCAGCGGGATACACCGGAAAAACTGGAGGAATACACGAAATTCCTGCACCCCAATATTCTCGGTCTCACTGCGGACGAAAAGACCCTGCGTGAGGTGGCGAGCCGATACGGGGTGCAGTACTATCGCGTCGAAATAAAAGATTCCGATTTACCCTATGCGGTCAATCATTCCGCCGCAACTTATCTCATCGACCCTGAAGGCTCGCTGCGTTTCATCTTTCCTCACGGCACGCCGTCCAGCGTTCTGCAGGAAGCGAGTGAATATACTCTTGGCCGATTTCTGAAGGCACCATTGATTGAAATGCGGGCGATGACAGGTGTTCGATCGATGCGGTGCGTGGAACTCACCACATGCGGATTGCCGAGAATCATGGCAGGGCTGGGTTTAAAAAACGAACCGGCCCGTATGCGGCTTTTCAGTCCGTAAGACCTACCTGCTTTAGCGGGTGTTGTTGAGTTGTCTGTTCTGGTTGCCTGCGGGCAGCGTGGGTGCGCCCCACGGGCTTTGACCGGCCTGACCGTTGAAGCGCTTGGTCACGGGGCATCGTGTAATGCCGGTCTCATATTCTGCCTGAGTGCAAAAGACGTGCTGGCTTGGCTTGCGAACTATTGCGCAGCAGCGCTTTCGCTGTCTTCCGCCTTGGGCAGTTCGACCGGGGTGATCAGCACCACCAGGCCAAACAGCGGATGGTCGAGGTAGTGCAGAACCCTTGAGCGCATACGCCGGGATTCCCGCAGGCGAAAACCACGCACAGCCGGCCATTCCTTCAGCCGGTAGGCGGGGCCTTGGGGCTCGTAAAGCGTGGGGTAGGGGCGGTCATACCACAGATCGAAGTCCGGTATCGGTACTGCGGCCTGTTGGGTGACGGGAATGCGATAGATCAGATCCGTGGCCAGGTGCAGGTAACGGGCGACGCTCAGCCTGACCGTACCGATGAGTTTTGGGTTGGGCGGGCCGGCATGGATTTCTGCCTCGGACGGGGGACGGCCGTTGATGATCAATGGCTTGGTCATGCCGTCATAGAGCAGCACCGGGCGCGCACGTGCGCGCTCATAGGTGGGTTGGCGCCAGGCCACATGTAACAGGGGTTCAAAGTGCGATGAGCGGCGCAGGCGTCGGGCGGTCTCCTGCAATTGCCACTCGGATTCATCCAGTAGCTGAAACGCGATAGGGGGCCCGGTGGTATCTGCGACGGGGGCTTCTGCGCTAGAAGATTCCGCTGTTATTGTTTCATCGATCATTTCATCCGCCACCTGCGGGGCGATCTCCTGCGGCAGGCGCAGTTCCAGCAACGCCTCCAATGGCAGGTCGGCACCGATGATGGCCGGCCATTGTTCGGCATCCAGCGCCTGCGGGCTGTTGTGGGCAAACAGAACCAGTTCTATCTCGTACCAACGGGCATCGTCCTCTTCATTGTTGCTGGCGGCCATGGTCATGCTGGAGAAAATGGCCATCAGCAGCCCCGCGAGCCAGTGGTTCTTGGTAGTATGTGCGCCTGTCAGGAATGTAGTTGTCTTCGGCATTTATCCGTAATATCCAAGGAAGCTGTTTTATGCCCGTCCGCTCTGTTTTACGCATCGGTCATCCCACGCTCGGCCAGCCGGCCAAGGCCGTCGCCGAGTTTAACACGCCGCAACTGTACGCGTTGATTCAGGATATGCTGGATACCATGGTGGCGGAAAATGGCGTCGGTCTGGCGGCGCCACAGGTCGATGAGCCGCTGCGCCTGATTGTTTTCGGCATGCAGGACAATCCGCGCTACCCTGGCCGTGAGCCGATACCTACCACGGTGCTGGTCAATCCGCATATCATCCCCATCGGTGATGAGCGGGAGGGGGACTGGGAAGGTTGCTTGAGTCTGCCGGGGATGCGCGGCTGGGTGCCACGTCACCAGCATATCGTCTACACCGGTTTTGATGCCGAGGGTCGGCTCATCGAGGGTGAGGCGAGCGGTTTTCACGCCCGTGTGGTGCAGCACGAATGCGACCATCTGGACGGTATTCTGTTCCCGCAGCGGATGCCGGATATGCGCCGCTTCGGTTATGAGCAAGAGCTGTCCACCGCAGCGGACAGCCACTGAGAGACCACACCACAATGACTGTTCCTTCCGATGTCGCCGCCCGCATCCGCGCGCTGCGTAAGCAGCTCAATGAGCACAATTATCGCTACTATGTGCTCGATGATCCGGAGATTCCGGATGCCGAATATGATCGCCTGTTCCGCGAGTTGCAGGCACTGGAGGAGAAATATCCGGCACAGGTGACAGCGGACTCGCCCACCCAGCGCGTTGGCGCCGGGCCGCTCAAGATCTTTGGCGAGGTGAGGCACGCCGTGCCCATGCTCTCCCTGGGCAATGCCTTCAGCGCTGAAGAAGTACGCGATTTTGGCCGCCGTATCGCCGAAAAACTTGGTTTGAGCGAGGACGAGATCGATTTCACCGCCGAGCCGAAGCTGGACGGCCTCGCCATCAGCCTGTTGTACGAGGCGGGTGTGTTGGTGCGCGCCGCCACACGTGGTGACGGCATCACCGGCGAGGACGTGACGCAGAATGTACGCACCATCTCTTGCGTGCCGTTGCGCCTGCGCGCTGAGGCGCAGCGGCCTTGGCCGCGTGTGCTGGAGGTGCGTGGCGAGGTGTATATGCCGAAAGCCGGATTCGAAGCCCTCAACGAACGCCAGCGCAGGGCTGGCGAAAAACCCTTCGCCAATCCACGCAATGCCGCCGCTGGCTCGCTACGTCAGCTTGATCCAAAAATAACCGCCGGCCGTCCGCTGGCCATGTTCTGCTACGGTATCGGCCAGGTCGAAGACGGCCAGTTGCCGGATCGGCACAGTGCCATTCTTGCGCAACTGAAGGACTGGGGGCTGCGGGTATGCCCGCAGATCCGTCGCGCACAGGGCATTGCTGCCTGCCTTGATTATTATCGTGATATCGGTGAGCGCCGCAGCCAGCTGGCTTACGAAATAGATGGCGTGGTGTACAAGGTGGATCGCATCGATCAGCAGCAGGCGCTGGGTTTCGTGTCGCGTGCGCCGCGCTGGGCCATCGCCCACAAATTTCCCGCCCAGGAGGCCCTGACCCGTTTGCTGGACATCGACATCCAGGTGGGCCGCACCGGCGCCATTACACCGGTGGCGCGTCTGGAGCCGGTGGAGGTGGGGGGGGTTACCGTCACCAATGCCACCCTGCACAACCAGGACGAGATCGCGCGTATGGATCTGCATCGGGGTGATACGGTGGTGGTGTATCGTGCCGGCGACGTGATTCCCAAGGTGGGGGGTGTGGTGCTGTCACGCCGTCCGCCGGATGCCAGACCCTTTGTGATGCCTACCCACTGCCCGGTGTGCGATTCCGATATCGTGCGTCTCGAAGGTCAGGTGATCGCCCGCTGCAGTGGTGGTTTGTTTTGTCCGGCGCAGCGCAAGGAGGCCATTAAACACTTTGCCTCGCGACGGGCCATGGATATCGAGGGGCTGGGCGAAAAGCTGGTCGAACAACTGGTGGATCGGGATCTGGTGCACGATCCCGCCGACCTGTACGCGTTGAGTGTGGAACAATTGGCAGCCCTGGAGCGTGTAGCACAGAAGTCGGCCGAGAATCTGCTCGCCGCGCTGGAGAAAAGCAAGGCGACGACCCTGGGACGTTTCCTGTTTGCGCTGGGTATCCGTGAAGTTGGTGAGACCACGGCACAGAGTCTGGCGCAGCATTTTGGCGATTTGCCGTCCATCGAGGCGGCCGACCTGGACACCTTGCAGTCGGTGCCGGATGTGGGGCCGGTGGTGGCAAACAGTATTTATACCTTTTTTCGTCAGGTGCATAACCGCGACGTCATTGACAAGCTGGTCAGTGCGGGTATTCACTGGCCGAAGATAGCGGTGAAAAAACCTGCAACGCTGCCGTTGGCGGGTAAGGTCATCGTACTGACGGGTACCCTGCAGGGTCTGTCACGCAGCGAGGCGAAGCAGCGTCTACAGGCGCTGGGGGCGAAGGTGACGGGCAGCGTGTCGAAAAAAACCGATTGGGTGATTGCCGGTGAGGCCGCTGGCAGCAAGTTGGAAAAGGCGCAGGGACTGGGTATCGAGGTGCTGGATGAGGCGGGATTGCTGAATTTGTTGCAGATTAGTCCGGCATCGATATAGACCATGTTGAGGATTTTCAGTGTATTTCAGATCAAGGCGGTGTATCTGCCAATAGTGATTGCATTGGCACGTGTGATAATGCCGGGCAGGCGTATGCAGGAAGTCCCTGATCGATTATTTTTGCAATTGATGCCGGATTGATAACTAAGGATGGGTGCGACGATGCGAAGCTGTGAGACTCCTGAAGGCAGTCTGTTTGTACCGCCTGCGATGTGGCGGTTGCTGCTGAAAATAAAGGAATATTCGTGAGAAGATCCGGCGTATGGAAATCCAGCGTCCGACTTTCAACGAAGTACCTGTTACATCTGGCCTTGATCGGCATCGTGCTGGGTGTGTTGCTGGTGAGCGTCATGGTGTGGTGGGAAATCAACGACGCGACGCTCCGTTTCGAACGGGAATCATTGGCGACCCATGACCTGGTATCGCGTCGTCTGAGTGAAAGCGAGGCGGTGCTCAGTGGCCTGGTGGCCTTACATCACGCATTCGATGAGGTTGATCGGGAGCAACTCTCCCTCTATGCCAGTGAAATGCTCGGCCGCTATCCGCATATCGGCTATATCGAATATCAGGAAAGAGTTCTCCGTCAGGATGTTGCGGGTGTTGAAAAATCGTTGCGGATGGAAAATTATCTGTCCTACCGCATCTGGGAGTGGCGGGCGGGGCAGCGCCAGCCCGTGGCCGGGCGGCCGTTTTATTACCCCATCGCCTTTATCGAACCCTTGGAAACCGACCGGGTGCAGATGCTGGGTTATGACGTTTACTCCGATGCGAATTTTCGCCGAGCTATCGACAAGGCCATCGGCAGTGGTGATGTCAGTGCCTCGGCGCCGTTTAAACTGCTGAATGGCCAGCAGGCTTATACCTTATTCAAGGCGGTATATTCCGGTCTCGAATTAGCCAAAAAAGATGCGCCGAAGCTGACCCAGGGAAGGCGTCTCGTGTCCCTGGTGGTGAAGGCTGAATATCTGTTGGCGAGTAGTGATTTCCTGACACCGGGCGCCAGCATCGAGCTTAGCTATCAGGCAGGGGTTTCACGCAAAGGGATTTCGCGTGAATTGTCCCGTATTGATTCCACTCGTCAGGTTAGGCGTGTGTTGCGCTGGATTCTGCCCGAGCTGGAATTCAACAGGATGCTGGACGGTGATGGGCAACCCTTTCTTCTTGTCATCAAAAAACAGTTAGGTGCGGAAGTTTTTCGCCTCGATATGCTGGCGGGCATTAGTCTTTTTTCATTGTTGTTCATCTTGCTGCTGTACATGCGAAGGCGTTTTTTGCTCGAACGTGAACACAGCAAGGATATTCTGTTTCAGCACCGGGAGCAGGCAGCAATCACCCTGCATTCCATTGCCGATGCGGTGATTACCACCGACGCCGGGGGGCGGGTGGAGCATATGAATGCCACAGCGGAGCAGATAACGGGTTGGCCCCTTGCGCAGGCGCGCGGCAGAGAACTGTCTCATGTACTTCCTCTCAAGGATGAGCATACCCAGGGTATGGTATGCAATCCCGTCGCTGAATGTATCCGGGAGGGGCGCACGGCACGTCTTCCCGAGGCGGTCATTCTGCACGGCAGACAGGGCGGAGACTCCCTCATTATGGCCAATGCCTCGCCGATTCGTGATCGGGACGGGCGGATAATTGGTGCGGTGTTGGTATTTCACGATGTCAGCAAGGAGCGCCAGATGGAGGAGCAACTGGCCTATCAGGCCAGTCATGATGCCCTTACCGGTCTGCTTGATCGTGGTGAGTTCGAACGCCAGCTCAATGCCGCCCTGCACAGTGCAAAGACATCGGGACGCCAGCATGCCCTGTGCTATATGGATCTGGATCAGTTCAAGGTGGTCAATGATGCCTGCGGCCATGCGGCGGGTGATGAATTACTGGTGCAGCTCTCGGCATTGCTGATGACCACGGTGCGTGATACGGATGTCCTCGCACGTCTCGGTGGTGATGAATTTGCGGTGTTGCTGATGGATTGTCCACTCAAGCTGGCAGCCAACAAGGCTGAATCCTTGTGCGATGTCGTCAAGGCTTTCCGTTTTATCTGGCAGGGCAAGCGTTTTGATGTCAGTTTCGGTATCGGTGTGGTGCCGGTAACGAAAAACAGTGGTACCACGACAGATGTTCTGCGTGCTGCGGATATCGCCTGTTATACCGCTAAATCCAAGGGGCGAAACCAGGTCTTTGTCTATGAATCGGGTAACCCGGAACTGGAAAAACGTCGGGGTGAAATGCGCTGGGCGACGCGTATCGCCGAGGCTTTGGAGAAAAAGCAATTTTGGCTTTACTACCAGACCATTAAACCCATTTCTGCCGGAGAACCCGGCCTGTTCCATTGCGAACTGCTGATGCGGCGTGAAGATGAAAAGGGGGAGTTGGCCTCGCCGGAGGCATTTATTCCCGCCGCCGAGCGTTTCAATCTGATGCCGGATATCGACCGCTGGGTGGTCAGTACGGCGCTGCCGAAGATTACCGAGCTGGCTTGGCATGCGGCACAAAAAGGTGAGTACGTTTTGTGTGGTATTAACCTGTCCGGGCAGTCGCTGGGTGATGAGACCTTTTATGATTATGTCAGTTGTCTGATGGAGTCGCACCAGGTGCCGGCCGCGGCTGTTTGTTTTGAGATCACGGAAACATCCGCCATTTCCAACATTGAAGTGGCGCTGGAGTTTATACACAAAATGCGTGCACGGGGCTGCCGTTTTGCGCTGGATGATTTTGGTACCGGCGTCAGCTCATTTTCCTATCTCAAAAAACTGCCACTCGACTATGTAAAGATCGATGGCAGTTTCATCCGCGAGTTACTGCATGAGCCGGTCGATGAAGCGATGGTGAAATCCATCAACCATATAGCGCACACGCTGGGCATCAAGACCATTGCCGAGTACGTGGAAAATGATGAATTACTGGTGAGGCTGCGTGAGCTGGGGACGGATTATGCCCAGGGTTACGCCATTGGCCGGCCGGCGCCGCTCGATGAGCGGCTGCGTGGTGGCAGCGCAGGTTGAAAACACGCTTGCAGGGGTGGTTTCAGCCACGACAGATTGTTGGCATATCTGTCGCGGCTGAAGCCGCTTCTACGCAGTTGGCAGAATCACGGTTTTTCGATTTTTGCCGCTTTGCGCAATTCCGCGATGTAACTTTCCATCAGCCGATTCTGCAGACCCACGCGAATTTGTTCCTTGATGCTGTCATAGGGCGGCGGGGCGACGTTACGCTCGTCATCGAGCTGGATGATGTGCCAACCGAAGTCGGTTTTTACCGGCGTCTTGGTGTAAGTGCCCTTTTCCATTTTTTTCACCGCTTCGCCAAAGGGCTGCATCATCTGTTCGGCGCGGAACCAGCCCAGGTCACCGCCGCTTGCCGCACTGGGGCCGGTGGAGTGTTCAATGGCCAGTAGCGAGAAATCGCCGCCCTGGTTCAGTTCCGCGATGATGGCCTCGGCTTCGTGTTGCGCGGCAACAAGGATATGGCGCGCCTTGTATTCCGTGCCGCTCAATTCATCCTGGCGGTTTTCGTATTCCTTTTTCATGGCGGCTTCATCGACGCTAAAGCGATCCGAGGAACGATTCAGCATGGCGCCGGCAATGATGTTGATACGCAGATGCTCGATCTCGGCCTGAACGGCTGGGGTCTTGTCGACACCGATGCTGACGGCATGTTGATAGATCAGTTCACGATTGATGAGTTCCTCGATCAGCGCGTTCCGCTGTGGGCCGTCGATCATCTCGGACGGCAGGCCGCGCTGTTGAGCATAGCTTTGCAGGGCTTTTTCGTTGATGTCCGTGCCATTGACGGTGACCACAATGTGCGCCTTGCCCGGATCGTCAATGGGTGAGGCAAGGCTGGCCGTGGAAATTGTCAGCAGGCTGGTCAGCAGGATGATGGCGGGAGTTTTACTTGATGAGTGCATGTGCGTTGGTTCCGTGGGTGGTTTTAGGCTTAATGTTTTGCTGGCGTCAGGGCGTGGAGGCCTTGATGCTGAGGGCGTGAATTTCCTTTTGCATCATGTCCTCCAGGGCGGCGTAGACCTGGCGATGACGCGCCAGTGGTGGCCTGCCTTCAAAGGCGGAGGAAACGATGTGCACGGTATAATGACCACCGCCGCCACGCGCACCGGCATGGCCGGCATGGAGGTGACTGTCGTCCTCTATTTCCAGTGATACGGGGGATAGCGCCGCGATCAGTTTTGCGCGGATCTGTTCGATGCGATTGCTCATTTCGGGAAAACCTGTATGAAGGGTTTGACGGTGACCTGCGCATAAATGCCGGCATAGGGGTCGCTATCGGCCCAGGCTTGCGCGTTTTGCAGTGAATCGAATTCGACGACAATCAGACTGCCGCTGAAGCCCGCCGGGCCGGGGTCTTCACTGTCGATGGCGGGGTGCGGGCCGGCCAGCACCAGCCGGCCTTGATCCTGCAGGGCGGTCAGGCGCGCCAGGTGTGCCGGGCGCGTTTGTTGGCGTTTTTGCTGACAGTCGTCTATAAATTGGCTGGTGATGGCGTATAGCATCGCGTCAGTCTCTTTTAGTTTCGGTTGTGGGCTGATTCTTCATATAACGGACAAGGTACAGGCCCTGGCCCAGCACGAAGACCAGGGTGAGGCCGGTCAGGCCGAACAGCTTGAAGTTCACCCAGGTGTCGGTGTCGAAATTGTACATGACGTACATATTGGCGAAGCCGAGAAATATAAAAAATGCCGACCAGGCCAGATTGATGCGCGGCCAGAGGCTGGCGGGCAGTTCGATGCTGGCGCCCAGCATACGTTCGACAAGGGTTTTTTTGCCAATCAACTGGCTGCCGAGGAACACCAGCCCGAATAGCCAGTTGATCACTGTGGGCTTCCACTTGATAAAGGCCTCGTCCTGCAGGAACAGGGTCAGGCCGCCGAATACCACCAGCAGGGCTAGGGTGATCAGGTGCATGTTTTCAAAGCGCCGGTGTTTTAGCCAGAACCCACCCACCTGCACGAAACTGGCGGCGATGGCGACCACAGTGGCGGCATAAATGCCGTATAACTTGTAGGCAATAAAAAACAGCAGGATGGGGAAGAAGTCGTAGAGAAGTTTCATGGTTGTCTCGGGCACCGCTTGAGTCATCGTTAACAGCCCATTAATCTACCACATTGCCGGCATTTGTCGCAGGCGGGTCTGATAAACTGTCCGGCTTATGTCTATTCTCTATGATTTACACAGCCACTCCACCGCATCCGACGGTACACTGACACCTGCGGCGTTGGTTCGGCGCGCACGCGAACAGGGCGTGAACGTACTGGCGCTGACGGATCACGATGTCACCGATGGCCTCGAGGAGGCACGCCGGGCGGCGCATGAAGCAGGCCTGCAACTGATCAATGGGGTGGAAATCTCCGTGACCTGGCATGGCGTCACCGTGCATATCGTCGGCCTGAATTTCGACCCGGCCAATGCCAGCCTGCAGGCCGGCTTGGCCGGGCTGCGCAAGTACCGTGTCTGGCGCGGTGAGGAGATCGCCCGCCGGCTGGAAAAGAAGGGCATCCCCGATGCCCTGGAAGGGGCAAAGGCCTTCAGCAACGGGCAGATTCTCAGCCGTACTCATTTCGCGCGTTTCCTGGTGGCGCAGGGCCACGCCAAGGATATGCGTAAGGTATTCGGCAAGTTTCTCATCCACAACCGTCCCGGCTATGTGCCCGGCGAGTGGGCGATGTTGGCGGATGCGGTGGGCTGGATTCGTGCTGCCGGTGGTCAGGCGGTGATCGCCCATCCGGCGCGCTATCGTCTCAGCGCCACCCGCCTGCGCGCCCTCATCGAGGACTTTATGGCGTGCGGTGGCGAGGTGTTGGAAGTGGTCTCCGGCAGTCACTCGGCGGGTGACGTGCAGGGCATGGCCCAGTATGCGCGACGCTATGAGTTGCTCGTCTCGCAGGGTTCGGACTATCACGGCCCCGAGCAATCCTGGCTGGAACTGGGGAAAATGCCGCCCATGCCGGATGGCTGTACCCCGGTGTGGACGGTCTGGGACACCGGACAGGGGGCAAGCGCATGAGCCAGTTTTTCCAGATTCATCCCGATAATCCGCAACCACGTCTGATTGATAAGGCGGTGGAGATCATTCACCAGAGTGGGGTCATCGTCTATCCCACTGATTCTGGTTATGCCCTGGGCTGTTGTCTGGGCGACAAGACCGCACAGGAGCGCATTCGCCGCATCCGCCAGGTGGATGACAAGCACAATTTCACCCTGGTGTGCCGTGATCTCTCCGAGCTGGCGACCTATGCCAAGGTGGACAACAGCGCCTACCGGCTGATCAAGAGCCTTACACCCGGCCCCTATACCTTCATCTTGGTGGCCAGCCGCGAGGTGCCACGCCGCCTGCAAAACCCCAAGCGCAAGACCATCGGCCTACGCGTGCCGGACAACCGTGTCGCCCAGGCCCTGCTGGAGACCCTCGGTGAGCCACTGATGAGTTCCACCCTGATCCTGCCCGGGGACAACATGCCGCTCACCGATCCCTACGATATCCGTGACACCCTGGAACACAGCCTCGACCTGGTCATCGACGGCGGTTATTGCGGCTTCGAGCCGACCACGGTGGTGGATCTGAGCGGTGATGCGCCGGTAGTGTTGCGTGAAGGCTTGGGAGATGTCAGTGTGTTTGCCGGCTTGTGATGCTGGATGCCTGGTAGTACTCCGTCAATATAACCTTGACGGAGTGGCGCAAAAACAAAGCTCAACCACCATCCGCTGAAGTGGGTCGGTTGGTTTTTTAAGCCCCGCCCAGAACGTGATAACGCCAACGATGCGGTTCGCTACCGTTCACCAGCATCCTACAGAGACGACCGAAACAACGTGCCTTCACATGCACCTTCAACAACCCATACAACAAGCGGCACGGATAAAATCTGACCGCCTAAAGGCGATGGTTTTAACCTTAAAACGGCACGAATAAAACAAAGCTGTTTTCCTTGTATGGCAGGAGACGAAGACAATTAACGAGCAGGAATCCCGGATTGATTTCCTCTTATCATTCCGCTGCTGGCCGGAATCCGGGAAATTCAGGGCACTGGATCCCGCTTTTCGTTGGGATGACGAAGGATTTTCCCTGATTAATCGAAGCCACTTTAAGTTTTGCTTCAGATTCGGCGCCTATTCTTCTCGTCGTGAAAACCGTCTTTAACCATCAGATGAGAGCCATGTACAAATTTTCCCTAAAACCCCTCCTGTTGGCGGCCCTGCTTGGCACGGCCCCGCCGGTGTTTGCTGCGCCAAACCTGGGCGAGGCGATCCAGGCCGCCGTGCAACGGCATCCCCAGTTTCAGCAGGCCGCCAGTGAGCGGGCGCTGGGCAAGGGCTACCGGCAGCAGGCCGACAGCTGGCTGGGCGGTGATCCTTCCGCCAGCCTGAGCTACTACTCCGACCGGGTCGGCAGTGACAATGGCTACCGGGAAATGGAGGCCGCCGTTTCCCTGCCGTTGTGGATGCCCGGTCAACGTGATGCCAGACAGAACCTGGCGCAGGCCATCAGTGCACAGGCCGATGCCAGCATGGCTTTGCTGCGCTGGCAGGTCGCGGGTGAAGTGCTGGAGTTGATCTGGTCCTTGCGTCTGGTCGCCAGCGACGAAGAACTGGCCGATGCCCAGTGGGCCTCGGCGCGGCAACTGGAAAAGGCGGTCGAGCGCCGCGTCGGGGCGGGCGAGCTGGCGCGTGCCGATTTGTTGATGGTGCAGCAGGACAGCCTGAGCCGCGAAGTGGAGCACGAAAATACCCGCATGGCGCGGGATTCAGCCACCGCCGCCTGGCAGGCCTATACCGGTCTGGCCGAGGTGCCGGCGCTACCGGCCGGTCAGCTCCCGCTGGAAAAAAACCTGGGTATCTCCCACCCCCTGCTGCAGCGTGAGCAGCTGCGTGTCGCACAGATGACGGCGCGCCGTAATGACAGCCGCCGGCAGCGCCAGTCGGCCCCCGAGGTGACCCTTTATGCCAAGCGGGATCGTGGCTCAGCCGCGGACTCCTTCGGCAATTCCCTCGGTGCGGAGATCAGCCTGCCCTTCGGCAGCAAATACAGCACTGCGCCGCAGGTGGCGGAGAGCGAAGCGGCGCTGGCCCGGGCCCGCATGGGACTGGCAGCGGCAAAACGGCGGCTCGAACTGAAGCAGGTGCGGATCGATCAGGAACTGCAACGCAGTCAAAAGGCCCTGGCTCTGGCCGAGCGGCAGAGCCAACTGGCGGATACCCGCATGAGCATGAACCAGCGCGCCTTCGACCTCGGCGAGAGTGATTTATTTCTACTGTTGCAGGCGCGCAGCCAGGCCGCCGCCGCGGCACGCAATCTGACCCGTACCCGTATTGAATATCAGCGTGCCGTGAGCCGCTACAACCACCTTTTGGGAGAAATTCCGCAATGATGACCCTGTCACGTAATGCCATTCTGCTGTTTGCCGTGGCGCTGGGCGGTAGCCCCCTGTTGGCCGCAGACCTGATTCCCATGAGCCAGGAGCAGCGTCAGGCCATGGGCATGCGCACGGCGCCGGTGGTGGTGGCGACCCAATCGTGGAGCGTGGCCTATCCAGCCCAGGTACAGGTGCCTACCGCCCAGTTGCGCGTGGTCAGCACTCCCCTCAGCGGCCTGTTGGAAAGCCTGCTGGTGGCCGAGGGCGATGCGGTGAAACAGGGGCAGGCGCTGGCGTCGATACTCAGTCCCGAATTGCTCAGCCTGCAACGCAGTTATTTACAGGCCCTCAGTCAGTTGGATCTGGCCCGTTCCGACTGGGAACGTGATCGCCAGCTGCTGGAGGAGGGTATCATCGCCGAACGTCGTTACCAGACTACCCATGCCCACTACGTGCAGGTGCGCACCGAGGTGGAGCAGGGCCGGCAGACCCTGCAACTGGCGGGGATGGATCGCAGTGCCCTGAAGCGCCTTGCCGAGGCGCGTCAGCTCTCCGGTACCCTGACGGTGCGTTCGCCCCTCGATGGTGTGGTGCTGGAGCGCATAGCGACGCCGGGACAGCGTCTCAATGCCCTCGATCCCCTGTACCGCATCGGCCGCTTGAAGCCGCTCTGGCTGGAAATCCATGTACCGCTGGAGCGCCTGTCGCAGATTGCCATGGGCAGCACGGTGCGTGTGACGGCACCTGCGGTCGAGGGCAGGGTGATCACCATTGGCCGCATGGTGCACGGCGCCGACCAGGGCGTGCTGGTGCGTGCCGAGGTCAATGCCGGGGCGGAACGCCTGCACCCGGGGCAATTCATCGAGGTGGAACTGGCCAGTGGCCGTGCCGGGCATCATTACCGCATTCCCCTCGGCGCCCTGGTTCGCCAGGGGGGCAAGGCCTGGGTATTCGTCGCCCGTGACACGGGTTTCCTCGCCATGCCGGTGACCATCCGCGCAGAGGAGAGCAATGCGGTGGTGGTCAGTGCCGACCTGCAGCCGGGTGACCAGGTGGTGATGGCCGGCACCGCCGCGCTCAAGGCGGCCTGGCTGGAAGGAGCGGAATAATGTTTGCGCGCCTGATCCAATTCGCCCTCACTCAGCGCCTGTTGATGTTATTGGTCGCCCTGCTGCTGATCGGTGGTGGCTGGATGGCCTTTCAAAAAACCCCCATCGATGCCTTTCCCGATGTTTCCAGCACCCAGGTAAAAATCATCATCAAGGCCGCCGGCATGACGCCGGAAGAGGTGGAGGCGCGCATCACCGCGCCGGTAGAGGTGGAGATGTTGGGCATCCCGCACATGGTCATGTTGCGTTCGGTGGCCAAGTACGCCCTCACCGATATCACCGTCGATTTCGAGGAAGGGACGGATATCTATTGGGCACGCCAGCAGGTGGCGGAGCGCCTCGGCGCCATCTGGGCCGATCTGCCAGCGGATATCAGCGGCGGCATGGCGCCCATGACCACGCCGCTGGGCGAGATGTTCATGTTTACCATCGAAGGTGGTGGTCTGTCGCTGATCGAACACCGTGATCTGCTCGACTGGGTGATTCGTCCCGCCCTGCGCACCGTGCCCGGAGTGGCCGATGTCAATGCCCTCGGCGGCAAGGCGCGCACCTATGAAGTGGTGCCGGATCAGGCCCGCCTGCTGGCGCGTGGCATCAGTGCCCTGCAATTGCAGCAGGCCCTGCGCGACAACAACCGCAACGACGGCGCCGGGCGTCTCAACGATGGTGAGGAAGTGTTACTGGTGCGCACCGAAGGCGCCATTCAGACCCTGGACGACGTGCGCGCCATCGTCGTGCGCGCCGATATGCAGCAACCGGTGCGGGTGGCCGATGTGGCCGAGGTGCGCATTGGCTCGCTGACCCGCTACGGCGCCGTCACCCACGACGGCAAAGGCGAAGTGGTGCAAGGCCTGGTGCTGGGGTTGCGCGGTGCCAATGCCCGCGAGGTGGTGGCCGGCATCCACCGCAAACTGGACGAATTGCGCCCCGGCTTGCCAGCGGGTGTGGAGGTCAACGTCTTCTATGATCGCGGCCAACTGGTGGATCGCGCCGTGGGTACCGTCACCAGCGCCCTCGGTGAGGCCATCGTGTTCGTGCTGATCTTGCTGGTGCTGTTTCTCGGCGACCTGCGTGCGGCGTTGACCGTGGCGCTAGTGTTGCCATTGGCGGCGCTGGTGACCTTTATCTTCATGTACCTGTTCGGCATGTCGGCCAACCTCATGTCCCTCGGTGGCCTGGCCATCGCCATCGGCATGCTGGTGGATGCCGCCGTGGTGGTGGTGGAGAACGTGGTCAGCCATCTGTCGCGCGAAAAGGGCCGCCGTCTGCCGCGCCTGCACCTGATTTTTCGCGCGGTGCGTGAAGTCGCCGTCCCCATGGTTTCGGGCATTACCATTATTATCATCGTCTTCCTGCCCCTGCTGACCTTGCAGGGCCTGGAAGGCAAGCTGTTTTCGCCAGTGGCGCTGACCATCGTCTTTGCCCTGTCCGGCTCACTGCTACTGTCGCTGACGGTCATTCCGGTGCTGGCCTCCTTTCTGCTGGGCAAGGTGGCGCACGGCGATCCGTGGTTGGTGCGGCAGATGCTGAGACTTTACATGCCGGTGCTGGACTGGTCTTTTCGTCACAGCCGTGCCGTGTTCGGCATCGCCCTGCTGGCCATGCTGGCGGCTGCCGCACTGTACACCCAGGTGGGCAAGACCTTCATGCCGACCATGGACGAAGGCAACATGATCGTGCAGCTGGAAAAACTGCCGTCCATCAGTCTGGAAGAATCCCTCGCCATCGACACTCGCTTCCAACAGGTGCTGATGAAACGGGTGCCGGAGGTGGTGGGCGTGGTGTCACGCACCGGCTCCGATGAGCTGGGTCTGGATCCCATGGGGCTCAATGATACCGACAGTTTTCTGATCCTCAAGCCGCACGAGGAGTGGACGGTGCCCGGCACGGCGGCGCTGATGGAAAACATCCGCGCCGTAATGGCCGATTTTCCCGGAGTCACCTTCGCCTTCACCCAACCCATCGAAATGCGCGTCGATGAGATGCTCACCGGCGTGCGCGGCGATCTGGCGATCAAGATTTTTGGCGAAGACCCGGAGGATCTCAACCGTACTGCCGATGCCATCGTCAGGGTGGTGCAGAGCATCGAGGGCACGGAGGAGGTCTACACGCCGCGTAACGAAGGCGCGCAGTACTACCGGCTGGTGGTGGATCGGCTTGCCGCCGGGCGTCTCGGCCTCAGTGTGGAAGAGCTGGAGGATCTGCTGCGCACGCAGATCGAGGGTATGCAGGTGGGCACGGTATATCAGGGCATCCGCCGTATTCCGCTGGTGATCCGCGGTGCGCAGAACCTGCGCGATTCACCCAGTGGTTTTGCCGGTCAGCATATCGTGCTGAGCGACGGCCGCCGCGTGCGTCTGGCCGACATCGTCCACATCGAGCGCAGCGAGGGCCCGGTGATGGTCAAACGCGAGCGCGCCAAGCGCATGGCAGTGGTGGTGGCTAGCGTTTCCGGGCGCGACCTGGTCGGCTTCGTCGAAGAGGCGAAGGCACGCGTCGGCGGTGAGATCAAACTGCCCACTGGCTACTACCTGGAGTGGGGCGGTCAGTTCGAAAACCAGCAGCGTGCGGCCACCCGTCTGGCCATTGTGGTGCCGGTGGCCCTGGGGCTGATTTTCCTCATTTTGTTCACCACCTTCCGCTCCCTGCGCCAGGCGGTGCTGGTGCTGACCAATATCCCCTTCGCCATGATCGGCGGCGTGGTCGCCCTGTGGCTGACCGGTGAGTACCTGTCCGTGCCGGCCTCCGTGGGTTTCATTGCCCTGCTGGGTATCGCGGTGCTCAACGGTGTGGTGATGGTGACCTATTTCAATCAGCTGCTGGCCCTGGGACAGGATATCGGCACGGTGGTCATCGAAGGCGCCCGGCGTCGATTGCGCCCGGTGATGATGACCGCCACCATCGCCGCCTTTGGTCTGGTGCCGCTGCTGTTCGCCAGCGGCCCCGGTTCCGAGATCCAGCGTCCGCTGGCCATCGTGGTGATCGGCGGGCTGGTCAGCTCCACCCTGCTGACCCTGATCCTGCTGCCCATCCTTTACCGCCGCTTCGGCACCGTGCGTGAGCCCGCTAGCGATCATTCCGCCACCAAGCCTCAGGAAGCCTGACATGAGTGATACCGAACTGACCCTGCTTTCCCTGGTGGTCTCACCGATGATCGAAGACAGCCTGGTGGACTGGTTGCTGGCGCGTGACGAAGTCCCCGGCTTTACCAGTGCCGCGGTCAACGGCCATGGCAGCTCCGCCCATTCCATGAGCCTCGCCGAGCAGGTCTCCGGCCGCCGCCGGCAGGTGTTGTTTCAACTTCATCTGCCGGCGCTACAGGCGCAGTCACTGGTGACGGCGTTGAAACGGGATTTTGGTGACAGCGGCATCCACTACTGGTTGGTGCCGCTGCTGGCCTGCGGGCATTTATAGCGTATTTGGGGCGGAGAGGCGGTTTCCCACGCCTGCTTTCAGATGGGTATATTTCACTGCTGTCCCGTTAGCAGGCGATTGCCGTGTTGCAAACGCCGGGTTTGCGGGGGGAGCCGCCTGCTTGAGGGTGTTTTTGAGACATGCATTCGGACAACCCCTCTACGTCATTCCGGGCTTGACCCGGAATCCAGTGGTTTCAATGTAACCGCCAAATTAACCACGCACTGTTCAAGCTATCGTGATGGTCAATAATGGGTTTTCCAACAAAGGAGAAGCAAGCATGACCGGCACGAGATTCGTGACGGTAAAAAATTGTCAAACGGACGATCGCCAATCTCTCTTCCCTGAGTCTTGAGCAGGCCCAGCTCATTCGACAAGGCTTAAAGGGTGAACCGCTGGCGGCGCCGGAAGCGTGTTTTGATATCGTGGACTCCAGGAATCATGGTGACGTTGAGGCGGTACTGCTAACCCTGAGAAAGCTGGGGTTTGGCGGCCTGATCGCTAGTCGCGGCAGTAAAGAGCGAGACCGGGTGGTTGCCATGGTGGCCTCCCGAATACTGAATCCCGAAAGCAAGTTAGCCTTTTCTCGTAGCTGGGAGAACTCTACGCTCGGGGAAACGCTGGGCATTGAAGGCACCTGCGAGGACGATCTTTATGCGGCCATGGATTGGCTGTATGAACGCCAGGACATCATCGAGAAAAAGCTGGCTAAACGACACCTGAAACCCGGTGATCACGTCTTGTATGACTTGTCTTCCAGCTATTTTGAAGGCCAGCAGTGCCCGCTGGGCAAGCGCGGCTATAGCCGAGACCAGAAAAAAGCAAGTTGCAGGTTAATTAGTGCCCGCCCGAAAACCATCTAACCTCATGATTTAATATAAAAAACCACTCCATTCCTGGTGCGAAGAAAGCTATAATAAAGCAAGCCTTCCACTGAAAACCTGCAAAAACCGCTTTTTTTTTTCGGTTTTCTTCATAAAACTTCGAGGATTTACCCGATGCGCCACATGAAAAACCCACAACTTCATTTTGGCGAAGTCAATATTGCCGATATCCACATCGATGCGCGTTCTCGCGATGATGTCCCGGCCATCCTCAAGGGATTGCAATACATCTACACCAACGATGCCGCGCGAAAAAAGGTATTCCGGACACTTGAGGCCATCATTGACCCATCCGTCAGTACCGAGACGGGACGCCCGGGTATGGAGTTGTGGACGATTTTTGTATTGGCAACCGTGAAGCTGGGCCTGAATTGTGATTTTGACCGACTACAAGAGCTCGCGAATCAACATAATACGCTTCGTCAAATGTTGGGCCATTCTGGCTGGGAAGATACGACTGCTTATAAATTACAAACCATTATTGATAACGTTTCAGCACTCAAACCTTCCGTGCTAGCGGATATCAATCAGGTGATTGTAGAGTCGGGTCATGAGGTCGCAAAAAAAAAGCCTGGAGAAACATTACGAACGCGCTGTGATTCTTTTGTGGTTGAAACGAATGTGCATTACCCAACCGATATCAACCTGTTGTGGGATGCGATGCGCAAGATCATTGAGTTAACCGGAAAGGCCTGTGAAAGCGAAAACCTGAACGGCTGGCGACAATACCGCTTTAACCAGAAGCAACTTAAAAAGTACTACCGT
The DNA here is from genome assembly GCA_011051755.1 of Gammaproteobacteria bacterium. Lineage (GTDB taxonomy): Bacteria > Pseudomonadota > Gammaproteobacteria > SZUA-152 > SZUA-152 > DRQN01. Next base: position 37,227 of record DRKN01000058.1, read on the forward strand.
AAAGCGCAAAAGATCAAGCACTCCACCTCCAAAGATGACGCGAAAAGAGCCACCCGGTGCGAAGAGGTTCACCAGACTTATCGAGAATATTTATCCGAAGCAGAACGCCTGATTGAGAAAAGCAAGGCAACACTACAGGCGTTAAATGATCCGGGCAAGGTGTTTCAGGCCGAACAAATAGCGCATTATATCCAGCACGCAGCGCGTCAAATCGACCAAATTGACCGGCGCGTATTGAAGGGAGAAGTTATCCCGCATAGCGAAAAAGTGTTTTCCATTTTCGAAGAACATACCGAGTGGGTATGCAAAGGAAAGGCGGGAGTTCCTGTAGAATTAGGTGTTCGGGTGAGCATTCTGGAAGATCAATATCAGTTTGTTTTGCACCATCGCATTATGTGGAAAGAGACCGATGATAAGGCCGCAGTCCCTATCATAGAAGAAGCCAAACAACGCTATCCACTGATAAATCAGTGTAGTTTTGATAAAGGCTATTACTCAAAAGACAATGTCATCGCATTAAACACACATCTGGACCACGTCATTTTGCCAAAGAAAGGTCGTTGCAATCAGGAAGAAAAAGCCTGGCAAGAGAGTGACCTCTTTGGTGAAGCCAGACGCCAACACTCCGGGGTAGAGGCGTGTATCAACAATCTTGAGATACGAGGATTAAACCGCTGCCTGTCCCATGGGCGAGAGGGGTTTGAACGGCATGTAGCCCTGTCTATCGTCGCCACCAACCTTCATCGCATCGGTTTGCTTTTACAACGTAAAGAGTTAGCTCGTCTGCGACGGGACGAGCGACGACGACAGCAGAACCCACGTTTAGCCGCCTGACTGTACCCATTAACAGTATTTTTGAACGGAATGCCATACGGCAGGGTTAATCTGGCCGAGATTTCGTAAAACCCGCACAATGTTGTCAGGTGGTACTGAAATACCCCTTAAAACACGCAACAATACCCATTTTATTGGTAGGTGAATTAACCTCGCCCGAAATCGTCGCTTGTTTCACGGGTTTTCGGGCTGGCACTATATA
>DRKN01000059.1 GCA_011051755.1 Gammaproteobacteria bacterium
CAAAGCCGGTTTTGCCTCGGAGACAGGCTTTCTGTCACAACAAACCCCCTGCATGCCCTGTGGCATGAGTTCTGTTTCGGCAACCGCAGCGACGACTTAAGATACCCCGCCCGCTCACCACAACGCCCCGGCCATTGCCTCACCGTCGGCACAACGACGCCGAGGCTCTTTTTCCGGCGCCTTATTAATAACACGCGTCAGACAGCCGGGAAGTTCCATGCGCAGCTTACAGATCGGCTTCGGCTTGTCATTGACGATAGTAATAAGGGTGTTGGGCAATGCCATTAAGTTAAACCTGAGATCCTGCTTGTTGTAGGTTGGCGGTGACGAAGGAACCCCAACACTGTTGGCTTCGTTGGGGTTCGCAGGCTCACCCCAGGCTACTCACTTGTGATCGCAGCTCAATCATCTATCGGCCGCATTTTCTCGACCTCCACCCGCGACAGCAACCACGCCCCGGCCACGAACAACAGGATCAGCGACAACATCCCGGCCCGGTGGCTGTCCGTGGCGACACTGACAAACCCCACCATCAACGGCCCCAGCAGGGCTGCGAACTTGCCCAGCATATTGTAAAAACCAAAGAACTCCGCCGCCTTGTCCTCGGGAATCAGGCGCGCATACAGGGAGCGGCTGAGGGCCTGAATGCCGCCCTGCACCAGGCCGATGCACACCGCCAGCAGGTAAAACTCCCAAGTCTCTTCAATCAGCACCGCCCATAACGTGACCGCGATATACACACCGATAGCAATGAGAATGCCATATTTCGCCCCGATCTGCTGCCCCAGCCAGCCAAAGGCCAGCGCCGCCGGAAAACCGACGAACTGGGTGATCAGCAGCGCGCCGATGAGGTGGGTCTGCTCAAGGCCGATGGCGAGACCATAGTCCACCGCCATGCGCACGATGGTGTCGACGCCATCGATATACAGCCAGTAAGCGAATAGAAACAGAAACACCGGCCGCAGCTGACGAATATGCCGGAAGGTATCGAGCACCTGCCGATAGCCGGCACACACCACTGCCCAGCCCGACAACCGCTGCACCACTGGCGGCTCCTTGACCACCAACAACAGAGGCACTGAAAACAGCGTCCACCACAAGGCCACACTGAGAAAAGAATAGCGCACCGCCTCTTGCGCGCTATCCAGCCCGAAGCTGTCCGGCGACAGGGTCATGGCGACGTTAATGCCGAACAGCAACCCACCGCCGAGATAGCCCAGCGCATAGCCGATGGCCGACACCATGTCCCAATCCTCTTCGCGCGTCACCACCGTGAGCAGGGCATCGTAAAACACATTCGCGCCCATAAAACCCACCGTCGCCGCCACGAACAGGCCCAGCGCTGCGGCCCACTGCCCCGCCCCCACGGCGCTCAGGCCCGCGGTACAGATCACGCCCAGCAAGGCGAACAGCAGCAGGAAGCGTTTGCGCAGACCACCGCGGTCGGCCATCGCCCCCAGCAGCGGTGCGGCCAACACGATGAACAGGCTGGCAACCGCATTGCCCAGCCCCAGTTGAAAGGTGCTGGTGGTGCTGTCGAGGCCGCTGCCCCAGTATTGCTTGAAGAACACGGGAAAAAAGCCGGCCATCACTGTGGTGGCAAAAGCGGAGTTGGCCCAGTCGTAAAAGGCCCAGGCAATAACGGGACGGGTAAGGTAGCGTTTCATTACCCGGGCCCACGCCACCAGGAGAGAGGGTGACGCCAGAAAACAAACCGGTGGGCGCGACCCCGCTGGTCACGAAAACACGCTCGGCCCTGAGCTGTCGCGGCCTGAAATACCATGCTATTTCCCCGCCAGTTTCTTGAACCGCTTGTCCCACTTTTTGTAACGTCTGCGGCAATAATCATCCAGTGCCTGATAGCCGTCGAAGAACAGCTCGAAGCCTTCCTCCGCCGAGCTATCAAATTCGCATTCATCGTTAGAGTACGTACGGCAGATCATGGGGCGAACCTCATAGATACTGCATTGTCCCGTTTCCGTAATGTGCTCACAGGGTACCTCCACAACCAGCATGAACCAACCATCCGAGTCCTTGTAAAACTGGATATTGCGATGCGATACCTGCCACAGCAAGGTATCGAAGTCCGCCATCGAGCGTGGTGTATCGATATGCAAGGTAATGTACTGACAACACTTGGTACCGGTACAGAGACTGCACTTATTTTCCGGCGTGACTTTCATCGCCTTGCCGGTCTTTTTCTTATTCGTCATTCAAATCCCCTCGGGTTCGATACCGCATGATAGCAAACCGGGCGACTGGAAATCGCCACAGGATAATGTGATAACATCCGCAAACCACCCGGATATCTATCGATGCTCAAAAACCAGCCTGTCAACGAAACCTTCGCCGCCATCGACCTCGGCTCCAACAGTTTTCACATGATCGTCTGCCGCCTCAGCAACGGCGAACTGCATGTGGAGGACAAGCTGCGTGAGATGGTGCGTCTCGGCGCCGGGCTGGACAAAAAAAACCGCCTGGATAACGCAACCCAGGAACGCGCCCTGGCCTGTCTGGAGCGCTTCAGCCAACGTCTGCACGGCCTGCCGCCGCAACGCATCCGCGCGGCGGGCACCAATACCCTGCGCATTGCGCGCAATGCCAGCGACTTTCTCGCCCGCGCCGAACAGGCCTTGGGACATTCCATCGAAATCATCGCTGGCACGGAAGAGGCACGCCTCATCTATCTCGGCGTGGCGCACAGCACCGGTGCGGACGAAAGGCGCCGTTTCGTCATGGACATCGGCGGCGGCAGTACCGAATTGATCATCGGCGAAGGCTTCGAACCCCGCTACATGCAAAGCCTGTACATGGGTTGCGTCAGCATGACGCGCAACTATTTTGCCGATGGCGCCATCACGCCCAAGGCCGTGAAACGTGCCGAACTGGCCGCACAGGTGGAGCTTGCGCCGGTCAAGGCCACCTATCGCAACATGGGCTGGGAAAAGACCCTCGGCGCCTCCGGCAGTATTCGCTCCATTCGTAACGTAGTGCAGGCCGAAGGCTGGAGCGACGACGGCATCACCCTCGACTCACTCAAGACACTGCGCAGCGCGATGCTCGATGCGGGACATATCGACAAACTGTCATTCAAGGGGTTAACGGCAGAGCGCGCGCCGGTATTCCCGGGTGGGGTGATGGTACTCCTGGCCACCTTCAAGACCCTGGGCATCGAGCAGATGCAGGTATCGAACGGTGCCCTGCGCGAAGGGCTGATTCACGACCTGCTGGGGCGCGTGCACCACGAAGACGTACGCGGCCGTGCAGTGAACAATCTAGCGCGACGCTATCACGTTGATCTGCCGCACGCACAGCAAGTGGTTAACACCGTGCAGGCCTGCGTGGCACAGGTGGCCGGGCAATGGTCATTGGATCTGCAAGAGAGCCGGCAATGGCTGCAATGGGCCGCGCTGCTACACGAGATCGGCCTCGATATCGCCCACAGCGGTTTTCACAAACATGGCGCCTACATTGCCGAATTTACCGACCTGTCCGGCTTTTCCCGCAACCAGCAACGCCTGCTGGCGACCCTGATCCGTACCCACCGCCGCAAGCTCCCAGCGACTGCCTTCGACCACCTCGTCGAAAAACATCGGTATCGCACCCGGCATTGGGCCGTCCTGCTGCGCCTGGCCGTTCTGTTGCACCGCAGCCGTAGCCCGGAAGCCTTGCCGGAGTTCAAACTCAAAGCCGGCAGAGACAGCCTGACAATAACATTCCCCGAAGGCTGGCTGGATGAACATCTGCTAACCCAGACAGACCTGATCCAGGAAGCGAATCATCTGCAAGCGGCGGCATTCTCGCTCAGTTTTTCTTGAATCAGACCCGACAAGAGGCCGAGGAAAAATAACCATGGCGCACAACCACCAGCACGACATTGACGCCCTGGGTGACCGTCGCCTGGGCTGGGCCATCGCCATCAACATGCTTCTCACCGTGGCCCAGGTGATCGGTGGCGTCATCTCCGGCAGTCTGTCACTGATCGCCGACGCCCTGCACAATTTCAGCGATGCCGCCTCACTGTTGATTGCCTGGGTGGCGCGCCGCATCGGCAGACAACCGCCCGACCACTTCAAGACCTTTGGCTATAAACGCGCCGAGGTGATTGCCGCATTGATCAACCTCGTCACGCTGGTGCTGGTGGGTTTGTACCTGATCTATGAAGCCCTATGGCGCATGGTCGAACCGCAGGTCATCGAAGGGTGGATCGTGGTTATCGTCGCCAGTGTCGCGCTGCTGATCGACATCGCCACGGCAGTGCTGACCTACCGCATGTCCCGGCACAGCATGAACATCCGCGCCGCCTTTCTGCATAATGTTTCCGACGCCCTCGCCTCCGTCGGCGTGATCGTCGCCGGCAGTCTCATCCTGCTCTACGGCTGGTACTGGACGGATACCGCACTGACCCTGCTGATTGCCGGCTATGTGCTCTATCAAGCCGCGACGCTGTTACCCAAGACCATCCACATCCTCATGCAGGGTGCACCGGAAAATATTTGCATCGAGGAAGTCAGCAACGCCATGGAGCATGTCGAGGGTGTTTTAAATATCCACCACCTGCACCTGTGGCAACTCGACGAACACGAAAACGCCTTGGAGGCACATGTCGTGATCCAGGACTTTTCTGAAACGGAAGCGATTAAAACGGCCCTGAAAGGTGAACTCAACAAGCGCTTTGCGATAACACATTCGACGTTGGAATTTGAGACCGGTCATTGTAGTGATGCGATCCGGTTGGCATAAACGTCTTTCGTAGCCCCCAACAAAGACGGGACTCAGGCCTAGCAAACAGCCCCCGTCGTCAGTTGATCAGAAACGATAACTGAAACCTACCGACAACACGTCGTTGTCATCATCCAGCGTATAGCGTTCCCAGGCAGCCTGGAAACCTATGCGGTTCGACAGATCAAAGCGCCCACCCAGACCATAGAACAGATCGGTGTCACCCGTGCTCACTGTACCGCTGGTGGGGCCGCTATTGCTCCACTTGGATCCCCATACCAGGAAACCGAGTTTGCCGAAGACGGCAAACTGGCCGGCGAAGGGATAACTGCCAATCGCCGAGAAATCAAAACCCGATGACGAAAGGGTTTTGGTCTTACCACTAGGCTGTACCGGGCCATCCATTTCCCCAAAGGATATGTAGCCGATTTCCAGGGAAAGATTCTGATTCACCGTATAGCCACTGAAAATTTTCCAGCTCATTGCACTGTCATACGCACTGTCGTCCGACGAAGCACTTCCCAGGCTGACACCGAAATATGAATCTCCTTTTCCGGCATAAACCACCGGAGAGACACTCAACATCGCAGCGAGGATGCTGCTCAGCAGATATTTTTTGCGGATCTTCATATTCATCTCCGAGTCAAAAGGGGTCAACGTCCTTGACGAACGCTCCCCTCTATTTTTATTGGCCTGCCACGCAGGGCCTACCCCACTTTACACCCCAATTTTTTCTCGACTTTCTCGCGAAAACGCTCATTCCCCAAGGGCATCCCCGCTTGCTAGACCGCACGAATCGTCGCCAGATCCTCTATATCAACGTGAGCCTTGAGCAGAGCATTGTATGCGGTGATCCCTTTCGCTCGCACCGGATTGAGTTCAATACACCTCATACAATTCAACAGATAGTGTTCTTCCTGAACCGGGCTGGCCTTGTCACGCCCTTCCCAGGTAGAAGCGCTGGAGCCATCGGTTTGATTGATAGAGGGCATATAGCGACGTCCAATATACTGCATCATACGGGCAATACCAAAGCAGAAAGGGGTCAGAGCCGAATGGCGCTAAGTTAATATAAATTACGTTATATTTCAACTAGTTAGAGTGGTGCCTGACTAGGCAGGTTCAGTGCGCTTCTCTCGCTTTTTCATTCATATGCATATATTCCATAGGCAGATTAATAGTGAGTTAGCTAAAAGTCTTTTGGTAACCATTTGATTACATAGGCTTATTCCTTAACTTAGTGCCATTCGGGTCAGAGCCCTTTCTTGGGCCTACCCCGTAATCGATGCCCTACCTTTCCGAATGCATCAGTCATATTGACCGGGCCACCGTTCCGCCAGGGGTGCAACACTCGGTAATGGTGGGTGGTTAACCCTTTCCATGCTGGGACTCTCACCCGGCCAGATGCGCCACGCTTTGCGTGGCGCGCTAGCGCTATACTCAGCGGCTGGCTAAAGTGGTGAGGAAGGAAACAAAGAAACAGGGTCAGGCTTGCGCTTTTGTATTATAAGTCTCTGGAAGCACAATTACGCAAACCTGATCCCCCGTCTCAAGCCTGCCCCCCGTCTTCTCTTTGGCATTTCTAAAACTTAACATATGGGCATTAATGCGGGAAGTATCTGCTTGGAAAAGGGTATCGTCCCCTTTAACTCTTGGAAAAGGGTAGCGTCCCCTTTAAAATCGGAAAAGGGTAGCGTCCCCTTTAAAAAATCTTAAAATCTGGAAAAGGGTAGCGTCCCCTTTAAAATCTTCGTATCTTCGATTCATTCAGAAAACACCTGAGAGAGTACGATCCTTCTTCAATGCGCCGACCACAGCATATGCGGCAATGTAGGTACTATTTTGAGACGGTTAATAAGGCCACAATTCGAGTACGGCACTATAGTCGCAAGGCTACCTCAACCCAGTATCAACGCCCAACGGGCAATAAAATAGCAATGAACCGATCTCCCCACACATGCATGCCCAAACCGGAAATAATCAAGGCACTGCCTAACCAAATCTCCAACGAGGGATGCTCGCCGTTCAATATCAGGCCAATGATCAGCGCCAGCACCGGTGTCACCAAGGTGATCAATGCCACCCGGTTGGCCTCCAGATGCTTCAACAGATAGAAATACAACGTAAAGCCCAGCGCGGAACCGAACACACCAAGATACACCAGCGCCATACCGGCCTGCACGCTAACCTGTTCCGGCGCCGTGCCGTCATAGACCAACCAGGTCACAATGAACAGTGGAATAACTATAAAAAGACTACCACTGGTAACGGTCAAGCCCGGCAGACTGGCGCCCACTTGCTTCACCCATACGCTGCTGAAACTGTGCAGAAAGACCGCCGCCAGCACCGCCAGCACACCCCACCAAACACGGCTCTCGAACAGGATATCTGCGGCAAAAATACTCAGCAGCCCGCACAGACCCAGGGCCATGCCCAGCAGTTTGCCCGGCGTCAGGCTTTTTTCTTGTAACCACACGGCCGCAATCAACGCCGTCACCAGCGGGTTCAACCCAAACAGCACAGCGATCAAGCCCGACGGCATGAATTGCGCACCCCAGTAAACGCTGAGCATGCCGCCATAGATACCCAGCCCGGCGGCCATATAGGTTCGTCGCGCCTCGCGATGCCAGGGCAGGCCCGGCTTGAACAGTTGCAGCAAAATAGCGCACACCAGTGCACCCAGTGCCATGCGCCCGGTAATACCAAACAAATAACCCCAGCCTTCGCTGCTCCATTGAATCGCCAATGGGGTGGTGGCCCAGATCAGGATCACCCCCAGGTATGCCGCTGGCACAGACATGTCTTTTCTCCTCTTGTTGTGCCGGATTCGGTACGCCAAAATTTCACCATCCCGAAAACGACAAAGGCCGCAGATGTTTCCAGTCTGCGGCCTTTGTTGAATTCGGAATGTGCGAGTAATAATTACTGCTGATGAATTCTCCCTGACGCGCGGACGGGCGATAGCTTGGCTGCCCAGCGGGACATCCAGACAATCTTGGTTCGGTGCAGTGCGTTATGAGAAATCATGGGTTTGAGTGTGCCCCCCCGGGCCAGAGGCTGTCAACCGGAATGAATTAAAAACAAGACGAAAAATGACTATTCACCACGGAGAACACATGCAAACCCGTGATGGAATAAGTGCCGATGAAGACAAAATATGGATTTGTGCGCTCACGCTACGGTCAGGTGTAGTGTGCGCCATGCGCACAAGATGGATATCCCATCCCCCCCTGGTGAGCTGAGTCACAATGGGAAAACCATTTTCAGTCGCGGCAATAAAACGACACTTGCGTCACTATTCGGCATTACCATCGCAAGTTCAGTGACAACCCCAAATAGGCTGTCCGTTGTCTCGGCCCATTGGCCAATAGCGCAGGACTGACCGGCCCAGCAGTGGACGAAACAGCCCCGGGCGCCATCGTCTGGATCCTTATCCGCGTATCGACGCCAAGCAGGCGATCCACCTGATGATTGATGGCGCCGAACGGGTCGGTTAGTACCAGGAGGGTCTTGTCGCCCCAGCCCAGTGCACCACGGCGTTGTTTGATACCATCACGCACACCTTCGAAGTACATGCCCAGCAGCGAACCCAGGGTCGGTGTAAAAATGAGATCCTGGATCGAGGCCGGTTCAAAAAAGGCCTCGGCGCCAAATTCAAACAAGGAGGAGTGCAGCATGGAAAACCAGAAGGCCCCGGTACGGCTCAAGCCCCTTTCCCGGCCGCGTATATAATATGTCGCACCCCAGTAGGGATGCAGGATATAGTTGATATAGAAATCGTCGCCGTCCCATACGGGCTCCGTAACATGCTCACGCCACCGTTTCAGCTGATTGGTTTCTTTTTCACTGTCCGACCAACCCGAAAATTCATCCGGCAACACATAAATGACGCCAATGGCCGCCCACTGCAGGCCCAAAAAATAATAGGTGTCCCGCCTCAGACCCGGCCAGTCCGGCTCACTCTGGCGGGGAACGGCCAACGACCAGGGCATATACTGTGCCGGCGAAGCACTTGAGGTCGGCTGTCCAGCGTCTTCGGCAACGGCCAGCAAAACACCCGGCGACGCGCTGATCTGCAACCCGTCGTCCGCATGGAAAACACTGAGCAACGGTCGCAGCGGGCTCTCGTCGACTTCACGCCCCCAGGACAGCAGTGGCACTGACAATAACAACAGGGTGGAAAAAACGCGCATGATCATGGGTGTCTTGAATCCTGCACGGGCAAGCGAATAAAGGTGTCCCGGTAATGTTTCAGTTCATTGATGGAATCACGGATATCCTCCATGGCCAGATGGCTGGAGTCCTTTTTGAACCCCTTGTAGACCTCTGGCGACCAACGCCGCGCCAGCTCTTTCAATGTACTCACATCCAGATTTCGGTAGTGGAAAAATGCCTCCAACGCCGGCATGCAACGGGCCATGAAACGACGATCCTGACAGATGCTGTTGCCGCACATGGGCGATTTCCCCGCCGCCACGTACTGTTGCAGAAAAGCGATGGTCCGGCGCTCGGCCTCAGCCTCGTCGATGCGACTGTTCTTCACCCGCTCCACCAGACCCGAGCCACTGTGTTGTTGGGTGTTCCACTCGTCCATGCCGGCCAGCACTGCATCGCTTTGATGAATGGCCAACATCGGGCCTTCGGCGAGGATATTCAGCCCACTGTCGGTGACAATCGTCGCGATTTCGATGATGACATCGTTCTGTGCATCCAGTCCGGTCATCTCCAGATCGATCCAGACGAGATTATTGGCATCCTGACTCATACAACCGGCCCCCTGCGATTCAAAGGCGCAAATAATAACAAAAGTGCGCACAAATCGCCTTCCTGTCACCACGGCAATCGACTAAACTGGGGCTCTATGTGTGCTTATGTGCAATAATCACACAAAACCACCAAAGAAAAACCCTGCAGAATGGACATCCCCACGAGAAAGGCCTATGACCAACATCTTGTCGACGCCCGGCTCATGCAGGCCTTCGTCACCGCCGACGCCGGTTTCAAGCCCCGGAATCAGGACGCCGTGATCCCCTGTTTGGATCGGGATTTCTACACATTCCCCGACACTCCGTGATCCCCTGCCCGCCTCACCACGCACCTGCGTTGGCGCATGGCCAAGCGTAAACTGAACCGCCGCCAGGCTTGGCGGGCGGAAAAAATCCAGCAGGAACGCCGCACCCGCGCCGAAAAAAAAACCACAAAGCTCAGCCAGCAATTGGCAGGCAGTGAACTCGGCCCGGAACAGCCGGGACGCGTCATCACCCGCTACGGCGCCAGCGTCGATCTGGAGGCCAGCGATGGTCGCAACCACCGTTGCCTGCTGCGCCAGAACCTGCCCTCGCTGGTCTGCGGCGACCGTGTCATCTGGCAGGCAGCCAGCACGGGTAACGGCATAGTGGTGGCCATGGAACCACGCAAGACCCTGCTGGAACGCCCCAATGCCGACGGCCACCTGAAACCGGTAGCCGCCAACATCGACCAGATCCTGGTGGTGGCCGCACCGCTGCCGGCACTGGATCTGGGCCTCATCGACCGCTACCTGGTGGCCGCCGAGCTGACCGGTATTCCACCAGTGCTGCTGATCAACAAGATCGACCTGCTCGACGATGAACGGCTGGATTTTATGCGTGACCGCGTCGCCGTCTACAGCGAGATCGGCTACCCGGTGCTGTTCGCCAGCACTGACCAGGAACAGGGACTGACGGCGCTGAAGGAACGCTTGAAAAACCACACGAGCATCTTCGTCGGCCAGTCCGGGGTGGGCAAGTCATCGCTGATCAATGCCTTGATGCCGGGGCAGGACATCCGCGTCGGCGAACTCTCTGACGCCAGCGGCCTCGGCAAGCACACCACCACCACCACCGTGCTCTATCACTTCCCCGAAGGCGGCGAACTCATCGACTCCCCCGGCGTGCGCGCCTTCGGCCTCGACCACGCCACGCGCAACCAGATTGCCGACGGCTTCATTGAATTCCGCCCCTACCTCGGTCAGTGCAAATTCAACGACTGCCGCCACGAAGTAGAGCCCCGCTGCGCCATACAGGCAGCCATCGAGGAAGGTGCGATCCGGCTGGAACGCTTCAAGAGTTATTTGCAAATTGTCGCATCGCTGGATGATTGAGCCGTCCACATGCCCCGGATATCGGCATCAATCGCCACCGTCAAACACTACCAGTTAACATCACTCAGATTGCGGGCTTTCTCCAGCCCCCGCGCCTTAAAGAGATTTTTCGCCCTGCCGAGATCGGCATCGAGAAAATTGGCGCCACGGATGTCGGCATTGAGAAAATCTGTGCCACGCAGGTCGGCGTCACGCAAATCGGCCGCCATCAGACTGGCGTCTTCCAACACCGCTCGCTGCAATTCAACTCTCTGCATCTTCGCATCACGGAAAAGGCTGCCGCTATAGTCCCCCTTGCTCAACATGGCTCCACGCAGGTCAGCCCAGGCAAAGCCACTACGCAGGGCGGTGACCGCAAACAGGTTGGCCTTGCGAAGATCGGCACCGGTAAAATCGGCATCACTGATATTGGCGCCACGCAGGCGGGCCTCGCGCATGTCCGTTTCCGCCAATTTCGCCAGATGCAGATTTGCGCCACGCAAATCCGCATTGCTCAGATCCGCCGAGGTGAGATCGGCCCCCTGCATATGCGCCTGACTGAAATTGGCCCATTCGAGATTGGCTCGCTGCAGATTGACTCCCTGCAGATCGGCCTGCTGAAACTTGATGCCTTCGAGATCCGTCGCTTCCAGGTTTGAACCCCGCAGCACCACATTGCTCAGATCCGAGCCACGAAAATCCACCTCACGCAGATCCAGTCCGCCCAGGTTGGTCTCGCCCAGATAGACGTTGACGAATTTCGCCTCATAGAGCACGGCATCTTTCAGTGTGATACGCCGTACCAGGGCACGATTAAAATTGGTGTCCTGTAAAATCGCGCCGCTAAGATCGGCGTCGTCGAGATCCGCTCCGGTGAGATCGGCGCCGGTGAGATCGGCGCCGCGCAGGTTGGCGCTGCGCAGGTCGGCACCGGCCAGATTCGCCCCGGTGAGATCGGCGCCATTCAGCTTGGCGCGAATCAATTTGGCCTCGCGCAGATCGATGCCAGCCATATAGGCCTTGCTGAAAATCACGCCGCTCAGGTTGAAGCTACGCAACTTCAGGTAGGCGAGGTTTTTTTCCTGAAAAGTGGCGGGGCTGCGGTCACGCTGGCTGACCAGGATGCGCACCACGTCCAGTTTGCTGATGGGCGCCTTGAAGCGGCTGTCATCCAGAGGAACATCCATAGCACCGCAACCGACCAGCAACGGCAAGGCCATGAACAGAAGGCAAAGACCGGCAAACCTCTGGCCACACATACCGAAATCCTCACGCATCAATAGGAAAAAAAGGGAAAAATGCGCGCGGGTGTTCCCACGAAAAACGGGAACGGGGGTTCGCTTATTATCCCATATCGCCAAATCACTTAGCCCCTACTGTTTTACTGCAAAGTATACCACGCTGTCAGCGCGCCTTTTTCCATGTCACCGTGTCGCGCAGATACACCGGCAGGGCCTGCTCGGCGCCGACCGCCTCGCCGGCGACAAAGGCGGCAACGGCCAGCTGCGATACCGCCGCTGCATGTGGCAAGGCATCCACCGCCACCCCGGCCATCTGTCCGGCAGAGCGCGCGCGCAGACGGTCGCCGTATACGCCCCAACCACTGCCGGCGCCCAGCCAGTCCTCGCCGTTCACGGCAGGCGTCGCATCAGGGGTGACCACACACTCCTCGCCCAGCAGACGCATCAGGCCGTTTTTATCGCGTCGGTACGCACCCCAGTAGACTTCATCCATACGCGCATCGATCACCGCTAGCACCTGCATGGCGTCGGTGGTCTGCGCCAGCGCAGCCAAGGTCGAGATGGGCAACACCGGCAAATCCGCGCCAAAAGCCACACCCTGCGCCACACCCACGCCAATACGAACGCCGGTGAAGGCCCCGGGGCCACGGCCGAAGGCCAGTGCATCCATCTGCTGCAGAGAAATATCGGCCTCTGTCAGCAAAGACTTCAACATGGGCAGAATCAACGTCGAATGCCCGCGCGGGGCGATTTCAAAACGCTCACGGATCTCGCCGTCGATGTTCAACGCCGCGGAACAGGCTTCGGTGGCGGTTTCCAGTGCAAGGATTTTCATGCTTGCTCCATTAAAAAAATTGAAAAAACTTATTCTCCACAGAGGCGCGAGATACACAGAAAACACTCGACTAATGGGTGAGAACGGCTTTAGCCACGACGATAATGACGGCAAGTCATTCGCGGCTAAAGCCGCTCCACGTTAAATTTCCCGTGACACCGCAAAGCGGTGCCACGAGCCTTGCCCCTTGAAAAACCCTGTGCCCTCTGTGTCTCTGTGGCAATCCAAAATCACTCCGCAAAAAATACCCGCACATCCGCCACCTCGCGCGTCACCGGCATGGGCGGCAGGCTGGCGCGGAACACGCGGCCATAGGGTTTGGTCTGCAGGCGCGGGTCACAAAGCATCAGCACACCACGGTCACTGACATCGCGGATCAGCCGTCCCACGCCCTGCTTCAGAGTGATGACCGCCTGTGGCAGCTGGTGTTGCATGAACGGGTTGATGCCCTGCTCGCGCATGGCGGCGAGGCGCGCGGCGAGCACCGGGTCATCCGGGGCGGCGAAGGGCAACTTGTCGATGATCACGCAGGACAGCGCCTCGCCTCGCACGTCCACACCCTCCCAGAAACTGCTGGTGCCCACCAGCACCGCGTTACCCGCCGCGCGAAAACGATCCAGCAATTCACCGCGCGGTGCATCACCCTGCACCAGCAGTGGATAGGCGATGTAGTCGCGCAGCAGTTCGGCCACCGCCTTCAATGCACGGTGACTGGTCATGAGAAAGAAGGCGCGTCCACGACTGGCGGCCAGCACGGGCAGCGCCGCCTGCACCACTGCCTCGGTATAACCCGGGCTGTTGGGCTCGGGCATCTGTGGCGGCAGGTACATGAGGGTCTGGCGAGGATAGTCGAAGGGGCTGTCCCACTGCCGGCCGCAATTTTCGTCGAGGCCAAGGCCATGGGCGAAGTGAGCAAAGCTGCTGCCGACCGCCAGGGTCGCGGAGGTAAAAATCCACGCGCTCTTCTGTCGCTCGACATAACTGCGGAAGGTGTCGCCGATGTCCAGTGGCGTCTCGTGCAACATAAAACCCCGCGGGGTGGTCTCAAACCACAGGATGGCGGATTGCTGCACGGCTTCCGTATCCTCCGTTTCCACAACAGGTTGAACGGCGACAGGCTCGCTGCCGTCGACAAAACACAGCAGCCGCGCCTGCAACTCCTGACTGCGTCGCCAGCAACGCTCCAACCCCTTGCCGCACTCAGCCACGGACTCCAGATAGGCCTCAAGCTCCCCCAGCGCCTGACGCAGAACGTCCATGGCCGCTCCCCCTCCCTGCCAGGGCGCACGGCGGGCAAAGCGCCCCAGTGACAGGCGAAAATCGCGCACGGCCTTTTCCAGTGTCGCCGCAATATCCTTGGCCTCGCGCGGATCCGGAGCCTCGGCATGGATCTCCAGCAGGGCGTCGCGGCTCAGATCCAGCAGTTGGCGACTGCCGAGATTGACGCCAAAAAAATGGCTCGCCACATCCGGCAGCTGGTGCGCCTCATCAAAGATGAAGGCGTTGACGCCAGGCAACACCTCGCCAAAACCCTCATCACGCAGGGCCATATCGGCGAAGAACAGATGGTGGTTGATCACCAGTATCTCAGCTGCCTGCGCCGCCTTGCGCGCCTTGACCACGAAGCAGTCGGCGAACGCCGGACATTCGCCGCCCAGGCAGTTGTCGGTGGTGGAGGTGACGCGCGGCCAGATGGGCGCGTCCTCGGGGATGCCGTCCAGCTCGGCAATGTCGCCACTCTCGGTGCGTCCGGCCCAGCTGCGTACGCGCGCCAGCTGATCCTGCTGCGCGGGCGGCAGGCGTCCGCCGGCCTCGGTTACCTGTAGGCGGTGCGGGCAGAGGTAATTGGCGCGCCCCTTGAGCAGGGCGATGGAGGTGGCAATACCCAGCGCCTTGCGCACCGTGGGCAGGTCGCGGTGAAAGAGCTGATCCTGCAGATTCTTGGTGCCGGTGGAGATGAGCACCTTCTGCCCGCATAACAACGCCGGCACCAGGTAGGCGAAAGTCTTGCCGGTGCCGGTGCCGGCCTCGGCGATGAGCAGGCCGTTATTGTCCAGTATCGACGCCACCGCCTCGGCCATTTCCTGCTGCTGACGACGCGGGGCGAAACCGGGGATGTGTCGGGCAAGGGCGCCGGCGACCCCGAGCAGTTCGGAAATACTGAACATGGGAAATGCGCCGGGCGGCGCTCAGGCCGCCGTTTCGTCGTCGATCAGACCGCGTTCCTGCGACCACACCAGACGGCCGATGGCACGGAAACGCGCCACCGACATGGCGCCACGTTTGACGCGGCTGGCAGAGGCATCGGCCATGGCCTCGGTAACGACCTCGCGGGCGGCCTCGATGATCTGCTGCGGCTCGTAGTTCTCGTCCATGATGATCAGCATCACACTGTCCCAGTCCTGATCCACCTTGATCTGGCCGATGCGCTGACCGCCCTTCTTGTCACTGAAAAGGGTACGGCCCTTGATCTGGATACGGCGGCCTTCGCGCACGCCGGTGCCGATGGCATCGTAACCACCGGCATCCGGTTCGGCGGGAATCAGCTTCAACAGACGAATCACGTCGTGCACCGCGATTTCGCTGCTGATACCCAACGCCTTGCCGGTGGCACGCCGGTAATCCGCCGCCAGCTTGCGCGCCTCCAGCATCAGTTTGTCTACGTCGTATACCGCCATGGCTATCGTGATCTGTCCGTCTGTACTAAACAAAATGTCGCGCCATTATGACCGCAAGTCATTGAAAAATCACTTGGACGCTTTTCCGCCATCAACCTCGCTCAGCGGCTTGGCGGGCTTCTTCAATGAGCCGGCGGTTTTTTTCCTGCAAGGCCGTGTTCCCCGGCACCAGACTGCTGGATTTGTTGGCCAGACTCACCGCCTGCGCGTAACGCCCCTGGCGGAAGCGTAGCGTAGCCAGGTGGTGCCATAACCAGGCGTTACGCGGTTCGATACGCAGGGCGCGTTCCAGCAGTGCCGCTGCCTGCTCCCATTGTCCGGCCTGGACATGGATATCGGCCCGGGCCAGCAACGAGGTCGCCGCCCGTCCAACCTCCGCCGGGGCATTTTCCTCGCTCGTCTGCGGCCCGGCACAAGCGGTGACAAAAAGAGCGAACACAACAGGAATGATCGGTCGCAGAGAAAAGAAAAAAAGATGTCTTGGCATGACTTATTTTCATCCATACATTCAGGAAGGAGGGGGGAATGATAGAAAAAACATTATTCAGACCGATAGTTAGCTTGGTAAACTCCCTGGGTTTAGCTATCAAAACAAGTAATCCAACTCACGAAAGCAGTTTTACCGGGAGGTGGGAACACAATGCGCACGACCATCAAAATACGACTCCTTATCGGGCTGGTTTTCTCTCTGTCGGCCGCCAGCGCCTTCGCCGACGGTTGGGATCCCATCTCCACGGCCGGTGCCACAAACGGTATCGCAGATACCCGCCATAATATGACCGTCAGTTACAGCAGCGGTGGCCACGTCATGGATGGTTTTCGTAACGACTACGGCGGCGTGTGTATCTACTGTCATACTCCGCATGGCGCAAACAAGCAGATCCAGGCACCACTCTGGAACCGAACCGTCAGCTATGGCAATTACATGATTTACGACAAGCCCACGACGTTGATGCGCCCTGTCGACCAACCCGGCCCCAGCTCGCTGACCTGTCTATCATGCCACGATGGCACCATTGCCATTGATTCCGTGCTCAATATGCCTTTCGCGGGACGCTCACCGGATAACAGTGGCGCAAACAACAACGAGCTTGGCACCTCAAACACGGCGTTCCTGGATAGCTGGGCCTCGAACCCCGCCGGACTTGCCACCGCCAACAACCATCTTGCCCTGGGTTTTGAATTCGGAGGCAACCCGGGCCCCGGGCCATCCACACCGGGCTGCGCCCACTGCCACAATGGCAGCCCCAATGGCTTCACCGTACCCGTGCCCGATTTTCGCGCCTTCATGCTGGGCACCGATTTACGCAACGAGCACCCCGTCGGCATCACCTTCCCCGACACCTACACACCCGCCACGGACTTCAATGAACCCGACGTAAAACTGCCCGGCAAGATGGCCTTCTTTGACACCAATGGCAACAGCTACGCCGACAAGGACGAGGTTCGCCTCTATGATTCCGGTAACGGTTACAAGGTTGAATGCGCCTCATGCCATGATCCACACGGGGTGGAATCCGGCGGTGTCGGCACAGGCACACGCTTCAGTCCCAGCTTCCTGCGCGTCAACAATGGTATTGCTGGTAGTCATGCGGGAACCACCGGCATCGTCAGCCACGGTGCCAGCGCCCTTTGCCTGACCTGCCACACCAAGTAGCATTAAGGGCATCTCTCAATAACGGCTTGCGGTCTCTGGCCTACAGGCGGACTCGCTATCAAGGCGCTACTTTGCCGGCGGGCAGGCGGCCTGTCAAAAAGTTACAATGCCGCGGGCGAACCCGCCTGTAGGCCCCCGAAGCACGCGGCTCACCCGGGGCTGTCACGGCGTTGGCTTGCAGGTAAAGGACAACCAGCCTTCCCCTGCGCAAGCCCTAGGCGGGTTGCGCAAAGACCACGGGCCGTTATTAGAAATGCCTTTAACCATAACCTGAATCCGAGGGTTCAGGCATAAAATAACAACCTAGGAGCCTGTCCGAGAATAGGAGTCGTCGCGAGGGGAAGCCATTTTGAGGCCGTTTTTTCGACCATTTGAGGCGAATAGTGACTCATATTTAACGAAAATGAGCGGAAAAATGGGCCAAAATGGCTTTTCCGCAGTAGGTTCCTAGTTCTCGGACAGGCTCCTAGGGTGACAAAGTTACAGTCAACACACTGCTGCTTCGCTAGTGTCACCCCCCATAAATACCCATTCAGCAAGGAAACCACCATGAAAGCGCTGCTCCGTGCCGCCCTGATCTGCACCTTACCCTTTTCCACCACCCTGTCTGCCGATGACCATTTCGCCCAGCGGCTCCAGGACAGCCGCGAGGCGGTACAATCATTCGCCCGCGCCCTGAAGGGGAACCTGCAGAGTGTCCTGCAGAAAAAAGGACCCGCAGAGGCGGTGGAGGCCTGCAGCTCCATCGCACCACTCATCGCCATGACCAAGTCCAAGTCCTACAGCTGGAAGATCAGTCGCACCAGTCTCAAGCTGCGCGATCCCGATAACGCCCCCGACACCTGGGAACGCGCCGTGATGGAACAGTTCGAGGCGCGCAAGACCAAGGGCGAAGACGTCAGCAAGCTGGAATACTACGAAGTGGTGGAGATGGACGGCAACAGGATGTTTCGCTATATGAAGGCCATTCCCACGCTGGAGAAACCCTGCCTGACCTGCCATGGCAGTAACCTGCGCCCGGACGTCGCCGCCGCCCTCGACAAACATTTCCCCAACGACAAGGCGCGGGGCTACAAGGCCGGTGACATCCGTGGCGCCTTCACCATCATCCAGCCGCTGTAAGAGCCGTTGAAAAGCCCCGCTACAACCAGTCGGTAAGAGCGATGCCGACGCCCAGGCGATTCACCCGGGCGTCGTAATCGATCAGGCTTTCACCGTAGCCATTGAAATACTGCACATAGCCCTTTAGCCGCTCACCGATGGGAAAGGACCAGCCCAGCTCGACGCCGCCTCGATTCGCGCGGCGCAGGTTGTTGCGCAGCATCAGGCTGTAGGTATTCCTGCCGCGCTTGTAGATGCCACGCAATTCACCATGACCCATGTAGTCGAGGATGTCGGGGTTGTCGTCACCACTGGAATCGGTCGCACCAGTCTTTGACTCTTCCGGAATCCGGTACCAGGGACGAAGGCTGAGCACCATGTTGCGCCGCTCGAAGACGAAGCTGGCATAGAGACGATTCCAGCTGCGCGACTGGAGGCCCGGACGGCCGTTGGACTGATGGTTCAGGCCCAAGACGATGACACGGTTGCGCAGGCCGAACAGGCTCCACCGCTGCGGCAGCAACAGGAACACCTCCGGCTCATGGTTGGTCTCGCGGAAGGGACTGGAAAATTCACCGTTATAGGCCTGCCAGTAGGACTGGTTGGTGTAGGCGAAGAACAGCAGGCTGTCGCCGCCCAGCACGCCGCTGGCCACCTGAAACTTGAGGCTCAGTTGGAATTTCACCTCCAGATTCTGCAGCCGCCCTTCCATATCTGTATAGGGCGCCGCATTGGGACGGGAGTTGTAAGTAACCGGCAACACATAGTTGGGCTTGTGGGCAGTGATCACAAAAGGATTGTTCTCGATCAGGCGCTCATCGAACAGACGCCCGCCCACCACCGAGGTCTCTTCCTCCACCGTCTTGCAATATTCCCACAATTCACTCACCGCTGTGTCCACAGCGGCCTGCTTGAGGCGGTTCAACAGGCAATAGTCCAGAGCAACGTTGCCCACCATCACATCCCTGTCCAGGATCACATCATCGGCCACCAGCACCGTTGTGCCAAGCAGCGCCATACTCATTCCCACCAGCAAAAAACGGCAACATCGTTTCATTTTCATCACCTTCACTCCAGACATCGTAAATCCCTGTCTCGAAACGGCTGAAGTCAATCCGTGCAACGCACCCGCTCATGCGGTGCGCTACCCTTCTCGAAGGGCAAACGTACAGCGCTGCGGCAACCCTTGTCGATACGCAGTCCCGTATGCGCATCGACCCACACCCACTCAACGCCCAGCGGCGTCGGCGGTTCAAAGGACTGGACGTCAAGCCGCCGCAGAGTATCGGCCCACACACGCAGGGCGCCACGGGCACCAGTGAGTCCGGCGGGCTGATTGTCATCGCGCCCCAGCCACACCACCGCCAGACGGTCGCCACTGAAACCGGCGAACCAGCTGTCGCGCAGGTCGTCGGTGGTACCGCTCTTGCCGGCCACGACAAGCGATTCGGGCAGACTGCGATAGGCGGATTCGCCGGTACCATGGCGCACCGCGTTGACCAGCGCGGCATCGAGCAGGAACACGGGCAACGCCGGCGCCGCCTGCACCACCTCCAGCGGATAGCGTTGCAGCGGCTCAGCCTGCGGTGTGAGCACGGCGCGAATGGCTCGCAGCGGCGTACGGAAACCACCGGCGGCGAGGGTGTGATACATCTGCGCCACCTCCAGCGGCGACAGGCTGGCGATGCCCAGCAGTTGCGCGGGCCAGGCGGACAGCTCGCGCTCGATACCCAGCGCCTGCAGGGTATCGAGTACCGCCGGTACACCCAGCGCCAAACCAAGGCGTGCCGTGGCCTGGTTGTAGGACTGTGCAAGGGCCTGGAACAGCGGCACCTGACCGTGACTCAGGTGATCGAAATTGCCTGGCTGCCAGGTCTCGCCACCGCCCAGGTCGAGGCTCAGCGGACCGTCATCGAGTAGCGTGGCGAGGGTGTAGTCGCCGCGCGCCAGCGCCGTCAGGTAAATGGCCGGCTTGACCAACGAGCCGATGGGCCGCTGCGCATCCAGGGCGCGGTTAAAACCGGCAAAACGCGGATCGCGCCCGCCGACCACCGCCAGCACCTCACCCGAATTGACGTCCACGGTCACCGAACCGCCCTGCAAATCATCGCCCGGTAGATGCGCGAGCTGTCCACTCAGCGCCAACTCCGCAGCCTGCTGCACCTCGGGATCGAGACTGGTGAAGATACGCAGCCCCTCGGAGCGCAGATCCTCATCGCTATAGTCGCGTCGCAGCTGACGGCGCACCAGATCCATGAAGGCCGGCAGCCGGGTAACGCCGCTGGTGGCACGCGGTGTCACCCCCAGCTTGCGCTCGCGGGCTACCTCGGCACGCGCGGAGTCGAGCATCCCCTGTTCCGCCATCAGGCTCAGCACCAGGTCACGGCGCTCACTCGCTCGCGCCGGAAAACGTCGCGGATCGTAATAGGATGGCCCCTTCACCAATGCCACCAGCAGGGCAATCTGCCCGATCTTCAATTGCCCCAGCGGACGCTCGAAATAGAACTGGCTGGCGAGGCCAAAGCCGTGGATGGCGCGGCGTCCATCCTGTCCCAGATAGATCTCGTTGAGATAGGCCTCGAGGATCTCATCCTTGTCGTAGCGCCATTCCAGCAGCAGGGCCATGATAGCCTCATTGAGCTTGCGCGTAAGGGTGCGTTCGCTGCTAAGAAAGAAGTTTTTCACCAGTTGCTGGGTCAGGGTGCTGCCACCCTGTACCGTGCGCCCAGCACGCAGGTTGGCCAGTAGTGCGCGACCAATGGCACGCGGTGAGACGCCGTGGTGCTGGTAAAAGTCCCGGTCTTCCACCGTCAGCAAGGCATCGATAAGCAATGGCGGCACCTCGTCGAGACGCACCAGCACGCGGTCTTCCTTGTGCGCGGGATAGATGCGGCCAATCAGCGGCGGATCCAAGCGCAGCAGATCAACCACATCGCCGTTGTCGGCACGCCAGATATTATTCAGGCCCTGACGGGAGAATTCCACCCGCAGGGTGCGCGAAGGCTCGCGGCCATCCCAGAAATCGAAGGTGCGGGTGGTGATAACCAGACTGCGGCCGAGCCGGGCATAGGTGCCGGGCTGGTGTGGGCGATTGTGTTCGCGATAGCCGAGGCGTCGCAGCTCAGCCTGTAAGCGATCCGCCGTCAGCGCCTGCCCGGGATACAGCTCCAACGGCCGCGCATAGACCTGTGCCGGCAGTGCCCAGCGCTTACCCTCGAACTGCTGGCGCACCTCGCTGTCGAGCCAGGCCACATAGACCAGTAACGCTATAAAACCGATAACCGCGACGACAAACAGCGCGCGCAGCACAGGACGCCTTTTCTGTCGGCGGCGGCTGGCGGGTTTGCGCCGGGGTTGGGAGGGTTTGCGACGAGCCATTGTGCACCGGGAGGAAAAAGTCGCATTGTAGCCTAATTCCGGCGGCTGATTTTTTGCCCCGCCCGGCCCATACTCAGAGTATCGAGCCGGCAAGAGGAAAAGATCGAACATGAGCATACAAAACCATCCAGCGCTGATCATGGCCCTGCTCGACCCCACCGCCTATGATCACCCCTGTCGGGATATCCAACTCATCGAGACGCACATCTCCTGGCTCCTGCTCACCGGCGACTACGCCTACAAGATCAAGAAGCCGGTGAACTTCGGCTTCCTGGATTTCTCCACCCTGGCCCTACGCAAGCACTTCTGCACAGAGGAAATCCGCCTCAATGCCCGCCTTGCCCCGCAGATCTATCTACAGGTAGTTCGCATTTCTGCAAGCGCCACGGAGCCGCGCATCAATGGCGATGGGCCAGCATTGGAATATGCGGTGAAAATGCGTCAGTTCGACAATTCCGGTCTATTTGACCGGCTCGTCTCGAGCGACCGGCTAAGCTCAAAGATCATCAGCGACACGGCCGGCACCTT
This sequence comes from Gammaproteobacteria bacterium, assembly GCA_011051755.1. Classification (GTDB taxonomy): domain Bacteria; phylum Pseudomonadota; class Gammaproteobacteria; order SZUA-152; family SZUA-152; genus DRQN01. The sequence goes on from DRKN01000059.1 coordinate 22,241, forward strand.
GGCGCACTTCCACGGAAAAATAGCCGTCGCCGGGCCAGACTCACCCTTTGGCGAACCCGACGCAGTGCACCGGCCAGTGTGCGAGAACTTCGAACAGTTGGAGCAACACACAGCAGGCTTCCTCGCCATAAACAAACATCACGATACCTTCCAACACATCCGCCAATGGAGCGAACAGGCATTTACAGTGCTCGAACCCATCCTTGCCCAACGAAAAATAGACGGTTTCATCCGTGAATGCCACGGTGACTTGCACCTGGGAAACATCGCCCTCATCGACGACCGGGTGACACCTTTTGACGGTATCGAATTCAACCCTGATTTGCGCTGGATCGACATCATGAGCGAGATAGCATTCCTGCTCATGGATTTGCAGGATCACGGTCGTGCCGATCTCGCCCACCATTTGCTCAATGCCTGGCTGGAAATCAGCGGTGATTACAGTGGCCTGGCGGTTCTACGCTATTACCAGTGTTACCGAGCCATGGTGCGCGCCAAGGTCGCCGCATTGCGTGGCAGCCAAACAAAATCAAAAAATACAGAAAGTGATCTGGCTAACTACATTCAGCTAGCCGATGAATACACCCGCCCCACACGTCCAGCGCTGCTCATTACCCACGGGCTGTCCGGCTCCGGCAAGAGTTGGCTGACGCAGGCCCTGCTGGAAGCCACCGGCATGATTCGTCTGCGCTCGGATGTGGAACGCAAGCGCCTCGCCGGACTGGCGCCACTGGCCCATAGTGATTCCTCACCGGGAGCGGGACTCTACAGTGCCGAATTCACGCAACGTACCTTTACGAGACTGGAAGATCTGGCCCGGCGGGTTCTGCGCACAGGCTACGTGGTAGTGGTGGATGCTACCTTCATCAAAGGTAGCGAGCGAAAATGCTTCCGGCAACTGGCGCATTCACTTGCCATCCCTTTTCGCATCATCCACTGCGAGACAGACATCGAGATCCTGCACCAGCGCATCGGGACACGGCAGAGCGAAGGCCGGGACGCCTCTGAGGCAGGACTTAGCGTGCTGGAACTGCAACTGGAAAATCAAGAGCCCCTGGACAAAAACGAACTGAATGAGGCTTTCATCATAGATACGACAGACAGCGTAGACCTGTCCCCCATCAAGTTCTGGTTGAAAGGCCTGAACTCATCCGACGGCGCATCGTAGTGTGCGCCGTGCGCACGTTCAATACCCGCACCTTTTGTGCGCACGGCACCCCCTCCGCAAAGGGTTGCTGCTCCAGAAACGCAGTCTCCCTGGACCGTGGCACCAGGAACCGCCGCAAGGCACGCAAGACTATTTCATAGCAGCCCATTGAAAGACATTCAAAAAAATCCGTCGGCGGAATCAACCCTCTGCCGCCACGATACGGTAAATACCTCCCCAATGATGAACAACGTAGAGTTCGCCATCCTCCCCCTCCCCAAAGGATGAGATCCTCAACGAAGTATCCAGTAACAGATGGCTGTCGAAGCCGCCACTGTCATCTGGAAACAGGCCCCAGATCTTCCCACTGCAGTAATCGCCATACAGATACACACCCTCTAAGTCTTCTATGGCCGTGCCGCGATAGACATAACCCCCGGTCACCGAACAATCCGAACCGTTAGCGTATTCGGCCACCGGATCGATGAAACCACTGCTGTCGCACGAGGATGTGTTGTAACAGTGCGCACCTTCACGAATATTCCAACCGTAGTTGCCGCCAGGCTGAATGCGATTGATCTCCTCCCATTTGTTCTGCCCCACGTCGGCCAACCATAGGTCACCGGTCTGGCGATCAAAACTCCAGCGCCAGGGGTTGCGCAGGCCCCAAGCATAGATCTCGGCACGACCATTGCCCTGGGCGAAGGGATTATCGGCGGGAATGGTGTAGCCACTGTCGCCGCCGACATCGATGCGCAGCATGGCGCCGAGCAGGTTATTTTTATTCTGGCTATTGCCATCATGATCACCGGAGCCACCCCCGTCACCGAAGCCGATATAGAGATAGCCATCCGGGCCGAAGGTGATCTGCCCACCGTTGTGATTACTTTTGGGCTGATCCAGGGTGAACAGCACCTGTTCAGAATCTGTATCCAGGGTCAGGCCACCGTTGCGACTCACGAAACGGGAAATCACGGATTGCAAATTATCACGCGTGTAAGACAGATAAACCCGGCTGTTTGTCGTAAAATCAGGGTCGAAGGCCATACCCAGCAATCCAGCCTCGTTGGGGCCGCTGTTAACACGGCTTCTGATGTCGGCAAACAGCGTCGCCGGCTGATTGTCGAACAAACGCTGAATGCGCCCCGGCTGTTCCACCACATAGAAAGCATTGTCGGGGCCGGCAATGAAGGCCAGCGGACGACTGAACTGTTCCGCCTCGAACAGTGGCGTCAGAGCAATAAGAGCAATATCTGCAAAGCTGTCATCGACACGTGATGGAGGGGCATTAGCATTGTCTCCTGCGCAACCCACCTGCGTGCCGATCAGTAACATTGGCAGAGCCATCCATAATTTTCCGGGCATGCTTCACCTCCTTAATTTTATTCCTTTCTCGGGGCGTTGGCAGGCTGTGTAGAATAGAATGGCGATAGCCACCATAACAAATAGCACGTATTTGCCATGTCCTCAGCCAGGAACCCAGTTTGAACCCCGTATTCGAAAATGTCACCACCCGTGCCGTCAGCCAGCTCGCCATCGACGCCCGCAACGGTAGCAAATGTAGTCGTAAACTGGCACTGCGGCTCGGTTTGCCCCTCTGCCAGTCAGATCAGGACTGCGATGCATTCACCTATCTGCTGACCTGGCTGGCCGACAGCGACGATGCCTGTGCACCACTGGCCCTGCGAGACACCAGCGGTGACAGCGGCAACCCACTGTGGGTGGATTTCATTGGCGGAAAGATGGGCCACCGGCGGCGCTTCGGCGGTGGCCGCAACCAACCATTGACACGGGCGATGGGATTGAAGGGCAGCGCCAATCCGTTCATCGTGGATGCTACCGCAGGACTGGGCCGTGATGGTTTTGTGCTCGCCAGCCTCGGTGCACGAGTCACACTACTGGAGCGTTCGCCAGTGATGGCCGCCCTGTTGGCCGACGGGCTGGATCGCGCCCGGCAGCACGATGAAATCCGCCTCATTGTCGACAAGCACTTGCAGTTAGTGAATATCGATGCCAGGCAATGGCTACAACAATGCCCGGCACAGGAACGCCCGGACGTGGTCTATCTCGACCCCATGTATCCGCATCGCAGCAAGAGTGCACTGGTGAAAAAGGAGATGCGCGCCCTGCGCGCCATGGTGGGCGATGATGGGGATGCCCCGGCCCTGCTGGCCGCAGCACTGGATTGTGCAAAAAACCGTGTAGTGGTCAAGCGCCCCAGGGGGGCGCCACTGCTGGCAGGGCCAAAACCTTCGGGTGACATCACGTCGAAAAATACCCGTTATGACCTCTATCCCTGCTGATTGACAGCCGCTCGACGGCCCTGCGGCAAAAAATACACCGTACTCATCAATATCCGGGTTACACCCAGTCTGTGCCGTCTGTTTTATTGCAGGCAGTCAACCTGCACCCGAGGTTCGAAACTCAGGCCAATGGTCTCGAAAAGCGCCCGGCTGCTGAGCGGCTTTGCGACACAGGCCTCGGCACCGGCCATCATGATCCGCTGTTTCAACGCCACATCGGCGCAGCGGGCCAGAGCAATGATACGCACGCCGTGCGAGGCCGGGTCGGCCTTGATATGACGGCAGACCTCAAAGCCGTCGTGGCGTGGCATATTGAAGTCCAGCAAGACCACATCCGGGCGAAACGTCAGCATTTTGCGCCCAGCATCGAAGGCATCGTGTACTGCACAGGTCTCCAGCGTCCCCGAGGAGGTATCGAAAAGATTCATCAGCAGATGAGATAGCCGGCGATCACTCTCCACGATCAGAATGCGCAGCTTTCCCCGGTCAGGACGCCCCAGACCGAGACTCTGTTCACGAGCAAAATGATGCATGTCCTGCAGACTGAATTGACGACTGCCGCCCACGTCAATGCGAGCATGCAACATGCCCTGTTGCAGCCACTCGCACACCGTGACCGGTGACGCCATCAGCAGGGTAGCCACTTCTGCGTCGCTCAGATTGGTTTTTTTCGCCATTCCCACAAACTCCGGGCGAGCCATATCGCTCAGAGTAAATAACGGCCAGATATATGACGATCTTTAGATGGTATCAGTAGCGAAGCCGGCGCAAAGGATGCAGATAATCTCTGTTCCGGCCGGATCTGTAGGAGCGGGCCATGCCCGCGAGTGTCGGCCATAAGAAATTGCAGGAGCGGCTTCAGCCGCGACAGCCGTACTCAGCAAGGATCGCGGCTGAAGCCACTCCTACAATGCCACGAATCCTTATTGTGCATCGACAATCGCGGGCATGGCCCGCTCCTACCCGGGGATCAGTCCGTGCCTGCCGGGATCAGGGCGTATAACCATCGGTGAGGGTTTTCATGAAGGCGACGAGGTCGTCCACATCCTGCGCATCCAGCAACAGATCGCCGCTAAAGGTGACATCCAGATTGTCTTCAACTTCAGGGGGCAGTGTACTGGGCCAGCAGGCGATGAAACCGTTTCGCCCCGTATCTGTGATCGCTGGATCAAAACAGGGATTTTCCCGGACATTGTAGAAATTCATGACCTCCGTCAGTGTCTCAAAAACACCATTGTGCATGTACGGTGCGGTCAACTCCACGTTACGCAGGGTGGGCACCTTGAATTTGCCACGCTCGCCGGAAGCAGGGGCTGAAGCGACAAGATTCGGATTGGCTGCCAGACCGATATCGACAAACCCTGTGGCCGCCGTACCCGCCGGATTGTTTGAGTTCTGCGGCACACCAATGTTCCAGTAACTGAAATCAGTGAACAGTACGCCCGACGAACCACCGATCTTCTCCAGCTTGTGGCATTCGGCACATTTTCCCTTGCCGTCAATCTGGAACAGATCGAAACCACGCTTTTCAGATGGAGAAAGGCAGGACTGGTCGTCGGGGCAAGCATCAAATTTGGACGTAAACGAGGCGAACATCGCCGTGCGCTCGAAAGCGGCAATGGCATCGGCAATCAAATCATAGGCCGTGTCCACGTCATCCAGGCTGCTCGCCCCATAGACGGCCTTGAAACCCGCCGCATAGCTGGCCGCCCTGACCGCATCGACCACGCCCTGCTTGGTGTTGGCCATCTCCTGCGGGTTCACGAACGGCCCCTTGGCCTGCCCCTCCAAATCGGCCTCGCGGCCATCGAGGAACTGGCCGCCGATGTAACGCGGATTGGCGGAGTCGGTGGTGTCGTAATGAAAGTCGGGTGAAAACATGGCATAGGCTGCGGTGGGGGCATTGCGGTCACCAAATTCGCCCGAGACCGCACCTTCAGAGACAGGACGGGTCTGGGTACTGTCCGGATCGGCAAAACCGTCACCCGACAACAGACTGTGGCAGGTTTCGCAAGACTG
>DRKN01000060.1 GCA_011051755.1 Gammaproteobacteria bacterium
CATCGTCGAGGGTGCAGGAGTGGACTTTGCGCAGTGCGGCGGGAGAACGTTCGGCCGGCGCCACGGGATCGCGCGAGGCCTTGGCCTGCTGATCCTCGTCGCAGAACAACAGTGGGCGCCATGCCCCGATCATGTGCCATTGCACGTAGTAGGCGAGCATGCACAGAAAGATGCGCGCGCGAGCAGGCCGTAATTGATTTGGCGCTTGCCCTTTTTACCGTCGCGGTTGTGACCGAAGGCCGCCAATGGACAGGTGGTTCCCTCGACATAGCTTGAACTCAAGTCGTACAGAGCCATCGCGTCGTTGTCGAGGTGGCGGGCGGCGAGTTGTTTCTCGATGCGCGCCTGACGTTCGAGCAACCAGCGCGTGGTGGCGCGCTTGCTGTCAGGTTCGAGCAGACGTGCAACCACCATCGCCACGACCCGCTCGCGTGAAGGGCGTGAGGCGATGAGTTTGGCGAAGTCGAGACGTTGCAGGGCGCGCAATACCGCCTGCACGTGGCCGTGGTGTGGCGAAGCGACCACCTCGCGCAGCAGGATAGCGGGTGGGGAGTTGCGATTGGGTACGGTGGCTATGTACATGCCTACACTTTTCGCACGGACAAACACCTTACGGGCACGAAAAAGCCTTGTATTCTACGCACTTGCGCAAAATACAGGGCTTCAGGCAGCGAGGAACTTCAGACTAAATTAACGGCCCCATGGCGGCGGGGCGACTCAGGAGACAAAGCCGAGTGCCATATCAGGATGTTATTTCACGCACATCCCTGCTGGGGGGGGGCGATAAAAGCTGGCTGGCACGAAGTCACCCTGGCGGCCATGGACACTCAGGCATCCCTACCACCAGTTACTTATTCATTCTTCAACAACTCCAACAACTGTTGGGCTTCTTTCTTTCCATTAAACGCCTGGTCTGTCGACAAAATAGCTTTCAGCATCTGCTGCACATCTTTGTCACGCTTGCCCGACGCCACAAGAGCGGCAATATAGTGATACTGCACTTCTTTTGCATTTGGCTGTTTTTCAGCAGCCCGTCTCAAAAAGTCAAGTGCAGCCTTAGAATTCCCGCTACCCAGAAGAATCCATCCATATGTATCTAGTATTGCTCCATTTTCAGGCTCTAGCTCATAAGCTCTTTCCGCAAACTCTAACGCTTCTGAAGACTGTTTTTCTTCATGTAATAACCAGGCAATATCATTCAATGCAACAGTATTTTTCGGCTCCACTTCCAGTAGACGTCGATAGTGGCCGATTGCCCCTTGACGGTTGCCCGCGATCACATTGGCCGCCGCCAAAGCGTAGCGCACTTTAACATCATCCTCATGTTGTTCAAGCCAGGCATTCAGGAGCTTATTGGCAACCTGATCCCCCTGACTGTGACGCACAACACCCGCCTCCTTGAGCAGTACGCGCGTACCTCCGCCCAACTGTCTGGCTTTACTGTATGCTTTAATGGCTTTGACACTTTCCTTAAATATTACCTGAATATCGCCTTCACGCTCGTAACCCACGGGTGATTTCGGGTGCCGGCGCTGTATCTCCTGGGCGCGATCCAGGGCTTGCAGGGTTTTATCCGCCTGAAGATCCAATAATACCTGTAAATTCGCCGCACCCAGATGGTCGGGATCAAGCTTGAACACCTTGTCCAAGGACTGTTGTGCCATGTCCTCCTCACCTGCGCGAAAATACGCAAGCCCCAGCCAGTAGTGCGCCGCCGCTACGGGCGCCGATTTGACAAGTTGCTCAAATCTTTTCGCAGCAGCAGTGTAATCCTGCGCCGCCAATTCAACCTGACCAGAGGCCAACAGAACACGGGGATTCGTGGGCTCAATCACCAAAGCTTCCTGCACCACCTCACGCGCAGACGCCAACTCACCGGCACGCAAATAGATACGGGCGAGCAGCATCCGCGGCGCCAATGCTTCCGCATTGGTCTCCCGTGCCTTTTCCAGCCATTGCAGTGCCCGAAGCCGATCATTTTCCAAATCAGCCAACTGTGCCAGAGCCATCATGGCAGAAATATTACTCTCATCCCTTGCCAGGATACCGTCGAGACGTTCACGGGCGTCAGGCAACCTCCCCGCCTGGATGTCCAGACGCGCAAGATTCAGTGCGGCTGTGACAAACAGGGCATCGATGCGCAGAGACTCATTAAAGGCCACCCGTGCCAGACCCACATCTCCCTTGGCATTATAGATTATCCCTAGAAGATTCTGCGGATATGCACTTTTTGGATTATCTGTCGCCAAACGCTCTGCCACCGAAAGCGCTTTATCAAAACTGTTCCGGCGCAGATGGGTCAGCGCCAGCAGGGATTGCTCGCGGAGCGAGGCGCTTCCCGCCTCAATAACCTTTTCCAGCTCCTTGATCGCCTGAGCGTCATTTCCCTCGGCCAGATACAGCATGGCTAGCTGTGTGCGCAAACTCCCCTCGCCAGGTCGTTTGGTGATGGCATTTTGGAGAAACTGCTTGCCCCTCTCCAGCTCTCCGCTATGCAGAGCAGCCTGGCCGGCCATTGCCAACAGGCGCACATTATTTGGTGCCTGGGCAAGCGCGGGTTCGAGCACCTCCAGTGCCTGTTCAGACTGCGCCTGTTGCAGGCGAAGCCCCGCTAATATCATGCGTGCTGGCAGCAGGGCAGGTGCTGCCGCAACCACCTTCGCTAATTGCGCTTCTGCCTGTTCAAGGTTACCCAGCGCATAGTTTGTACTTCCGAGTAAAAAGAGACTCTGCAGGTGATCCGGCGATACCTTGAGAACTTCCAAGAGATAATCCCGTGCCTTCGTATACTGTCCTTGCTCATAAGCCAGCAAGGAGGCCGTAAAATGCGTGGAGGGATGACGGGGCGATGTTTTCAGCAGGTAGTCCACCTGGACTGTCGCATCCGCGAACTGACGCTGCCCGATCAGCAGCTTCGCAAGCTCCGTGCGTGCTTCCATATCAATACGCCGGGGGATATTGGCAGACATCGAATCAATAGCGCGGCGATAATCGACCTTTGCATCATCGAGCCGCTCTTCAGCAGTGGCGACCCTACCCTTCAATACCCATGCTTCAGCATTGTCGGAATCCGTAGCAAACACCTTTTTCAGGGTGTTACTCGCCCCTTGAATATCGCCCGAGGCCAGCAACACTCTACTCAGCCACAGCAGTGCCGAAGTCATGTCTGCCTTGAGCATCAATGCCTGCCGGAATGAACCTTCAGCCTCCTGTACTTGCCCCAGACCAAGCTGAGCCTGTCCGCGTAGCACCAGAAGCTCTGGCTGCGACATCCAGTCCAACTGTTCCAACATACTCAGCACATCGTTGTAGCGACGCTGTAGCAATAAAGACTCACCCAACAGTTTCTGTACAAATAGACTGTTGACCCCAAGTTTTTGAGTTCTGAGCAGCTCCTTTTCGGCAGCGGCGCCGTCACCAACGAGTACATACAGCTCACCAAGCAACAGCCGCGCCTCAGAGTTCCTGGCATTTTGCTGCAGGGCGCTTTTCAGTTCGATCAGACTAGCATTGATATCGCCCGATGCCTGATATTGCTTGGCCCGCTGGATATGCTCAACATCACTGAGTTCTGTTTTGCCACAGGCTGTGAGAAACAGCCCCAGCAAGAACATTAACGGCAAATATTTAAAAAACGATTTCATCCAATACTCCTCTGAATTTCTCTGTACGGATAGTATTCCCAACAGTTCACATTTCGTTCAGCAAGCTCCGGGCCTGTTTGGCGCTGGTGAAGCTGTCGTCCATATCCAACGCTCTTTTCAGCTCAGCCCTGGCCTCAGACTTTTGACCCGCTCGATATAATGCGACTCCGAGGTGGTAGCGGATCTCTGCCAGATGCGGAGCCTTGGCAACGGCCTGCTCCAGTAACGGCAAACCACGCTGCACATCCCCCCCGCTGACCAGCAACCAGCCAAGGGTATCGATGACGGCCGGGATTTCCGGCGCGAGTTTGTAGGCCCGCTCAGCATAGCCAACAGCATCGGCCTGACCCAACTGCTGAGCGGCCCAGGCAAGATTATTGAGAACCATGACATCGTTGGGACGTTCCGCCAGAAGTTTTTGATACTGCGTCACCGCACCCTGCAGATTGCCCGCTTCCTGCAAAGCGCTGGCATAGACCGCGCGTACGGCAAGATCCTCTGGATGTTCCTTCAGCCATGTCACCAGCAATGTCTGGGGATCCGTCTTGCCAACCTTCTTTTGCGCGATATACAAGGCCACTACCAAGCGAGGGGATTCGGCCTTTTTCAAGCCATTTTCATAGACCTTGGCAGCCGCTGCAGGCTGTCCGGCTTGCATCAGAATATCCCCCTCCAGGCGATAGCCGGCGGCGTCATCGGGCAGCTGCTGCTGAATATCTTGCGCAATGCGCAAGGCGGCATCGGAATTTTTTTCCTGCATTTCCAGGCGTGCCAGGGCAAGCTGCGCAGCCAAGTGATCCTTCGCAATGACCAGAGCCTTCTCGAAATATTGCCTGGCCTCCTTTGGCTGCTCCAAGGCCTTGCGGGCCAAACCCAGCAGGTACAGTGGTTGTGGCGAATCCGGACTGATACGCCGCAAGGCCTCGAAGGTGGACAGCGCGGCATGGTAATCCTTGCTTTCCATCTGCGACAGGCCCAGCGCATTGAGCACCTGTGGATTATCCGGGTGCCGGGCCTTCATTTCCCGCGCAATGCTGACGGCACGCAGCGGCTGCTTGCGCTGGTTGTAATAGCGCACCAGGGCCAGCCCCGGCTGGAGCGCGCCGTCATTACCCTCCCAGGCCTTCTGCAGGTATTTTAACACCTCTTTTTCCTGCCCCTGCCGGGTGGCCATGCGGGCCAGCGACATCAATGCACCCAGATGAGACGGCTGTTGCTTGAGCGTGCTCTGGTAGGCCTGTCTGGCCTCATCCAGCTTACCCTCCCGCTCGAATAAACGTCCAAGATTCATGCGTGCAGGCAGGAAACGGGTATCCTTGTCCAGGGCCATGTTGAACTCGGCACGGGCCTCGGCCGTCTTTTCCAGACCCAGGTAAGCGGCGCCAGCCAGATTGTGAGGCAGCGGGCTGTCGGGGTTCTTTTCAGCGAAGGTTTTTGCCTGTTTCAGGGCCAGATCGAAATCCTGCTTACGCAGATGCACCAAAGTCAGCATGAGTTCGGCCTGGAAGACATTTTTACCCAGGTCGACGGCCGTCTCCAGTTCCTTGACCGCCTGTGAAGTCTCTCCGCTGGCGAGATGCCCCAACGCCAGCTGAGTGCGCACGCCCGCCGCCTGTGGATCCAGTTCAGCGGCACGTTCGAGATACTTGATACCTTCGGCATTCTGTCCGCTGCGCAGATAGGCCGTGCCCAGCAAGGCGAGGAGCTGGGCATCATCGGTCGCCTTTGCTTGAACCGGTTGCAGGATTTCAACGGCCTTCTTGGCCTGCCCCAGTTGCAATTGAATGCTCGCCAGTAGCTTGATAGCGGCAATATTGCCCGGCTGTGCACTCACCACGCGCGACAGGGCCTGATCGGCCTGCTCATAGCGCCCCTTGGAAAAGTTGATCGCTCCCATGACCTGCAGGCTGGGCAGGTGATCCGGGACGTTGCGCAATACCCGCTGTAAGGCTTCGGCGGCACCGTCCGGGTCACCGTTGCGGTACAGTCCGACCGCCCGCAGGTAGTTGGCCAGCGGGTGACTGGGACTGAGCTTAAGCACCTGGTCGATGGCCCTGTTGGCCTTTTCCATGTTGCCCAAGGCCAGGTTCACTCCGGCACTGCCGAGCAACGCCGGAGGACTCAATGGCCGCAGGGACAAAGCTTTGTCAAAGTGCGTATCGGCAGCCGTCAAATCGCCCTTCTGCCGGACAATCTCACCCTTGATGGTCCAGCCCTCACTGCTTTTCGGATTGATGGCCAGTGCTTTGTCCGTCAGTTCCACGGCCTTGTCCAGCTGCTGTTTCATGGCGACCAGACGTCCCAGACCCAACAAGGCATCCACGGCCTGAGGATTCAATTCAAGCGCCTCACTGAAGGTCGCCTCGGCCTCGTCCGGCTGACTTTTCTGCATGTAGGCATTGGCATGGACGACGAGAATATCGGCCTTGACTGACGGCGAAAAACCGTCTTCCAGTTGCACCTTTTCCAGCGCGTCATCGGCCTTGCCCTGCATGAGATAAGCCCGACCCAGTGATCCGGCCAACTCGCTCATGCCGACACCCAGACTACGCGCCCGCTCAAGTTCCTTTTCCGCCCCCGCGCCATCGCTACGCAACAGATAGGCATCACCCAGGGTCTTGCGGGCGATCTTGTTTTTGGGATCCTGTTTGAGGGCATTCTTCAACTGGATGATTGCCGCCCCAAGCTCGCCCTTCTTCAAATAGGCCTGACCCTCGGCCAGATATTCCGCACTGCTCTCAGCCCATACCAGGGCGGGTGTGGTCAGCAGGCAAATGCCCAGCAATGCGGCCTTCCAGGTCAAATTGCAATTCTCACCATACGTCATCGGTTTATCCCTTTGCTTGAAAACAGACGCTTCCTTTAACCCTGAACCCAAGGGTTCAGGGTTAACCTTAACTTAGACAGTCTCGTCAAACAGCCTATTTGAGGCCGTATTTACTCAATAAATCGTACAGTGTGGGCCGGCTGACATTCAGCAATTCGGCGGCCTGGGTCACGTTGCTGTTCGCCAGTGTCAGGGCCCGCTGCAAAGCCTTGCGCTCGGCCTCTTCACGCACCTGACGCAAATCGAGCTGTAACGGTTCATCCTCGTCCGCAGAGGCAATGTCCAGCTCGATATCTTCCGCCGTCACATAGTCGCCATCCGCCATGATCACGGCGCGCTTGACCTTATTTTCCAGTTCTCGCACATTACCGGGCCAATGGTAGCCTTCTATGGCCTGCAGGGCCTCGGGTGAAAACCCCTTCAGCGACTGCCCGTGGTCACTGCAGAAACGATCAAGGAAGATCCGGGCCAACATCAAGTTATCCCCTTCACGTTCACGCAGAGGCGGGATCTGCAAGGTGATCTCGCTGATACGGTAATAGAGATCCTCGCGGAACTGACCTTCGTCGATCAACGCCTGCAGATTTTGGTGGGTGGCGCAAATCACACGCACGTCCACCGGGATCTCGCTGCGCCCACCGACGCGTTCGATCACCCGCTCCTGCAGAAAACGCAGCATCTTCGCCTGCAGGGACTGGGGCAGATCGCCCACCTCGTCGAGGAAAAAAGTGCCGCCGTCGGCGTATTCTATCTTGCCGCGCGTTTGTTTGCTGGCGCCGGTGAAGGCCCCTTTTTCATGGCCGAACAATTCGCTCTCGAGCAAGGCCTCGGGGATCGCCGCACAGTTGATGGCGATGAAAGGACCGGACTTGCGCGGACTGAGGTTATGCAGGGCACGGGCAAACAACTCCTTGCCGGTACCGCTCTCGCCCAATAACAGGGTGGTGACATCCGACGGCGCTACCTTCTCCACCATACGGCAGGCCTTCTGCATCTGCGGACTGGCGCCGACAATGCCCTCAAGCTGGGCCGTCCGCACCTGCTGCAACTGGCGAAACTCCTCTTCCAGATCGTGAAGAGTATGCGCGCGCGCTATGATCATGCCGAGGATTTCGGGCTCTACCGGCTTCTGATAAAAATCATAGGCACCGAGAGAGACCGCCTTGACGGCATTGTCCCGGTCATCATTGCCGGTGACGACGATGATTTTGGTGTGCGGGTAACTGGCGAGGATCTCTTCCAGCGTCGCCAAACCCTCAGAGGCATTGGCAGGATCCGGCGGCAGGCCCAGATCGAGCGTCACCACGGCCGGCCGGTGTTTCTGCATCGCCGCCAGGGCCGCTTGGCGCTCGCCGGCGATAATGACGTCGTAGCCCTCGAAGCACCAGCGTAGCTGGCTCTGCAGACCCGGATCGTCCTCGACCACCAGGAGAGGTTTGAGTTTGGATTTTTTTGCCATGAATCAGTTCATTTTCCTTACGCCATCGAACAGGGGCCCCGTTGCCATCTCCAGGGCAATACGAAAGGTCGTACCAATACCCGGCTCACTGTGAACATCCAGCCTACCGCCAAGGGCGTGGATAAACTCACGACTTTCATAGACGCCGATACCCATGCCGGCATTGCCCTTGGTGGTATCAAAGGGACGAAACAGGCGTTCACGGATAAAGGACGCGTCCATCCCACAGCCGTCATCCTCGATTTCTATCACGGCCGTTTCCCCCTCGCGCGACAATCGTACCTGAATTCCGCCCTCATCGTCTGTAGCATCCTGCGCATTTTGCACCAAATGCCCGATCACCGCCGTCAGGCGGTCGCTATCGGCAATCACGGCCAAGCCTTCATGACACAATGAAAGACACGGGACAGGGGACTGCCCGGCATGGGCTGCGACCACCTCCTCCAGCATCCGGGCCAGATCCACCGACTTCTGCGACTGGCTGGCCATACGTCCCTTGCGCAACTGGGCAAGCAGACGATTCATTTTTTGCACCGAATTGTCCACAGTGGCAAAGGCATCCTCGACGAAGGACGGATTATTACGGTGCCGCTCTGCATTACTGACCACCAGTGACAACTGCGCCACCAGGTTTTTCAAATCATGCACCACATACGCCGAAAGACGATTAAAGGCCTCGAACTGACGAGCATCGACCAGGGCCTCATTGGCCGTCAGCAGGGCCAGATAGCTGGCAGACTGCCGCCCGGTGGTCACCAGCAGATCACGCACCTCCCAGTTGATCTGCAAGGACGTGCGCGGACGCGCCAGCACGATGAAGCCATGCAGTTCCGACATATTGAACAGAGGCACCAGCAACCAGGCGTCGGGCAGCGTCTGCAACCAGTCGGGCAGTGTCAGTTCCGCGTATGACTCGGGCTCCCGCACCACCTGATCCAGCTCAATAATCCAGCCGTGCTCGCAAAGGAAACGCACGAGCGATTCATTCCCGGTCACACGCTCCCGGGATTCCGGCATGTTCCAACTGGCGGTAGGCTGCAAAACATCCCCTTCCCGCCGCTGCCAAAGCAGACCACCAGGACTCTCGACGATCTGCGCCATGGCCTCGATCACCCGCAGACGCAGGTCATGGTCGAGTTCCGCCGAGGACAGGGTATCGATGAAACGCAGCCACTCCTCGCGGTAATCGTAACGATAGTTGAAGAAGTGTTTACTGAGAAAAACGCGCAGCCGGGCCCGCATCTGCCCGGAAAACAGTAAAACGATCAACAGCATGCCAGCGGCAAAGAAAAACACCAACTGCGCCAGCCCGCCCCATTCGCCGCCATAGCGCTGGATGAAATAGCCGCCGGCCGCCATGGCCAGCAAATAGATCCCGGCCCCCAACAGACTGGCGCTATGAAACACGAAGCTGCGCGAAACAAAGACATCCAGCGACCACTGCGGGTTGCGCGCCGCCGAAACAATGATCAGGGGCACCACAATGGCGTTGATATAGCCCCGGGCCGTCCAGATCGCCGGCGAGATATCACGCAGCAAAAAGGCATTGGAATAGAGATAAAAATCGAAGGAAAACAGGCCGCCCAAGCCCAGGCACAGGTATTTGATCGCCCAGCGCTCGGCCAGTGGCGTATTGCGAAACAGCTGCTCCACCAGCACCAGGCCAAGCAGAGAGAACACCAGGAAAGAAAAAATACGCAGATCGAAGCCCAGGCGCGGCGACACATCGACTTCACCACTGAAAACCAGCCCCAGCACCAGGGTCATGGTCAGACCGAACACCACCACCACTGCGGCCATCGCACGCAAAAAACGGCGCGGCGAATCGGCGCGGCCATAACCGAGGATCGCCAGCAGAAACCACAGCCAGAAAACGCCGCGCAACAATTCGGCCGCAACCACAATCAGCGACGAGAGGTAAAACTCGCTGGCATAATAGGCGGCCACGACGGCCCACAGGGTCGTGACGGAAGAAGCCGCCAGCAGCAGACCGCCCTCGCGGCGCCCGCGCCAGGCCGTCGCCAGCAACAGCGTCAGCACAAGAAAACCTAAAGCCGCAGCGGAATAGCCGATAAACATCAAGCGATCCACAGCTTGACCCCTCGACGGCAAGCCCCGGGCAGAAGAAACATCAGCGTCCGCCCTTGCCCCACGTCACCTCATGCGCCGTCTGCAATATGATCACCAGATCCAGAAACAGACTGTAGTTCTTGATGTAATACAGATCGTACTGAAGCTTTTCCATGGAATCCTTTTCCGAGGCGCCATAGGGATAACAGACCTGCGCCCAGCCCGTAATGCCCGGCTTGACCCGATGGCGCTCGGAATAATAGGGGATCTGCTCCGACAACTGGGTGACAAATTCTGGGCGTTCAGGGCGTGGCCCGACAAAGCTCATGTCACCGCGCAGCACATTGAATATCTGCGGCAGTTCATCCAGGCGCACCTTGCGAATAAAGGCGCCGACCCACGTCACGCGGCTATCGTTTTTTGTTGCCCATTGCGCGCCACCTTTTTCGGCATCGACACGCATACTGCGAAACTTGATGACATGAAACAGCTTCCAGTGCTGACCGACCCGCACCTGTTTGTAAAATACAGGGCCGCGTCCGCCGCTTTCCATGACAATCGCCATCGCCACCAAGAGCATAAAAGGCCAGGTGATCAGCAGCAGCGCCAGACTGATCAGGATATCGAAAAAGCGCTTCCTATATTCCCCCTGGGTAAAACCGTCGGAAAAGATCATCCAGCTGGGATTGAGGATATCGAGCTTGATCTTGCCGGTTTCCCGTTCAAAAAACCCCTGTAGATCAATGACGTCGACCCCGCTCATCTTGCAGTCCAGCAATTCATGAACCGGAAAGGTCTTGCGCCGCCGTTCACCCACCGCCACCACGATCTCATCCGCCTGCAGTTCCTTGGCCAGCGTCAGCAAAGGCACATCGGGTCTCAACACCAGGCCTTCATCAACCACATCGTGTTCGCCGCGGACATGCACATAACCCACCACGGAGAAACCCTGCTGATCCACACGCCGTCGCAAGTGACGCGGGATCTGCGCGGCCTTCTCGCCAGCGCCCAATATCAGGATGCGGCGTTTCAACATGTCCTGATTCAGGGTCTTGATAAAGATGACGCGAACCGTGAGCACCAGCCCGGCTGCGACAGGAATAATGACCGCCAGCACCCCCCGCTCCACGGCCAGAAACGGCACCACATAGTAAATCATACTGATGGCGACGGCGCCGCCAATCAGCGCGGTAACAATGCGTAACAGCATGCCCGCCATGGCGAAACGGAAGCGGCGCTGGTACAAACCCATCGCCACCATGGCCAACATCATCACCAGGGCAAAGGCCAATTCCTTTGTCCACAGGGACAGGCCACCAATATCAACCGTTCCGGCGGCAAAATAACGGCTATACACGAGAGCGCCAAGGTGGACGGAAGCCGCAAACAGCACGAACTCCACCACCCCGAGAACCAGAAAAGGCACAGGAATATATTGTCGGAAAACCCTAACCACTAACGCGTAACATCCTTAATTCTGCCGGGGGGTTGATAAGCATCGTGCCTGCCGATGGAAGACATATCATCCGATCCACGACCGAAGGATACGCCGACGCGGATTGTAAAGGCTTTCCCGAACCTAAGCCAGCACACTCTCAGTCACTCTTTAACCTGGAGCCGAGGGTTCAGGGCAGATACAGAGTGCAAGATATTTATTTCACAGCGGAATCAAGAACTTGCGCTCTATATGCCATCATGAGCCCTCGGATTCAGGTTTAATCTGAGCCGACCTAACCCTGCGCAGGTGCTGACGGGCAGGTGCTAACGGGAAGATAAACCCATTCCGGGAAAAATCCACAATATCGCCCCCCCCTAAACAACCCCAAGATATATGATGTACTCGCAAACGCGAATTTGCTATCGTTCGCGGCTCGATTGTGGACTCCGGATGGATATCAATCGCCAGCTTCCGGTCACGAGAAAATCTACAGGGAAACATCCATGAAAATCACAGTTTACGGCTCGGGTTATGTTGGACTCGTCACAGGCACCTGCCTCGCGGAGGTTGGCAACGACGTACTGTGCGTCGATATCGATGAACGCAAGACGGCGATGCTGAAAAACGGCGAGATCCCCATCTATGAACCGGGTCTGGACGCGCTGGTCAGCAAGAATATCGAGACCGGCCGGTTGAATTTCACCACTGACCCCGTCGCAGGCGTGGCCCACGGTCTGTTCCAGTTTATTGCCGTCGGCACCCCCCCGGACGAAGATGGCTCCGCCGATCTACAATACGTGCTGGCCGTTGCCAAGAGCATTGGCGAACACATGAATGAATACCGTGTCATCATCGACAAGTCCACGGTGCCCGTCGGCACGGCCGACAAAGTACGCAACAGGGTTGACGAAGTACTGAAAAATCGCGGCATTGACGTAGAATTTGATGTCGTCTCCAATCCTGAATTCCTCAAGGAAGGCGCCGCCATCGACGATTTCATGAAGCCCGACCGCATCGTCATCGGCACCGATAATCCACGCACCACGGAACTGCTACGCGCCCTCTACGCGCCCTTCAACCGCAACCACAATCGCCTGGTGGACATGGACATCCGCTCCGCCGAGCTGACCAAGTACGCCGCCAACGCCATGCTGGCCACTAAGATCAGCTTCATGAATGAGCTGTCCAATCTGGCCGAACGCCTGGGCGCCGACATCGAGAAGGTACGCGTGGGTATCGGTTCCGATCCGCGCATCGGCTACCACTTCATCTATCCCGGCTGCGGCTACGGCGGCTCCTGCTTCCCCAAGGACGTGCAGGCCCTGGAGCGCACCGCCAACGAGATCGGCTACGACGCCCAGCTATTGACCGCCGTAGAGGCCGTCAACCAGCGCCAGAAGGAAGTCCTGTTCGAGAAGATCAACACGCATTTTGATGGCGATCT
The DNA here is from genome assembly GCA_011051755.1 of Gammaproteobacteria bacterium. Lineage (GTDB taxonomy): Bacteria > Pseudomonadota > Gammaproteobacteria > SZUA-152 > SZUA-152 > DRQN01. Next base: position 12,883 of record DRKN01000060.1, read on the forward strand.
CAACGGCAAGACCTTCGCCCTCTGGGGTCTGGCCTTCAAGCCCAATACCGACGATATGCGCGCCGCCCCCGCCCGCACTCTGATGGAGGCCCTGTGGGCCGCTGGCGCCAAGGTGCAGGCCTTCGACCCCGAAGCCATGAACGAAGCGCGCCGCATCTATGGTGAGCGTAACGACCTGTCCCTGACCGACTCCGCCGAAGCCGCGCTGGAAGGCGCAGACGCCCTGGTCACCCTCACGGAGTGGAACGTCTTCCGCAGTCCGGATTTCAAGCTCATCAAACAACGTCTAAGCCAGCCTGTTATCGTCGATGGCCGCAACATGTACAGCCCACAGCAGCTGAAGGCCGACGGCTTCGTCTATTACAGCATCGGGCGCGACACCGCGCACGCATAAGCATTTCAAGGAAAGATACCCATGTTTGACCTGAACAAGATACAGATTGGCGTGATTGGCCTCGGCTATGTCGGCCTTCCCCTGGCCGTAGAGCTGGGCAAGAACTATTCCACCAAAGGACTCGACATCAGCGCCAGCCGCGTTGCCGAACTGCAATCAGGGCAGGACAGCACCCTGGAGGTCGAAGCGGATGAACTCAGGCAGGCCACCCGGCTGAGTTACAGCAGCAATCCGCAGGATCTGGCCGACTGCAATTTCTACATCGTCACCGTACCGACCCCCATCGATTCGGCCAAGCGCCCCGACCTTTCCCCACTGGAAGGCGCCAGCCGCACCCTGGGCGAGATCCTGAAAAAGGGTGATGTGGTGGTATTCGAGTCCACCGTCTACCCGGGCGCCACGGAAGAGGTCTGCGTACCCATCATGGAAGCGATTTCCGGCCTGATCTACAACAAGGACTTCTACGTCGGTTATAGCCCCGAGCGCATCAACCCGGGCGACAAGGAGCACCGTGTCACCAACATCCTCAAGGTCACCGCCGGCTCCACCCCCGAGGTGGCTGATCATGTGGATGCCCTGTACGCCAGCATCATCACCGCCGGCACTCACAAGGCCAGCTCCATCAAGGTCGCCGAGGCCGCCAAGGTGATCGAAAATACCCAGCGTGACGTCAATATCGCACTGATCAACGAGCTGTCCCTGATTTTCCACAAGCTGGGTATCGATACCCTGGAAGTCCTCGAGGCGGCGGGAACCAAGTGGAACTTCCTGCCCTTCCGCCCCGGCCTGGTGGGTGGCCACTGCATCGGCGTCGACCCCTATTACCTGACCCACAAGGCACAGGAGATCGGCTATCACCCGGAGATGATCCTCGCCGGCCGCCGCATCAACGATGGCATGGGCAGCCATGTGGTGGAACGCGTGGTCAAACTGATGACCAAGAACCGTATCCATGCCGTGGACGCCCGCGTGCTGATCCTCGGCTTCACCTTCAAGGAGAACTGCCCGGATCTGCGCAATACCCGGGTCATCGACATCATCGAGGAATTCAACGACTACCACGCCAACGTGGACGTCTACGACCCCTGGGTCAATGCCAACGACCTGGAACACGAATACGGCATCCGCCCCATCGACACCTTGAAGAACGACCAGTACGACGCCATCGTCCTTGCCGTCGCCCATGACCAGTTCAAAGACATGAGCATCGACGATATCCATGCCCTGGGCAAAACAGATCACATCCTCTTCGACGTGAAAAACATCCTCCCCGCCGAACGGGTCGATGGCCGATTGTAAAACCGTTATAGAGAAGGACTGAGGACTCAGTCCTCAGTCCTGTGCACTAACTCCAAGGAAATACTTATGAAAGTCCTGATCACCGGCAGCGCCGGCTTTATTGGCAGTCAACTGGCCCTGCGCCTGCTGGAGCGAGGCGACGAAGTCATCGGCGTCGACAACCTCAACGACTACTACGAGGTCAGTCTGAAAGAGGCCCGTCTGGCGCGCATCTCGTCACACGACAACTTCACCGAGGCGCGTATCAGCATCGAAGACCGTCCCGCCATGGAGGCGGTGTTCGCCGAACATCGCCCGGATCGCGTAATCAATCTCGCCGCCCAGGCCGGCGTGCGCTACTCCATCGAGAACCCGCACGCCTACATAGACAGTAACATCGTCGGCTTTATCAATATCCTCGAAGGCTGTCGCCACAACGGCGTCGAGCACCTGGTATACGCCTCCAGCAGTTCCGTCTACGGCGCCAACACCCACATGCCCTTTTCCATTCACAACAACGTGGATCACCCGCTGAGCCTGTACGCAGCGTCGAAGAAAGCCAACGAACTGATGGCGCACACCTACAGCCACCTGTATAACCTGCCCACCACCGGCCTGCGTTTCTTCACCGTGTACGGCCCGTGGGGCCGTCCGGACATGGCGCTGTTCCTGTTCACGCGCAAGATTCTTGCCGGCGAGCCCATCGATGTCTTCAATTACGGCAAACACCGTCGCGACTTCACCTACATCGACGACATCGTCGAAGGTGTGATCCGCACCCTGGACAAAATCGCCTCGCCCAACCCGGACTGGAACGGCGACACCCCCGACCCCGGCACCAGCCTGGCGCCCTATCGCCTCTACAACATCGGCAACAACCAGCCGGTGGAACTGATGCACTACATCAAGGTGCTGGAAGACTGCCTGGGCAAAAAAGCGGAGATGAACATGCTGCCACTGCAACCGGGCGACGTGCCCGCCACCTACGCCGACGTGCAGGACCTTGTCACCGACGCCGGTTACAAACCGGAAACCACCGTCGAAAACGGCATCGCCCGCTTCGTGGAGTGGTACCGGCATTATTACAAGGCCTGACGGGCACCGTGAGCATCAAGCGGAGGGGGAGGGAGATGCACAGGAAACACATCTTCGCCTTGCCGCTGGCAGGCCTGCTGCTGACACTGCCGAACCCGGGCCTGTGGGCCAGTCATCCCCCGCCCATCACGCCCGAGGCCATTACCGGCAGCACCGTCGTTAACGCCGAACAGCTCATTGAATTGGCCAACCAAACCCCCGACCTTGTCATCATCGACTCACGCATTCGCGGTGACCGCAAGCAAGGCTATATCGAAACCTCCATCAGCCTGCCCGACATCGATACCCACTGTGACAGTCTGGCCCGCATCATCAGCGACAAGGCGACAGCCGTGCTGTTCTACTGCAATGGCGTCAAGTGCAAGCGTAGCGGCAAGGCCGTCAAGATCGCCGTCGATTGCGACTACCGCCGCATCTACTGGTTCCGCGGCGGCTTTCAGGAATGGCTGGCGAAGGGCTATCCGTATTTGCAGGAATGATGTTGGAGACCGCAGGCCTGAGGAGTGGGCATTCCCGACCGGACACAACAGTGAAACCACTGTGCCACAGGGCGGGCACATAAAAAAATATGCCCTGCGCGGAATTGGGACTTTGCGCAGGCAAACAGGCAACTGTTGCGGATAAAGTGACCAGACCCTCAAGCCTCTTCTTTCGTCCCCCACAAACACTGCCCCCCACAGGCCTTGTCGATGGCCGTCAGGCGCGCCTCGTGTGCGGCCAGTTCATCCGCGCTGGCGTGGATCACCCGTAGCGGCGCACGCTCCTGCACCAGGCGACGGATCGCCCCCACCGCCGCCTGACCGCCTTCGGACTGGCCGTCGAGCAGCAGATCCGTCTGCCCGCCGGTCATCGTCAGGTAGACGTCGGCAAGGATCTCCGAGTCCAGCAACGCGCCATGCAGCTCACGATGGGCGTTGTCGATGCCATAGCGGCGGCACAGGGCATCGAGGTTGTTCTTCTGCCCCGGGTGCATCTGCCGCGCCAGGCTCAGGGTATCGAGGATGCCACAGAGGTCTTCGATGCGCCCGCCGTCGTCGCTCAGCAGCGCCAACTCGTGATTGATGAAACCCACATCGAAGGGCGCGTTGTGGATCACCAGCTCGGCGCCGCGCACGAAATCGAGGAAGTCCGTCACCACATCGGCAAAACGCGGCTTATCGGCGAGGAACTCGTTACTGATGCCGTGTACCTCGATGGCGCCCTCGTCGATCTCCCGGTCCGGCTGCAGATACTGGTGATAGTGGTTGCCGGTGAGGCGCCGGTTGACCAGCTCCACGCCACCGATTTCAATAATGCGGTGACCCTGCTTAGGCTCCAGGCCAGTAGTTTCTGTATCGAGTACGATTTGTCGCATGGTTGAGTCCTTACGCCGAAGTCGTCAATTCATCGATGCCGCGATTGGCCAGTTCATCGGCGCGTTCGTTTTCCACGTGGCCGGTATGACCACGCACCCACTGCCATTCCACTTCATGCGGTTCCAAGGCCTTGTCCAGCCGCTGCCACAGATCGACATTCTTTACCGGCTTCTTCGCCGCCGTCTTCCAGCCGCGCCGCTTCCAGTTGTCCATCCATTCCGTGACACCCTTCAGTACATATTGCGAATCGGTGGTCAGCTGCACCTGACAGGGCTGTTTCAGACTTTCGAGACCACGGATCGCCGCCATCAATTCCATGCGATTGTTGGTGGTCTCCGCTTCGCCGCCGAACAGCTCTTTTTCCGTGCCGCCAAAACGCAGCAACGCACCCCAGCCACCCGGGCCGGGGTTGCCGCGGCAGGCGCCGTCCGTAAACAGTTCTACCCGCTCATCACTCATAAATGACTCTTACCTTTAATCGTTACGTTTTGGCTTATTGCCGTGGGATTCACAATTGTCCAGCGAGCCGACGCGTGAATTGCCCGCCAACTCCGGGCTCACCATGCGCGGTCGTCGCGAACGCCAGCTGGGCTTGAGCGGCGTCAGGGTGGCGACACGCTTTTTCGCCACCACGACATAGCCGGCACCGCACATGGGCCACCAGCGCCGGCCGAGCCGGTCGAGAAAGCGTAACCGCTGCATGAGACCCTTGTGGGTCAGCGGTGGCCGATAGAAATAGTGCTCACAGCCGACGATATCGAAACCCAACAGCTGCAGCCAGTCACGCAGACGCGAGGCGCGAATGAAGTGTCCGCACCACGGCGGCCGCGCGCGCCAGCCCAGCGCCAGCCGCCACAGTACCCACGGACTCCATGGATTGAAGCCGAGGATCACCACATGCCCCTCGGCAATCAGCACCCGCTCCACCTCACGCAGCACCTGATGGGGATCATGGGTGAATTCCAGGGTATGCGGCATCAATACCACGTCGATGCTGTCCGCAGCCACCGGCAGGTAGTCCGACTCACCCCGAAACACACTGCGCAGACGCTCCCCCGCCGGCGGCGCCGTCTGCCGATCCGGATCCTGCACGATGCAGTGCGGGATACGCGAGCTGTTCAGGCATTCCTTGGAATAGAGATCACCCAGCTGCAGCAGGTGATAGCCGAACAGCGTGGGCAGGATCTCGCGCAGGCGGGCGCGCTCTTCGGCCTGCAACCAACGCCCGGGAATATGGGTGAACCAGGCGCGCATACGTTGCCGTGTGATCACGCCCGGCCCGCATTTCATCCAGCGGATGACCCGTTTCTTCAATACGATGACTCCAGTCTGCACTTGCCCGGAAGGATACGCAGAAAGGCCTGCCGTCACCAGTGCCGCAGGCAAAATCCAGCTGTTGTAGAATCTCCTCTTCCAGCCCAACACGGTCAACCACCCCATGCTCACGATCCAAGGCATCCCTGCATTCGACGACAACTACATCTGGTGTATCGGCACCGACACCGGCCCCGACGTGACTCTGATCGATCCCGGCGACGCCAAACCGGTGATCACCGCCCTGCACGCCCAGGGGCTGACGCCGCGCGCCATCCTCATCACCCACCACCACCCCGATCACACCGGCGGAATCGACCAACTGGTGGCGCATTACGGCCTGCCCGTGTTCGGCCCCGGGCACGAAGACATCCCCCACCGCAGCCATCCCCTCGGCGAGGGCGATACGGTGGAACTGCCACAACTCCACTTGCGGGTGATGGATGTCCCCGGCCACACCCGTGGCCACATCGCCTTCTATCGTGCCGCGGACAACCTTGGCCCCGCCCTGCTGTTCTGCGGCGACACCCTGTTCACCGGCGGCTGTGGCCGTCTGTTCGAGGGCACGCCAGCGCAGATGCAGGACGCCCTGCAACGCATCCGCGCCCTGCCGGACGAGACCCTGGTCTACTGCGCCCACGAATACACCGAAGCCAACCTGGGCTTTGCGCACATCGCCGAGCCACACAACGCCGCTATCAGCCAGCGGCGAAAGGACGTACACGCCGCCCGGCAGCAGGGTCTGCCCACGGTGCCCGCGCCACTGGGACTGGAAAAGGCCACCAACCCCTTCCTGCGCTGGGACACCCCGGAACTGGTACGCAATGCCGAGGCCTTCGCCGGCCGCCCGCTGATAACGCCCACGGAGATTTTTAGCGCTGTACGGCAGTGGAAAGACACGCTCGACTAAAAAAACACCATGAAACAGCATTCAACCCGACAGACATCACCGGCAAAACACACGCCATTACGAAGCGACAGAATGCAAGGCATTCGCTATGCCCTCTGCGCCTTGACGAGATAGGACAATCCTCAAGCAAAGCCGAAAATACCGCACAAACGACAGATCTTTAGTGTTAACCCCGTCTGTACGATATAGAATAAAGCACCCTTGAAATCACCCATCGAGCCGTCCCCATGCACTCCGCTCCCGTCGCTGGTCCCATACAATGAACCACCTCAATCACATGCAATTTGCCGTGCTGATCATCGTCGCCCTGAGCAGTTCAGTCGCCCTGGCGATCCCTGAAAAATACCCATTCAAGAGTATCGATCACCGCGCCCACCCCGTGACCGACTCCAACCGGGATCTGTTGCGACACAGCGAACAGTGGGAAAGGATCCGCAATCAGGAATACAGCTGGGAGCCCAGTTACCCGCAGTCCAGCGTCTCCGATACCGCCATCGACGCCCTGCCTCCGGGAGACCTCTGGGATCGCCTGCGCGAAGGTTTCCACCTGCAGGATCACAACCACCCGGGAATCCGTTCCTACCTCGACTGGTACGCCCGCAACCAAGCCTATCTGGATCGCGTCGCCGAGCGTGCCCGCCCGTTCCTGTATGACATCGTACAAGAGGTCGAGCGCCGCGGCATGCCGGGCGAGATTGCCCTGCTACCAGTGGTGGAGAGCGCTTTTCAGCCCTTCGCGTACTCCGCCGGACGCGCCGCCGGCATCTGGCAATTCATCCCCGCCACCGGCCGCCACTATGGTCTGAAACAAAACTGGTGGTATGACGGCCGCCGCGATGTACGCGCCGCCACCCGCGCCGCGCTGGACTACCTGCAACATCTCAATACCCTGTTCGACGGTGACTGGCTACTGGCTCTGGCGGCCTACAATTCCGGCGAGGGGCGCGTACAGCGCGCCATCCGCGCCAACCGCAAAAAGGGCAAGGCCACGGACTTCTGGTCCCTGGACCTGCCCAAAGAAACACGCGGCTATGTGCCCAAACTATTGGCCATCAGCACCCTCATCGAGACCCCCGGGCACTACGGTGTACGCCTGATATCCATCCCCGACCGGCCTCAGCTGGCCGAGATCGATATCGGTTCGCAGATCGACCTGGCCCTGGCCGCCGAACTGGCTGGCCTCAGTATCGAGGAAATCTACCGCCTGAATCCGGCCTATAACCGCTGGGCCACGGCCCCCGATGGCCCACACCGCTTGCTGCTGCCCATCGACAAGGCCGAGGCATTTCGCCACAGCCTCGCCGAACTGGGTACGCGGGATCGTGTCCGCTGGGAGCGCCACCGTATCAAGCCGGGGGAAAACCTTGGCGGCATCGCACGCCGCTACCAGACCAGCGTCGCCCTGCTGCAGGAGGTCAACCAGATTCGTGGCCAATGGATTCGCGCCGGCGATACGCTGATGATTCCCATCGCCACCAAAAATCTCAGCCACTATCTCAGCGAGGATCGCCGCAAACAGGCCATTCAAGACACCCAGCGGCGGGGCAACAAAATCCACCACACCGTGCGCAGTGGCGATACCTGGTGGGATCTGTCGCGCAAACATGGCGTCACCACCAACAAACTGGCGCGCTGGAACAGCATGTCACCACGCGACCCCTTGTTTCCTGGTCAGCAACTGGTCATCTGGTCTCGCGGCAATAACCTGCTAAAGACCAACTTCACGGCTGCGCTCGACGGCGCACGCCACCAAAAAATCCACTACCGCGTGCGCAAAGGTGATTCATTGGCGCGCATCGCCAAGCGTTTCAGCGTCACCATCGCCAAACTGCGGCGCTGGAATGCCCTGCAAAAAGGCAAATACCTGCAACCCGGCCAGCGTCTGACTCTGTACGTCGATATCACCCGCCAGTCATAGCCGGAAGATAACGCCCGCATGCCCCCCATAACGCGAACGATGCGGTTCACTACCGCTTACCGGCATCCTGACGACCGAAACAACCTGCCTGCAAACGCCACTTTCAACAACCCGTATAACCAGTAGCGCGGATAAATCCAAGCGCCTGAAGACAGTGGCTTTAACCTGAGGTTCCTTTCTTAGAACGACAAACTATCCCTTATTTATCATCTAGATAGACAAAAACAGGGTTCAAGGCTCTGTCTACATTTTTATTTTCTTCAGTAACTGGTAGGCTTTTTGTTGCCTCTCTGTCGGTTGGGTATCCATG
>DRKN01000061.1 GCA_011051755.1 Gammaproteobacteria bacterium
GCTTTTTTACAATTTCTACCCGCCCGTATTGAAGAATAGCTTCGCCATACCGTCAAAAATTATTGCGCTTCATGGGTAATAAACACCCCCCTTGTGTTTCTTGCCATCGGCGGTCTTGAACAAAATCATCAATTGATGTTTCTTGCCGTCCTGCATGTCATAACCCGCCATGTACCAGTCCCCCATCTTCATGGCCTTCTTGCTTTCATCCTTGCCATCCGGGTAGACAACCTTGGTATTCATGACGATGCCTTCAATGGGCTTGCCATCCTTTTCCACCTTGACCATAAAATGGTGGCTGCCCCCCATCGAAGGGCCATCGGCGGGTTTCATGACATGAAAGCTGACGCTATAACCATCGATCTGTTTCTTTTCCAGGAACATGCCATCCATCTTGTGGCCGTCCTTGGCATGGCCTTCATGCTTCATGCCACCGTGATCACCGTGCTTCATATCACCATGATCATCGTGCTTCATACCCGCATCATGACTATGTTCGTCATGAGACATGCCTTTTTCATTCTCATGATCATGCCCTTCCGAGGCCTGAGTGGCGGACAGTCCAGTCATCATTCCGGCAAGGGTGAGTGCCATCAGTGTTTTACGCATTACGCTATCTCCTGTTTGTCGTTACATTTGTTCAGTTATTACAGATGAGGCTTCGTACGAAGAACGACATCCGTTTGTTACTCATTATCTGCATCAAGTACCTGCAGACGTTTGCGGCGACCTTTTTCCTGCCACTGCATCACCATGCCGTAGATCAGCGGCAATACCAGCAGACAGAGCAGCGTCACCGTCACCATGCCACCCACCATGGGGGCGGCAATACGTTGCATCACGCCCGAACCGGTACCCGTACCCCACATGATGGGCAGCAAGCCGGCAATAATCGCCGTGGCGGTCATGGCGATGGGGCGCACGCGTTCCGAGGCGCCGCAGTGCACCGCGGTCATGATCTGCTCCGCAGTCAATACGCCACCAAACTCCCGACGCCGACGCGCTATTTCATGGTCGATAAACGTCAGCACCAGCACGCCGATCTCCGCCGCCACCCCGGCCAGGGCAATGAAGCCAACCACCACCGCAACGGACATATTGAAACCCAGCCAGTACACCAGCCAGAAGCCGCCGATTAGCCCAAAGGGAATGGACAGCATGACCACCAGCGGTTCAGTGATATTGCGAAAATTAAAATACAGCAGCAGAAAAATGATCAGCAGAGTGACCGGCACCACAATGCGCAGACGCTCCGCGGCGCGTTCCATGTACTCAAACTGTCCCGACCACATCAGCGTATAACCCGGTGGGATTTTTACCTGGGATTCAACAACCTGTTTGGCCTCGGCGACATAACCACCAATATCCGATGTCTTGATATCCACATAGATCCAGGCATTGGGCCGCGAATTCTCGCTCTTGATGGAAGGCGGGCCACGGCGCAGCTTTAACTCCGCCACCAGGGTCAATGGAATCTGTATACCGGTGGGCGTGGGGATGAGCACTTCTTTCAGCTGTTCAAGGTTGTCACGCAGCTCACGCGGATAACGAATATTGACCGGATAGCGTTCCAGCCCCTCCACCGTCTCCGACACATTCATGCCACCAATGGCGATGGCGATAACATCCTGCACATCACCCGTCGTCAATCCGTAGCGCGCCGCCTCTTCGCGATTGATATCGAAATCCAGGTAGTAACCACCGGCGGCCTTGTCACCAAAGGCAGACAAGGTATCGGGCAGCTGTTTCAGAGCCTGCTCGATATCCGTGGCGATATCTTCCAGCACATTAAGATCCGGCCCACTGACCTTGATACCGATGGGCGTCTTGATGCCGGTGGAGAGCATGTCGATACGCGTCTTGATGGGCATGGTCCAGGCATTGGCCAGGCCCGGGAACTTGATCGCCGCGTCCATTTCGTTCATCAGCTCTTTGGTGGTCTTGCTCGGATCCGGCCAGTGATCCTTCGGCTTGAGGCGTATCGTGGTCTCGATCATCGCCAACGGCGCCGGGTCGGTGGCCGTGTCCGCACGTCCCACTTTGCCAAATACGCTCGCCACCTCAGGAAAGGTCTTGATGATCTTGTCCGTCTGCTGAAGGATTTCCTTCGCCTTGGTGATGGAGACGCCGGGATAGGTTGATGGCATGTAGAGAATATCGCCTTCATCCAGCGGCGGCATGAACTCACTGCCGAGCTGGCTGAGCGGCACCCAGGTAACGGCAAGTAGCACCCCTGCGGCGATCACCGTCAGCCAACGCCAGTTGATGGCCAGTTGCAGTGTGGGCGAATGCAACCAGTGCAATGCACGGTTCACCGGGTTTTTCGCTTCGGGCATGATATGGCCACGAATGAAATAACCCATCAGCACCGGTACCAGGGTAATTGCCAGCAATGCAGCGGCGGCCATGGCATAGGTCTTGGTAAAGGCCAGCGGTGCGAACAATCGCCCTTCCTGCGCCTGCAGGGTAAATACCGGCAGGAACGACACAGTAATAATCAGCAGGGAAAAAAACAGTGCTGGCCCGACCTCACGCGAGGCCTCGGCCACCGCCGCCCAGCGCTCATCGTTATCCAGCTTGCCACCCTTGTGATCGACAGCATGCTCCAGATGTTTGTGGGCGTTTTCTATCATCACGATAGCGCCATCCACCATCGCACCGATGGCGATGGCGATACCGCCCAGAGACATGATATTGGCGTCGATACCCTGCCAGCGCATCACGATAAAAGCGAGCAGAATGCCAATCGGTAAAGTGACTATGGCCACCAGCGCGGAACGGGCATGCAGCAGGAAAACGATGGCGATGAGGGCCACCACGATGGATTCCTCAATCAGCTTCTCGATCAGATTATCCACCGCGCGCTCGATGAGATCGCCACGGTCATACACCGGCACAATCTCCACCCCTTGTGGCAGCCCCTTGGCCAGCTCGGCGAGTTTTTTGCGAACCCCCTCGATGGTGGTCAGGGCATTTTCGCCAAAACGCATGATGACGATGCCACCGGCCACCTCGCCTTCACCATTGAGTTCCACCAGGCCGCGGCGCAGCTCCGGTCCCAGGTGCACGTGGGCCACATCCTCCAGGCGCACCGGCGTACCGTCCGCCCCCACCGCCAGGGGAATGGACTTGATATCTTCGATGCCACGCAGATAGCCCTTGGCCCTGACCATATATTCGGTCTCGGCCATTTCCACCAGCTTGCCACCCACGTCATTGTTGGAGCGCTGAATCGCCCGCTTCACTTTTGACAGGGGAATGTCGTAAGCCAGCAATGCCTGTGGATCGACTTCAACCTGGTACTGTTTGACAAAACCACCGACCGAAGCCACTTCGGACACACCTTCGACAGTCTGTAGGGGATAACGCAGATACCAGTCTTGCAGCGAACGCAGTTGCGACAGATCGTGATTTCCCGTGCGATCAACCAAGGCGTATTCATAGATCCAGCCAACGCCGGTGGCGTCCGGCCCCAGTGCCGGCGAAACACCGGACGGCAGGCGGCCACTCACATAATTCAGATACTCCAGGACACGGGATCGCGCCCAGTACATATCGGTGCCATCGTCGAAAATGACATAGACGAAGGACAGACCGAAGAAGGAATAACCGCGCACCACCTTGGCATTGGGCACCGCCAGCATGGCCGTGGTCAACGGATAGGTCACCTGATCTTCCACCACCTGCGGTGACTGGCCGGGGAATTCGGTAAAAATAATCACCTGCACATCGGAAAGATCCGGGATGGCATCCAGCGCCGTATTTTTTACTGACCAGACACCCGCCGCCACCACAATCGCCGTGGCGATCAGGATCAAGAACTTGTCACGCAGGGAGGCGCTGATGATTTTCTGAATGATCATGGTGCGCCCCTATTGCCCGTCGTCCATGGACATGTCACTCATGTCCATATCGCTCATGTCCGTGGCAACACCCTCGGTGTTGCCACCCGCCAGGCTTTCCAGCATCTTCGCTGTGGCCTCACGCAATTTGGATTCGGAATCGATGAGGAATTGCGCTGAGGTCACGACCTCTTCACCCGGCGCCACACCCTCGATAATTTGCACCCGCCCTTCGGAGGCCAGGCCCAGCGTCACCGGCCGTGGCTCAAACTTACCCGGTGCACGCACGACGAAGACCAGGTCACGCTCACCCGAACGCACCACGGCTTCACCCGGCACCACCACGGCATCGACCACCCGCCCGGAGCGCAAGGTGATATTGGCGAACATCTCCGGCTTCAGCAGCAGATCCGGGTTATCGAATTCCAGGCGCACGCGGGCGGTGCGCGTCTTGCGCTCCATGTAGGGATAGATATAAGTCACCGTGCCGCGAAAAGTCCGCCCGGGTACGGCCCGCACACGCATATCCGCCTTATCACCCTGTTTCACCCAGGGCAGATCCTCCTCGAACACATCCACATAAACCCATACCCGCGACAGATCGGCCAGCATATAAAGTTCGGTCTTTGGTGTGACGTATTGTCCCTCGCGCACCCCCACCTTCATCACCGTGCCATCGAAGGGCGAATGGATGTGGATGCGTTTTTTGAGTTCCCGGGTCGTCTCCAATTCATGGATCTGGTGCTCGGGCACATCCAGCAGCAGCAAGCGTTGCCGGGCCGAGTTCACCAGATCCCGGGCGCCGCGGCGGATTTCCTCGTAGGGGCTGTCCTTCAACACCTGCAGGTTATTCAGGGCCAGCAGGTATTCCTCCTGACTGGACACCAGCTGTGGTGAATAAATGCTAAGAAGAATGTCGTCTTTCTTGACCACAGAACCGGTGGTGGAAACCCGCAGCACCTCAATCCAGCCCTCGGTCTTCGGGTGCTGGCGCGCCAGCCGTTCTTCATTAAAATCCACCCGGCCCACGGCGCGCACCGCGTGGCTCAAGTCACGCTGCTCGGCACGCGCGGTACGCACGCCGATGTTCTGCACCGTCACCGGATCGATACTGACCGTGCCCGCCGGTTCGTCAGCACCGGCAGCACCATCAGCATATACGGGGATGTAGTCCATACCCATTTCATCCTGAGCCGGCATCGGCGAGGTAATAGCGGGATTCATGGGATTGCGATAGAACAACACTTTTTTCTCTTTCGGCTTGTCGTCGTCCGCATACACCGGAATGTAATCCATGCCCATTTCATCCTGGGCCGGTACGGGCGAGGTAATGGCGGGATTCATGGGATTGCGATAGAACAACGGTTTGCGTTCACCCGCCGGGGCGCCGTCTGTTGCCGTCGTGGAGGCGGACTGGCTCAGGGCCAGCCAGTAGCCACCACCACCGGCAAGGATGGCAACCAGCACGATGGAAACGAATGTCTGCTTATTCATGGGGTGCCTCTTCAGGGAGTACATCGGATTCAATCCGGGAAGACAGGGGAACGGCGGCAACATGGTCGTCAAACGATAGACCCACCGCTGCCTGCAATGCGGCCTGTGCCTGATTGGCGCGTGAAATGGCATTCCAGTAGCGTGTTTCGTAATTGAAAAGCATGATCTGTACACGCACCACATTGAGGAAATCCACCTTGTCCACCTGGTAGGCAGCCAACATGGAGGCCACGGTCTGACGCGCCTGGGGGAGGATGCCGGTCTTCAGCAGGCGCGCCTGTTCGCGGGCGGCGCGATAGTCCGCCAGCACCCGGGACACCTCACGGCTGACGCGCAGGCGTGCCTCGTCCAGGTTGTAACGCTGCTGCTGTAGCTGGCTGCCACGCTGATCGATGGCCGAGTCCTGCCGCTGGCGGGTAAAAATGGGCATGTTCATGCTAAACATGATGGAAGCGAAATCGGCACGGGCACTGCCATCGGGGTTATCACCCACACGCCGGCCGTAGCGGGCGCCCAGGCTGAAGTCGGGAGAACGCTCCTTGCGTGCCAAATCCAGGCGCGAGCGCGCCGCTTCGATGACATTCTGTCGAGCCGCTAGCAGGGGACGATTCTGCAAGGCCTGCGCCTGCAGTCTCTGTTCATCGGCCGGTTCGAGCAGCGTTGCCGGCACCATGTCAGGCAGCCGGATAGGCTGGCTTGCAGGACGGTTCAGCAGGGCATTGAGGCGAGCTTCTTCACTTCGGCGCGAACCCAGCAGGGCAATCTCCTGATCATGCAGGCGAGACAATTCCAGTTGGGCCAGTAATACATCCTGCTGCAGACCCTGGCCGACGCGATACTTGGTCTGCGCCACCTCCACCAGTTGCCTCAGCAGCTGGCGGTTGCGTTGCAAAATCTCCAGCGCACGGTCGAGGTAATAAAGATTCCACCATAAACTGCGCACGTCGCGCTCCAGCTGCAAGCGCATTTCACCCACTTCATCATGGGCAGCGGCACTCTCAAATTCCGCCGCGCGTTCACGCAGCGCCAGCTTGCCAGGAAACGGCAGGGCCTGGACAACGGCCACCTGTAGTTGGGTCATACCCTCCTGACTGAGACTGAAAGTATCCATCGGCAGATTGACGGCATTGAGTTGCAGGCGCGGGTCGGGCAATACCGCGGCCTGCTCCGGCACCGCCGCCGCAGCCGCGGCGCGGGCGCGCATGGCGGCCAGGCCGGGGTTGTCCTGCAATGCAACATCGACGGCATTGACGAGTTGCAGGATGCCTGCCCCGCTTGCCGCATGATGCTCAACCGGTCTGTCGCCGGGTGCAGCCATAGCCACCGAAATCGGCAACAGGCAAAGACCGGCAATCCGGAAAAATCGTGCAAACATGAATCACTCTCCGTTTCGTTGTCAGTTGCCGCAGCCAGTTGTTAAGGAAGCGGAAATCGATCCGGCAGGCCCGGAACCAATGACAAACAAGGAATATTTCAACGGTGCGCAGGAAAAAAAACAGCACGCACAGCGACCGGCGGTTGCCGGTAAATACTAGAGAGTAGAGATGGGAGGGCGAATCTCGGTGACGGACGTCACACTGGTGGAGCGCCATTGTAGCGCTGCGGTCTGCACATCAGGCAGGGAAGCGAAGGCGGCGTTGATTTGTGGCGGCAAGGCCGTAGCGCCATGGGGACAGCAGTCATCGCTGGTATCGCAATGAACGGTGTTGTTATCGGAACAGCTACCGTAGGCATGGTCTGCCTGCTCACAGGCACCGCTCTGATGTGACATACCACCCGCCTGATGGATCCCACTGTCGCCCGCCATCATCGATACCATGGTGTTGTGGGCAGTGGTGTCACCTTGCACCGGGGACATGGCCATCACTGACGTCGTCGCCCCACCCAGCAGCAGACCGACAACGGCCAAAGCGGCGAGCAAACGGGCAAAGAGGCCTGTGTGTAAGGTGAACATAAGGGTTAGCCTAACCTATCATAATGCCTTGTCAAGAAAGCCGGCCAAAAAAATTACGCCGGCCTTCGCTGCTTTCCAAAAATGCCAACGCGAAGGATGGGTGAGTCATACAGGCCCACCCTCAATGACTGTTCAGAACCCAATCACGAGACCAAGTTCCATGAATAAATCGCTATCCGGCGGTCTTCACATGCAGGCCGCATTCCTTGGTTTCCGGGTTTTCCCACCACCAGCGTCCGGCGCGAATATCCTCGCCCTTGGCGATTGCCCGGGTGCAAGGAGCACAGCCGATGCTGGGATAGCCCTTCTCATGCAAGGCATTGAAAGGCACGTCATAACGACGAATGTAGGCCCACACTTCCTGTTCCGTCCAGTCCAGCAGAGGATTGAATTTGGGCATGCCGTGCGCCTCATCCCATTCCTTGTGCTGTGTATCCGTGCGCGTCACGGACTGCTCCTTGCGCAGTCCCGTGATCCAGGCAGCGCGCCCGTCCAATGCCCGTTTCAGTGGCTCCAGTTTGCGTATACGGCAACATTCCTTACGCCGTTCGACACTGTCATAAAAGGCATTGGGGCCATGCGCCTGAACAAATTCGGCAAGCACGCCACAGTCGGGGGAATAGACATCCACCAAGGCACCATATTTTTGATGCGTTTCCTGCATCAGCGCATAGGTTTCCGCTGGCAAGCGCCCGGTATCCAGGGTAAAGACATTGATTCCCGGTGTATGCCTGACAATGGCATCGGTCAACACCATGTCTTCAATACTGAAACTGGAGGCCAGTGCCGCTGGCTCATAATCCCGCTCGATGTCTTGCAACAAGTCGACCAGTGATTCGATTTTATTTTCCGATAACATGTAAATTCTCCTGTCAGTCAATGCGGTGCTTATTTTAGATATTTATTTACAGTTAGACAGCCTTGGCCAGCAGGTCGACATCCGGCAAGAATGCCTGAAGTTCCAGCTGTGAATCGACATCCCTGCAAGCATCGGCGGCAAAAACGACCCAGACGTCCTGCATTTCTGACAGCCGTTGGAATGCCGTTTCATCAAAGTCCTCCTGCAAACCTGCCAGATCATGGATAAAGCCCTTCAGCGATTCAGACAAATAGGCCTTGTCGGGATAGGCCTGCGCCAGGCCCTCGGCAATGGCATCCAGGGCCTCCGGCTGAGACGGATCGTTCACCGCATCCAATAATGAGTGTCCGATCAGGCGGGCAATGGCCTCGACACAGTCCAGTGCCTGCTCATGTTTCTTTGCCAGTTGGAACACACGGCGATATTCACGCTCATGTGCCGCCTCAGAAAAATTGGCCGACACAGTTTCCTGTACCGCCCCCATGCATTCACCACCACCGAGAGCCAACACCCGGAAATCCTGTGTTTCACCAAAATCTTTCAACAAATGGGGAATATCGGCTTCCTTTATTTCCTGCAAATCTCCCAGCAAATCCTGGAAATAATCCGCGCCCTGACGCTGCGTCCAGCTCAGGAACGATTCATTCCCCTGGCGTGCTTCCTGAAACGCCTGTTTGACGCGCCGCACAGCCTCTGGCGCCCGTGATGCCGGCACTTCCGGCCCGCGCACGGCAATGGCGCCACCGGCCCGGCCATCACCACCAAAATGCATCCGGTAATGTGGAATTAACTTGCCGTGCTTACGCCGGCCTTCACCATGCAGGCCGATATCTCCCACATAGGGTTGCGCGCAGCCGTTGTGGCAGCCACTGACGCGAATGCGAAGATCGTCCACGCCACCGCTCAGTTCGTCGCACACCAGGCGTGAAGCAGTGATTCCCAGGCGGCAGGTCCAGGTACCCGGACAGGCCACCACGTCATCGCCAACGCAGGGGGAATCCAGGCCCAGTGCCGCCAGTTCGTTGCGCACGGCCTCCAGCTCTGTGGCCGGAATATTCAGCAACATCAGGTTTTGATCCTGAGTCACGCGCACATCGTGCAGGTCACGCCGCAACAGCAGTGCGGCAATCCCCCGCAGTTGGGCCACCGACAGATCGCCCAGTGGCAGGCTGACGGGAAACACATAGAGGTTTGCCTGCTTCTGCTCCAACACCTCCCGCGGCGCGCCCGCCGCACCCACCGAGGCGTCGCGGGCATCCAGCCACTGAGCCGGAGGCAGTGATTCATCGGCATAGGCCGCGCGCGTGCGTTGCAGCTCGGTCTGATAGCGCTGTACGAACTCCTCCTCGCCCAGCTTATCCAGGAGAAATTTGAGTCTCGCCCGGGCCCGGCGTTTGCGGTCGGAATAGCGGTGATGCAGCGCCAACACAGCCTCGATCACCGGCAACAATGCCTGCTCCTGGATGAATTCTTCCAACACGATGGCTGGGCGCGGCTTGTGCCCCAGGCCACCCGCCGCCAGCACCTTGTAACCAAACTCACCATCGCGCCGGGTCGCCACCACGGCCAAGTCATGAAACAGGCCTTGGGCGCAGTCGGATTCGCAGCCGGAGAAACTCATCTTGAACTTGCGTGGTAGATGCTGGGTCAACGGGTGACGCAAAAAACGCGCAGCCACGGCATCGACAACCGGCTGCACATCCGTGTGTTCCGCCGGACAGACACCGGCCAGCGGGCAGGCAGTGATGTTGCGCACGGTATTCCCGCAGGCCTCACGTGAGGTCAGGCCCTGTGCCGCCATCTCCTCCAGCACCTGCGGGGTATCGGCCAGTGGAATGCTATGCAATTGCAGATCCTGGCGCGTGGTCACGCTGGCGATATCATCCTGAGAATAATCCGCCAACAGGCTGGCGACAACGCCCAACTGCTCGCCACTCACATAGCCGCCGGGCAGTTTGACGCGCACCATGTGGACGCCTTCCTGCCGCTGGCCATAGACACCTTGTTGCAAACGGATTGCCTGAAAACGGTCTTCATCCAGATCACCCTGTAGATAGCCTTTGACCGCTTCGCGATACTGTACAAGCTCGTCCCGGTCAATCCATTTATCGTTATGTGCCACAGTCATCTCCTCTTAGGGGTTGGCGTCAAAATTAATTTATATTTATGGGCGTCGAGGCGCTCGCCAGCCAAGGCGCAACAACACAGGAATATTGGTTATCTTTCAAGTTGTTGCAACGCAGTCAGGTGAGATGCATCGGCGTTCAGAAATGTGAATTAATTTTGACGCCAGCCCTTAGCCTGGAAAATCAGGCAACCATGCGAAATCCAATCACCAATAAAAGCGTGGCCAATGCAGGCCTCAACCAACGTTCCGGTATTTTCTTACTGAGCCGGCTGCCCAGATAAATGCCGGGCAATGAACCGATCAGCAACATCATCAGCAAGCCTGTGTCCACCGAGCCCATCTGCCAGTGACCGAACCCGGCAACGGCGGTCAGCGGCACAGCATGTGCTATATCCGTCCCCACCACCCGTACCGCGCTGAAGCGGGGGTAGAGCCAGAACAAAGCGGCGGCGCCCAGTGCCCCGGCGCCCACCGAGGTCAGCGTCACCAGCACCCCCAGCACCACACCGGCAGCCACTGTGGCCAGGACAACGCCCTTCCGCTCGACGCCGTCATCATCGTGACGGTGCGGCACCTTGCTCAGGTGTGAGCGCCACAGCAATGCCGCGGCCGTCAGCATCAAAGCCACCCCCAGGAGGGTGGTAATGAATCCCTGCGCCTCAGCCGAATGGGTATCAACCTCACCCAACACAGCCAGCGTCAACAGGGCTGCTGGCAGACTGCCACTGGCCAGGCGGCCAACGACACGCCAGTCCACAGTTGACTGGCGGGCATGTGTCCAAACACCACTGGCCTTGGTGATGGCGGCAAAAACCAAATCCGTACCCACTGCCACGGCCGGTGAGATACCAAAGCCAAAGATCAGCAACGGGGTCATCAAAGCGCCGCCACCAACACCGGTGATACCCACCAGCAGGCCAACACCAAACCCCGATACGATATATCCCACATCCATTGCGTCTGCTTCACTTTTTCCCGGCGCCCGCGGTAACCACCGGCGCTCTACAGTGGCGCTAACCTTAGCAACGAGCAAATAGATTGAAAAAGAATAATTTTGTCTATATAAATACCTCAAGGTTATATGTGGGGCGTGAGGGGCTTGATATGAAACTGCATCAATTGCGTTATATTTGCGAAGTCGCGGATCGAGACCTCAACATCTCCGAGGCTGCGGAGGCCATGCACACCTCGCAACCCGGCGTGAGCAAACAGATCCGCCTGCTCGAATCCGAACTGGGAGTACCGATCTTCTCCCGTACCGGCAAACGACTGACGGCCCTCACCGAGCCTGGTGCAGAGGTCGTGCAAGCGGCTCGCCGCGCCCTGCGCGAGGTGGAAAATATCCGTCGTATCGGCCAGGAATATAGCGGCGAAAATACCGGCACCCTGACTATCGCCACGACCCACACCCAGGCCCGCTATGTACTGCCACCGATGATCCAGCGATTTCGTGACCGGCACCCGGATATTCGACTGCAACTGCGCCAGGGCAGCCCGGAGCAGATCTGCGAGATGGCCTACCGTGGCGAGGCCGATATTGCCATCGCCACCGAGGCCGTGGCCTCTTCCGAGGGGCTCATTGCCTTGCCCTGCTACCGTTGGCATCATTGCGTATTGGTGCCGGTCGGGCATCCGCTGCTGGCGCTGGACAGAATACCGACACTGGAAGAACTGGCCGCCTACCCCATCGTCACCTACGACTTCGCCTTTGGCGGCCGCTCGCAACTGAGCCAGACCTTCGTCAAGGCCGGCCTGGAGCCACAGGTGGTGCTGACGGCACTGGACGCCGATGTGATCAAAACCTACGTGGAGTTGGGACTGGGTGTGGGCCTGGTGGCCAATGTCGCCTTCGAGCCCGAACGGGATGTGAACCTGCGCCTGATCGACATCGCGCAGTTATTCCCCGCCAGCACCACCTGGGTGGGTATCCGGCGAGGTAGTTATCTGCGGGGGTTTGTCTACGACTTCATCGAACTGTTCGCGCCACACCTGGATCGGGCAACGTTAAAAGCGGCATTGAATGCCGAGTAAGGCAGGCGACCAGGGTGTCAGATGAGTCACATAGAAAACAGGTTGGGGTTTGTAAAAGACATTCACCCCAACCTACGGCGCCCAGGCGTTTGGCCGCGAAAAAATGCCTGAATTATATGCCATTATCAAGATATCAAGGCAAATTGGCTTGTTTTTAGGTGATTATCGAGTGTTATTGCCTGATTCTTGGTTGAATACAGTGGGAAAACAGGGCGATTATGCTTGATACTAATAAGTTAGCATGGGCAGGACAAAAAGGTAAAAGTAACCGTGGGAAATTCTATGCCGATATTTTTTTCACCGCTGCACCCTTCGTTCCAGTGCGGCCTCCCACTACA
>DRKN01000062.1 GCA_011051755.1 Gammaproteobacteria bacterium
CAATCCTGCGTTCCAGTCCTTGTTAAGGGAGGGGGCCATTAACGGCGGACTGCGCCTTGTCTTGGGGCATTTGCGGGCCTCTGATAGGTGCGCTTTATACGTTACACCACACTAGTTCACCAGCACCCGTGCAATGAACGCTTTCAGGTAACCCGTCTCGGCGATGGCCGGGTGCACGGGATGATCCGGCCCCTGGTGCCCCTGTTCGACGATCTGCGCGGTACGATCCAGGTGGCGGCTGGCCTTGAGTATGGTGTCGCGCAGCTGCTCCTGTTTGAGGTGCCAGGAACAGGAGGCGCTGATCAGATAACCCCCCTTGTTGAGCACCTGCATGGCCATCTGGTTGATGCGGTGGTAGGCATTCAGGCCTTCCTTGAAATCTTTCCTGCGCTTGATGAAGGCCGGTGGATCGATGATCACCACATCGAAGCGTTCGCGGGCCTGGCGCAGGTTTTTTAGCGCCTCGAAGGCGTCGCCTTGCAGGCTGGCCAGCGCATCGCCGAGGTCATTGAGTCCGGCGTTGTGATGGATGCGGTCGATGGCCGTTTGGCTGGCATCCACGCACATCACCTCGCTGGCCCCCGCGACCGCCGCCTCGATACCCCAGCCACCGATGTAACTGAACACGTCCAGCACGCGACGGCCCTTTACGTACTGCTGCATGCGCGCGCGGTTCATGCGGTGGTCGAAGAACCAGCCGGTCTTTTGTCCGCCTAGCGGATCGATGGCGAAACGTGCGCCGTTCTCTTCGATGACCAGCGCGTCGGGCAGTCGCCCGTGGGCGGTATCGATGTAGCTCTCCAGTCCCTCCAACTGGCGCGAGCCGCTGTCGTTGCGCAGCACGATGGCCGTGGGTTTGAGCACCTTTTGCAATGCAACGATGATGTCATCGCGGTGGCGCTCCATGCCGGCGGTGGTGATCTGTACCACCAGCACCTCGCCGAAGCGGTCGACCACCAGGCCCGGCAGGCTGTCGCCTTCACCGTGGATGAGGCGGTAAAAAGGTGCAGTGAAGAGGCTGTCGCGCAGGGACAGGGCGATATTGATGCGGTGCACCAAGAGGGACTTATCCAGCGTGTATTTTGGATCACGGCTGACCAACCGGGCGCAGATCAGTGAGTGAGGGTTCACATAGCCACTGCCGATGGCGTGACCGCGCGCGTCCTCGATGCGGACGGCGCTGCCGGGTTCGAGATCCTTCAGCGATGTCTGTTTGATGTCGACTTCGTTGCTGTACACCCACAGGTGGCCCGCACGCAGCCGGCGTTCCTCATTTTTCTTCAGGCGCAGGGGCGGCAGGGTTTGGTTCACGGTGGGATTCCTTGGTGGGGCGGTGTGCGCCGGCGGGCTATTTATTGGTTTCGTTGAACACGGCCTCGGCTTTAGCGCCGAGATAGACATAGAGCCCCAGACCGATCAACAGGCCCACGGCGGACATCATCATCCATACCGCATCGGCCAGGTGCTCGCCGTCGCCGAGGGCGGACTTGAACATCAGCAGCAGGGATTCGATGGACACGGCGATGAGGATGGCGGCCATGAAGCGGGTGATGGTGCGGCGCGTGGAGCTGTGGCGGAAGATATCCTTGTGCATCAATACCTCTTCCTCGAAGGTCGTCTTGGCCAGATCGAAGATCGCCAGCCCCAGGGTGAGATAAATGATGATGCCAAAAGGGCGCAGATAGAAATCATGGCCGCCGATTTGATCCGGCCGCATATGGATAAGCTCGTTCAATGAGGCATACAACAGCAACACGACGACGGCGAACAGGCCGATGGCGATCAAGGAATAGATCAGCTTGAATAGCGGCGCAAAGCGGCGCCGCGCGGTATCGCCCATAAGATAGGCGACAATGCCGGCCAGGTCGATATCCAGGATCACATAGCCCAGCAGTTGACCGTCGTGATCTTTCACCGGCGCGGCGGAGGAGATGCACAGACTGGTATTGGCAATGGATAGATAGGGCTCGGTGACGACGACACGTTGATTGCTCTTCACCAGCTGGAAGTAAGGGCGTTGACTGCGATCCTTGCCGACCAGGGTCTTTTTGCGTTTATCACCGGAGGGGTGGTGGTTCTCGCTGTGCTGCAGGCCCTCGGTATCCAGCGTGTACAGGAGTTCGACGAAGGGGTAACGCTTTCTGAGGCACTCGATAGCGGACTGCTGAAGCTTTTCGTCATCGAACAGACGCTGTTCCGTGATGCCGGAAAGAATGGAGGCCAGCAGGTCATGAATGGCGTCATGGTATTGATGATAGCGCTCGATGACGCCGATGTAGCTCATTTCAGACACGGTCGAGCCCCTGTGGGTTGGGTGTGACTGAACGGAATGATAGCACTGTTGGGCACAGAGGAAGGGATTGCCGTGTTATGGCAGGATAAATTAAACGGACAATAAAAAAAGCGGCCTTCAAGGCCGCTTTCTGACGAGCTGTTGCAACCAGCAATCTCGCACGAGATTACTTGGACTGGCCAACCATATAGTCGACGGCAGCCTTGACTTCGTCATCGGACAGCTTGGCGTTGCCACCCTTGGGAGGCATCATTCCCTTGCCCTTGAAGCCCTTGATGGAGTGGGTGTACAGGGTGTCCATACCTTGGGCAATGCGATCCTTCCAGGCGGCTGCATCACCCGTTTTGGGGGCGCCGGCGACGCCGGTTGCATGGCACATTTTACAGGTCTTTTTGTAAACGGCCTCGCCATCGGCGGCGAAAGCGGTGCCGGCGGTCATGGGAAGGACGACAAGGGCGGCAGCCATGGCGATAGTCTTAGCGGTCATTTTCTGGGACATGATATTCCTCCAAGGTGGATTAAAATAGTTGGTTATTCAGTCTGTATTTCTAGGCTAGACTAAATTTCCGGCCTTTCCAGAATTCAGCCAACAAAAAATTGACTACAGCTATCGAAGCCTGTGTCAATGGGTAAAATTCTGGCATTCAAAAGCTGGATACCTGGGTGATGATTCGGTATTTCAAGTTATCGACTTGAATTAGTTTGTGACGTTCGAATCAGCGGCGCTAGTAAACCGCCCCGAAGATGAACGTAGGATGAACAAAAAATGAGTGTAAGCTGAACCCAAGATGAGTACAGACTAAACGGTGGCGAAATAGTGGGTATCTGGGGCGAAAAGTCAGGATATCGAACGGGGTTTTACCCCGTGTCGCCGTTATTGTGAAATATTACCGTTGGAGTGGTAATTTTCCTGACCGCAGCAGTGGCAGGGTATTTTTACTGATGGTTTTCCGCTCTCATCAGGGCGCGGTGTAGTTCTGTTGGGTCATCAGGTCGATGCCGCACTCCAGGGTTTCAAACCAATCGAGGAACTTGCCGATCATTTCCTTGCCGACGAAGGGACGACCGTGCTGTGGCACGATAATGTCGATATCCATATCGCGCACCATGTTGGCCCACAGGCGACAGACCTTGTTGGATACCATATAGCGCTGGTGAAAGCCCAGCATCTTGCCGACGTGTTTGTCGAAGTTGCGCACGGGACGTTCCGGAAAGATATCGACCAGCGAGGCGCCTGCGTCGCCGGAGAACAGGACCTTACTGATGGGGTCGTAGAATTGGAAATTGCCCACCGAGTGCAGGAAGTGCGCTGGGATGGCCTTGATGACCGAGTGCGCCAGCGGGATATCCATGCCCTGATCCTGGATGGCGATCAGGCGTCCCTCAGCCTTTTCCTTCATGTAGCCGGGCACCAGATGCGGCACGAAACGCTCCCACAGACAGGAGATGACGATCTTGGCGTCGCTGTACATCAGCCATTTGTCCAGCGAGGAGATGATATCCGGATCCTGGTGGGTGGCAATGATGTAGTCGATGTCCTTTACCTTGACGAATTTGTTGAGGGCCATGGACAGCGGCATGTAGGTCAGGTCGCCACCGGGGTCGAAGATGGCGGAGTGCCCCTCCTGGATGATGACCATCTGGTTGGACTGGATACCCTCCCCCTTCACCAGGTCAGTGAAGGTGAGTACCGTGTGTTCGTCGTTTTGAAAAAGGATATTGGCCTTCATGGAATGCGGACTCTGGATTAATAGTTATTCGTTTCGTCGTGCAGATGCTGCGGTGATGCTGCGGTAATGGTGATCTGCCACAGCGGGGAGATCCATGCCCGTACTAATCACCCCTTGTATCAGGAATCGGAGTACTAGTCTGTAGCGGGGGATTATAAACACCCGTTTCAGGACAAGGCCAGCAAAATGTGGCACTTTTGGCTGTTCGCTGCATGCGCGCGTCAGACTTGTCCGTTATCACAAAAGTTTTATGGCTTTAGTATTGTTATCTGTATACGTGGCATGCTCAGTGCCCCGTCAGTCTTGACATTGGTGGCGCACTCAGATTTGCGCCATCGATTTTTCGATATTTACACGAGATGTTTGCACGCAAGGAAGCGGTTTTAGAGGGGGCCTGCCCATTGACCCGTCAGGGCGTGCTGGGTAGGCTTCCGTCGCATGAAAATTCAATTGAATGGCGAGCCACGGGAACTGTCCGATGGTTGCAGCGCGCAACAGCTGGTCACCGACATGGGTCTGAGTGGCCAGCGACTGGCGATGGAAGTCAACCGTGAAATCGTGCCGCGCAGCGAGTACGCCAGACACATCCTGCATGATGGCGACCAGGTAGAGATCGTCCATGCCATTGGTGGTGGTTGAACCCAGTTCTACGCAAATCTTTCCCACAGGCTATAATAGCCGCCACTTTTCCCGGCGCCGGTCGCCGTCAGTATCGGTAAGCAATCTATGGCAGAGAATACGCACCCCCGCGACGATGGTTTCACCATCGCCGGCAAGACCTACCATTCCCGTCTGCTGGTTGGCAGCGGCAAGTACAAAGATCTCGACGAGACGCAGCGGGCCACCGAGGCCAGCGGCGCCGAGATTATCACCGTCGCCATCCGTCGCACCAACATCGGCCAGAACCCGGGTGAGCCCAACCTGCTCGACGTGGTGCCGCCGAGCCGCTATACCATCCTGCCCAACACTGCCGGTTGCTATACCGCCGAAGATGCTGTGCGCACCTGTCGTCTGGCGCGCGAACTGCTCGATGGCCACAAGCTGGTGAAACTGGAGGTTCTCGGCGACGAGAAGACACTTTACCCGGATGTGGTTGCCACCCTCAAGGCCGCCGAAACCCTGGTGAAGGACGGCTTTGAGGTCATGGTCTACACCTCTGACGACCCCATTCTCGCCAAGCGTCTGGAAGAAATCGGCTGCTGTGCGGTGATGCCGTTGGCCGCGCCCATCGGCTCCGGGCTGGGTGTGCAGAACCGCTATAACCTGTTGACGATCATCGAAAACGCCAAGGTTCCGATCCTCGTGGATGCCGGTGTCGGCACCGCCTCCGATGCCGCCATCGCCATGGAGTTGGGTTGCGACGGCGTGCTCATGAACACCGCTATTGCCGGCGCCAAAGACCCGCTGCTGATGGCCTCGGCGATGAAAAAGGCCATCGAGGCCGGCCGCGAGGCATTTTTGGCCGGGCGTATTCCGCGCAAGCGGTATGCATCTGCCTCCTCCCCGCTGGATGGCACTTTTTTCTGAGCTTCTTTCAACCCCGGCGGAGCGGGCCATGCCCGCGATGAACTTGCCGTTCAGCATGAAAAGTCGCTGTTTTGATATTGTGGGAGCAGCTTCAGCCGCGAAGAATACTGGAACACCATTCGTGGCTGAAGCCGCTCCCACAGGTTAATGGCCCCCATCCGGACGGGGTTCATCGCGGGCATGGCCCGCTCCTTGTATTCATCCAACAGATTCACATGTCTGAACGCCCAACAAAAAACAAATGCCGCCCCATCCGCAGCTTCGTGCGCCGCGAAGGCCGCCTGACGCGTGGTCAGCAGCGCGCCATGGATGAGTTGTGGCCGCGCTATGGCGTGGACACCCCCGGTGTTGAAACACTGGAGCCGGAACGTCAGGCCCTGGACATTGCGCCACTGGACCTGGATGCCCTGTTCGGCCGCACCACGCCGGATCAGCGGGTGTTGGAGATCGGCTTTGGCATGGGCCAATCGTTGGCCGGGATGGCGGCCCTGTTGCCGCGCAACGACTACCTCGGCATCGAGGTCCACCGGCCCGGCGTCGGCACCCTGCTGCGCCTGCTGGGCGAGGGCGATCTGTCCAATGTGCGGGTGATCTGCGATGACGCGGTGCAGGTGCTCAAGCATCATCTGCCCACGGCCCGCCTCGACCGCGTACAACTCTATTTTCCCGACCCGTGGCACAAGAAACGCCATCACAAGCGGCGTATCGTCAATCCTGAATTCGCCAGCTTGATTGCCCGTAAGCTCAAACCTGGTGGGGTGTTTCATCTGGCCACCGACTGGCAGAACTACGCGGAGCAGATGATGGCCGTGCTGAGTAGTGCCCCCGGGTTTCGCAACGTTGCCGGAGAAGGCGAATATTCCCCCCGCCCCGAATGGCGCCCGCTGACCAAGTTCGAGCAGCGTGGCCAGCGCCTCGGACATGGGGTGTGGGATTTATTGTTCGAGCGTTGCAGCGAAGAGTAACCCAGCAGGGTGGATATGTTTTATCCCAAATTAATCCGTTGAATCGTAGCGAGAGCCATTAACCGGTGCGGCTTCAGCCGCGAATGGTGTGCCGGCATTCATCGCGGGCATGGCCCGCTCCCCCCCAGCAGGTAATCACCCCCTCACGAAAACGCCTGGCATATATTCCCCAAGAAAATTCATGCGCCCTATAAATTGGACTGATTTGGCGGGTTTTTAAATTAGTGTATTATTAATTGCTAAGCTAAATCTGAATCAATCAGTAACCACGCCATGCTCCAGCCACCCATGGGGAGGAAGGTTTTTTGGGCAACGAGAGTAAAAATACCCTGATCAAACGCATCGTTGCCGGTGTGATTTTCATTTTTTTCGGCCTCTACCTGGCCAGCGTGGTGCCCAGCATCGAGGTGGCCTGGGTCACGGCCATTCTGCTGCTGACGATTTATCTGTTCGCCTTCGAAATCGTCGGCGTGGACGTGGCGGCGGTTGCCATTATGGTGTTACTGGGCTTGACCAGTCTGCTTGCCCCGGTCATGGGCCTGGAGCAGGGACTGGTGGACAACCAGCATCTGTTCGATGGTTTTGCCTCCAATGCAGTCATGTCGATTATCGCCGTGATGATCATCGGCGCAGGCCTCGACAAGACCGGCCTGATGACCCGGGTGGCGTCCTTTATTCTCAAGGTCGGCGGTAGCACCGAGACACGTATCATCCCGATCATTTCCAGCACCGTGGCGTTTATTTCCTCGTTCATGCAGAACGTGGGCGCGGCGGCCCTGTTCCTGCCGGTGGTGAGCCGTATCTCGGCGCGCTCCGGCCTGCCCATGTCACGCCTGCTGATGCCCATGGGTTTTTGCGCCATTCTCGGCGGCACCGTGACCATGGTGGGCTCCAGTCCGCTGATCCTGCTCAATGACCTGATTCTGACCTCCAATCAAGCCCTGCCCGAGACACAGCAGATGGCGACCTGGTCGCTGTTCTCGGTGACGCCCATCGGCCTTGCACTGGTGGTCACGGGCATTCTCTATTTCGTGATTGCCGGGCGCTTCGTGCTGCCGGTGACGGCGATAAAAGAAGATGCCGCCACCGGCTCATCCACGATGAATTACTTTCAGGGCACCTATGGCCTGGACTACGCCCTGTTCGAAGTGCGCGTGCCGGCGGAAAGCGAGCTGGTCGGGCACCTGCTCGATGACGTAGAGCATGCCTACAAGATCCGCGTCATCGCCGCCCAGCGAGGCGCCGACGACCTGCGCATCGGCCCCGGCGGTCTGGCGCGTGATGTGGGTATCGAGGCGGGCAGTATGCTGGGCATCCTGGCCTCGCCGGAACACCTCAAGGCCTTCGTCAAAAAGTTCGGTCTGGAGCAGCGCCCCGACCTGGAGACTTTTTCCGAGGCCCTGTCCGCGGGCAGGGCCGGCATTGCCGAGGTGGTGATTCCACCCGGTTCCAGCCTCATCGGCAAGAGTGCGCGCGACGTGTGGATGCGCAAGACCTACGGCATCGCCATGGTCGCCCTGCACCGCGTCGGCAAGACCCTGCGTGAGGGCGAAGGCATCCGTGATCTGCCGTTACAGGCCGGTGATACCCTGGTCGTACATACGACCTGGGATGCCCTGGCGCGACTGGAAAAAGACCGCGACTTCGTGGTGGTCACCACCGAGTACCCGCACGAAGAATCGCGCCCGCACAAGGTGGGTGCGGCGCTGCTGTTTTTCGCTATCGCCCTGGCCATGGTGCTGTTCACCGACCTGCGCCTGTCCGTGGCCCTGCTCACCGGCGCGTTGGGTATGATTCTTTCCGGCGTGATCAAGATCGAGGAGGCCTATCGGGCGGTATCATGGAAGACCGTGTTCCTGCTCGCCAGCCTGATTCCACTGGGTCTGGCCGTGGAGACCTCCGGCACCGCCAAGTGGATCGCCGAACAGACTCTGTTGGTGGTGGGCGGCATGCCCCTGTGGGTGATCCAGGGTGCGGTGGCGCTGTTGGCGACCTTCTTTACCCTGGTGATGTCCAATGTCGGCGCCACCGTATTACTGGTGCCGCTAGCGGTGAACATCGCCATTGGCGCGGGCGGCGACCCGGCGGTGTTTGCCCTCACCGTCGCCATCGCCACCTCCAACTCTTTTCTGATTCCCACCCATCAAGTCAATGCCCTGATCATGGGACCGGCGGGCTACAGCGTGCCGGATTTCATGCGGGCCGGAGGCATCATGACGATCCTTTTTCTGCTCGTCATGATGCTGATGATGAATCTGGTTTTTTAGCGGCTGGCAAAAATGATTGCCGGCATCTACGGGCATCATGGGCCGGGTGTACAATGACCGGCGACGAGCCCCGGACAGAGTAGCCGCCACCCGCAGTCCCTAACCGGAAAGGACGATCACTTTGGACAAAATACCCGCCGTCACGCTGCTGACCGTCTTTGCGCTTTGTCTGCCGGGTCTCGCCTGGGCGACGACCGGCGACCTGGAACGGCTGGATCTCACCCGGCACTGGGTGGGTTATGCCACCCTCGGTATTTTTGCCGTGGCCTATGTCCTGGTGATGGCGGAGGAATTCACCCACCTGCGTAAATCCAAGCCGGTGATCCTCGCCGCCGGCATCATCTGGGCCATGATCGCCGTGGTCTATGTCAACAACGGCATGACCCACGAAGCCGAGGCGGCGGTGCGCCACAACCTGCTGGAATACGCCGAGTTGATGCTGTTCCTGCTGGTGGCGATGACCTACATCAACTCCATGGAGGAGCGGCGCGTGTTTGACGCCCTGCGCTCCTGGCTGATTCGCAGGGGTTTCAGCTTTCGCCAACTGTTCTGGCTCACCGGCATCCTTGCCTTCTTTATTTCACCGGTGGCGGATAACCTCACCACCGCCCTGCTGATGTGCGCCGTGGTACTGGCGGTGGGCGGTGACAACACCCGCTTCGTCAGTATCGCCTGCATCAACATCGTTGTCGCCGCCAATGCCGGCGGCGCCTTCAGCCCCTTTGGCGATATCACCACCCTGATGGTGTGGCAGAAAGGTATGGTGGAGTTTTGGGGTTTCTTTGCCCTGTTCGTGCCCTCGGTGGTCAATTTCGTGGTGCCGGCCGCCATCATGCACTTCGCCATCCCCGACCAGCGGCCCACCGCCAGCGATGAAAGGGTGCCCATGAAACGCGGTGCGCGGCGGATCATCGGTCTGTTTCTGCTTACCATTGCCACCGCCGTCGGTTTCCACAACTTCTTGCATCTGCCGCCAGTGATCGGCATGCTCACCGGCCTGAGTTATTTGCAATTCTTTGGTTATTTTCTGAAAAAAACCTCCCGTATCAATGAGTACGTCGGTAACGGTAATGGCCGCATGGGTGAAGTGGTGCCCTTCGATATTTTTAACAAGGTGGCGCGCGCCGAATGGGACACCCTGCTGTTTTTTTACGGCGTGGTGCTGTGTGTGGGCGGCCTGGGTTTCATTGGCTACCTGGGGCTGGCCTCGGAACTGATGTACGTGCAGTGGGGCGATACCGCCGCCAATGTTGCCGTGGGCGTGTTGTCGGCCATCGTCGACAATATCCCGGTGATGTTTGCCGTGCTCACCATGCAGCCGGAGATGTCCAGCGGCCAGTGGTTATTGGTGACCCTGACCGCCGGCGTGGGTGGCAGCCTGTTGTCCATCGGCTCCGCCGCCGGTGTGGCGCTGATGGGCCAGGCGCGCGGTAAATACACCTTTTTCAGCCACTTGAAGTGGACGCCGGTGATCGCCCTCGGCTATGCCGCCAGCATCGCTGTCCACCTGTGGATCAACGCC
Organism: Gammaproteobacteria bacterium; assembly: GCA_011051755.1. Taxonomy (GTDB): domain Bacteria; phylum Pseudomonadota; class Gammaproteobacteria; order SZUA-152; family SZUA-152; genus DRQN01. Next base: position 10,305 of record DRKN01000062.1, read on the forward strand.
GACCTGTTCTGATTACCGCCGTCCCGCGGGGTCTGCCAGGGAACACGATGTGCCCCGGCCACTGAGAAACTGATAAATTCATGAAATATCCGGGTCAAAGGAGGCCGTAAAATGGTATGGGTGGCATTTATCGAGCTGGGTATTCTGGCTCTGGTCGTCGGCTTTGTCGTCTGGGCCATTCGCAGCAAGCCCAAGCCCTGAGCGTCTTATCACGGCTTGCACAGCAATACTCCGCGACCAATTCGTAGGAACGGGCCATGCCCGCGATGGTCTTCGTGCCCAAGTTGGATCAAAGCACTTGTAGGAGCGCCTTCAGATGCTTTTCTCGACAACATCGATTAACGCGGAGGTCACAGAGGCGCAGAGGCACAGAGAAAACCCCTTCAACAATCCCTGCGTCCTCTGCACCTCCGCGGTCTCTGTGTTTCATTCCGTGTTCAGAAAAAGTCCATCGCGGGCATGGCCCGCTCCTACCGGCACAGCGGTTATTCCCGCCGCCAGGTCGTGCCCTGTGGGCTATCCTCCAGCACGATGCCCTGCACGCCAGCTCATCACGCATTGCGACGTGCCGATTTTCTGGCAGTGGGCAGGTGTGGCATCGTCCCAGCCAAGTGGATCAAACCCGGCACCATCGTCATCGATGTGGCCATGAATCGCAACGAGACCGGCAAACTGGTGGGTGATACCAACTTCGAGGCCGCCCGCGAACGGGCCGGCTGGATGACCCCGGCGCCCGGTGGCGTCGGGCCGATGACCGTAGCGACGCTGTTGCAGAATACCGCGGACGCAGCGGACAAACGGGATGGGATTTAGACCACCTGATTTTGTAGGAGCGGGTCATGCCCGCGATAGTTTTTTCGTTACGTGACAAGGTCGTGAGTGCAGGAATTGTGGGAGCGACTTCAGCCGCTCCCACAGTTGAGCAATGGCCCTTCCCCACTCCCAGCCCGTAGAGTGGGCATGGCTTTGTGATGGTGCTAAATATGGCCCATATTTAGCACTAAACAAATCGACAGAGACAGCCAATATCATGAAACTGGGCGAATCGGTGTGATGAGCCATCGGGAGGTTCGCTTCAAGCCGTATCGTGTCATCTATGAGGTCATCCAGCAGGAGGTATTGATTCATTGCGTCCTTGACGAGCGCAGGGATATGCAGGCGTTGCTCGGGCGACGCCTGATTCGTTAGCACGCCAGCAGATGTGTGTTGCTCGATGGCGTGTTTTCCCCTTACTGGCAAAACAACCCCCCATTGACGCCGCTGGTCAAGAAGTATCCAATCGGCCATTGAGGACAGTGTATTCATCAAACCCGAATGGCAGGGAGAGCAATATGAAGTGGATGCGGAAATATCGAATGGCGTTACCGGCCTTGGCGCTACTGTTTGCCGCCAGCGCAACGCCGGCGGCAGTTCACCAACAATGCGAGGACTGCCACGCGCCTGGCACACCTTCGGCCAGTAATCTTATCCAGCCGTTGTCAGGTCTGTGTATCGATTGCCATCAGGCAAGAATCGAGGCCGGCGAGCATGTCGTGGATATCCCGGCAAACGCCACCGCGACGGGCCTTCCTCTACAGGCTGGCGTAATGACCTGCGTCACCTGTCATGACCCCCATGCGCAAGGGATTGCCTTGCGTATGAAAGATCCGGAGCTGTGCCAGGCGTGCCATCGGCGTTGAGGGAGCGAGATTTCTGAAATTTTCATCAGGTCGAATGGGTTAATCAAAAAACTCGCAGGCTGGGACAGAAACGAACTCCAACCTACAGCCTCGGGGTACCGCCAGGTCAAGGAAAAAATCTATGGAAAATATTCTTAATATTACAAACGGCGATTGTGCCGTGGAAGTCATGAAAAAGGCGGAAATTCCCGGAGTCTTTCTCCCTTGGCGGGATGTACTGCATGATGGACCTGTGCCACAGGGGCTTTCGTTAGAAGCGCTTTCACAAGTCCGTACAAAATTCATCATCAGCAGGGGCTGGGGAACACCTGAAAAAATCGAGAAATCATTCATCGACAGAGACAGGATTCTCAAGTCATGCGAAGAATTCGAGAGAGTTATCCTGTGGTTTGAACATGATCTTTATGATCAACTGCAAACTCTGCAAATACTGGATTGGTTTCATGAACAGAATAAAAACGGAATAAATATCTCGTTAATCTGCACGGATAAATATCTGGGGCCGCTTTCGCCCGCTGAAATGAGCGGTTTGATTAAATACGAAAAGCCGGTTACAGAGGAACATCTGTTGCTGTCGAGTAAAGCCTGGTCAGCATTTCGATTAAATTCTCCGGAAGAATGGTATCGTCTGCTGAATACGGATACTACGGCATTGCCATTTTTAGAAGGTGCAATTATTCGATTGCTGGAAGAGTATCCGAGTACAGACAATGGGTTGTCACGTACCGCCCAGCAGGCCTTGAAAATCATCGCCGAAGGTGAAACGCTTCCTGGAAAGATATTCGGTCACAGCCAGGAATTGGAAGACCGAATGTTTTTGGGTGACTCCAGCTTTTGGGTCATTCTTCAGGAGCTGTTGGACTCAAGCCCCGCGTTGTTGGCCTTGTCCCAAGGTAAAAAATTGTCACTGCCAGTGACTAAAGGTCAAGAGTTGACGATAACTTCCCATGGCTTGGATGTATTGGCCGGAAGAAGAAACTGGCTTGAAATTTCAACGTTGGATCGTTGGCTTGGCGGCGTTCACCTGCAAGCAAATAATGTTTGGCGCTGGAATTCAGACTCCGGTTCAATTGTGCGCGGACTGGAGTAGGAAGAGGTCTCCATGGGCAGTTTTAACTTTTGGCAAAAATGCTTATTTGGCTTCGGGCTATATCTTATTGTCTTTGGCGCCCTATTGTCATCTTTTTCAGTCATTCTGCCTTAATGAACTATGTATTCAATTATCAAATTGATTCTGTATTTTGGGGTTTGGAGGGATTTCCTGAAAATACAAAAAATTGGGATTTATGGTGTTTGGGATGCAGTGATTTTCGGATGGGGCATCTTCATCGCCTTTATTGCGTATTACCCATTTAAGGCGAAGGAACGATGGGCATGGTACTGCATTGCTTCTGTGTTTGTGGTCTGGTTCGTTATTGATACCGTTGTCTCTGTCTATTATCGTGTTGGTTTCAATGTGTCAATTAATATCACTTTATTGTGGTTTGCGCTGCTGCCATTAATTCTCACCAGAAAACATTTCAGGGAGTCATGATCAATGATCAAGTACTCTCTCATCATTCCGGCGTAGGCTGGAATCCAGGAAACTCAGCAGACTGAATCCTGGCCTGCGCCGGAGCGATGAATTGATCCGGGCTTCTCTGATCGATGCGGTTCGCAGACTCACCAACATCCTACACCCTGAGAAAAGGTATTAATAATCAGTGTCACTCGTTACCAAGCATCCCTTTCTTTAAAGCCGAATCCGCCGGTTCTTTGCCCAGCCAGACTCTGAGCAGGGCGGGGTAAAATTCCTCACCGGGGATGCTGCCCTTTATTTGCTCGTTGATACTGACACGGGTGCCGGTCTCCGGCAGATAATCCAGTGTGATGTGGTCGCCGCGTTTGACGGTGGCAAAAAATTCATTGAAGGCTTCGAGTTTTGCTTCGAGGGCCTTGAATCGTTCTTTGGAATGGTTGCTCCGGAAGCCGTCATTCCAGCCACCGATGAGATTTTCCTTGCTGACCTCCTTGTAGAGGAAGGCTCTTCGTAAAACTGTGTGAAATTCCGGTAAAGTACCCTTCTTTAGCCATTGATTGGAGCGGTTTTTTCCATGGACATAGAAGAGCATTACAGCCAGCTACTGGGTGTCAATTCCCCGTGGGATATCCACAGCGTGGATC
>DRKN01000063.1 GCA_011051755.1 Gammaproteobacteria bacterium
CGACTCCTGATGATACTGGGGTATCGCTTCTCTCCGAGGAGCGATGCCCCCTTTTTGTAGGTGCATTTTTAAACCGGCGGTTTTGCTACATTTTTACGCCGCCGCTAACAAGAGGAAATTCGGCAGGCAGTGGAACTCTACCTTTCAGGAATAACACAAGATGAAATTGAACTCCTTCATGAGTTCAGCTTATTAGCCGAAAAAGAACTAAATGGGATGATCGAAACGCTTGATGCTTGTAACCGAAATATTGATGAAATCCTTATACAAAGAGATAGTATTCATAGCCTATGACTTGTAGTAACCATACCTGAAGTGTTTCGCTTTCATCGCAAGTCTCCCTAAAGAATTGCTCTAAAACCTTTGGCATGCGCCTATTCCGGCGCTAGAAAAATAACCTTCTTGTCTATCAACTCCAGCTCTGGAGTATCCAATGCAGAATGTACATACTTTGTATTACTACTCAGTACAAATACGTATGCAGGCTGTCCTTTATTATAAGGTTCCTCGGCTTGCCAAATTTCTTTTAGTGGTTCCATCTTCCAGCCGCTTGCACCATTCATATATTTAGGGCTAACCAGATCTACCTGAAGAATCTTAATTTCCTTTAACCTGCTGAATTCTTCGAGCTGTTCTAGGTCCGACAAAAAGATAATCTGAGTTAGTGCTACATCATCCGTTTTGCACTTCTCATAAGTGACATGAAACCGGTTCTCGGCCAGTGCACGAATGAACCAGTATGAAACGGAAAAACATTCCCCCGACTTTGGGACGGTAAAGCGTATAGCAGATGTTTTAAGTCTACCTACCGCATATTTTTACTGTGAAGAGGATGAACTGGCCAACATAATTGAATTGTGGGCTCAGGCATCAATATCTGAGCAAAAAGAAATACTTAAGATTATTCAGAGGGCAACTCACAAATAGCCGCATAATCCTCAACAAGCTAGTATTTGCCGCCTGCAAATAAAGCTAACAAATTGATAATAGTAGAAAAACTCCTATTCCCACCTGCCACTAGGTTAGTCTCCTAGCAGCAACTTCCTGTGTCCATATTTGCGATATATGCCCATATTGGAATCAGCCCTTTATAACCCGTACATCGGGACCTTCCGCGCTGTGTTCATACCCGGGATCACCATCGGGCGCCAATCGTGCCAGAAAATACTCCAGATCCCGCCGCACCGACGGATCGGCATTCTCGCACAGCATCAGTGATGCACTGGTGTGTTCCACGAACACATGGCACAGACCGGTGTGAATGCCCGATGCCGCGACAATACGTTCAACCTCGGCGGTGATACTGGTGCTGCCACGGCCATGCGTGACTGTTTGGAAATCTTTCTGAATGATCATGATCTGTGTACCCGAAAACAGTTCGGCGAGAGAGCCAGACTTCATCTTTCTTGTTCATGAAGTCACGGATTCAGGCTATTCACCAGGGGGGTGTTCTTTATAACCTAATGGTATTTACAGTGAATAAAAGTTCAAATTGACGACATGATATATACGATGCTAGCCTTAATGTACACAATTCTGTACATATTGATTTTCAGGACACCACAATGGATGCGATAACTTACACGCGCGCGCGCGCCAATCTAGCACAAACCATTGATTCTGTTTGTGAAAATCACGAGCCTATTATCATCACCAAGAAAAATGATCGCTCGGTTGTAATGCTCTCACTCGAAGATTATCAGGCACTGGAAGAAACCGCCTATCTTCTTCGCAACCCGCACAATGCCCGCCGATTACTTGACGCCATCAATGAACTGGACACTGGTCACGGTAGCGAGCGGACTTTGCAAGAATGAAGATTATCTTCTCCGGAAACGCCTGGGAAGATTACCTCTACTGGCAGAAAACGGATAGGAAGATACTCAAGCGAGTTAATCTACTGATACGAGATATCCAGCGATCTCCATTCGAGGGCATTGGCAAACCTGAACCTTTGAAACATGCATTGTCCGGCTACTGGTCGCGCAGAATTGATAGCAAGCATCGCATTGTTTACAAAGCCGAAACGGACGCATTGCTCATTGCCCAGCTTAGACATCACTACTGATCTGTTTGCAGGGAAAGGGGCATGAGAATCATGCCCACATTTCTATGACCAATACATCCATTAACCCGGCAACAATATATGTCGTGTTCAGCCGGTGTGTGCTCGCTTGTTGGTTGTTTATCTCATTTGTTTGATAATTTTTTTGCAAAAAACATGCTGCTCAATACCACAACGCCAAAAAGACCATACAGTGTAAATTTGACATTCATTGGCACTGGCAATGAGGCCCACACTCGAAGAACATCATTGACAAAAAACACACCGAAAACAACAATCGTTAGCGTGACAATAAAATAATTTTTCCTACCGCTGCTCACTGAAAAAACCGAGATAATCAGAGCCGTTAGCGAAACCGACAAACCCATAACAGACATGGCTCCCGGCACAACGCTCGGCGCAAGCGAAAAAACCGCCAATAATATGGCCGCCCACCCCGTCAACTCTTTCATCTATATGAAACCTGTTTTAAAAGCCATGCTATCCATACGCACCTGCATTGCCGGTATGAGAGCAAGGTATACAGATTTTTGCGGCATTTCAAACACCCAGCCTATCCATCACCAATGCACAGAACGTGATAATGCCAACGATGCAGTTCGCTACCGCTCACCAGCATCCTGCAAAAACGACCGAAACAACTTGCTGAATGTAACGGAGTAACATTATTCACCACAGGGGCGTGGCGTACGCAGAAACATTGGATAATCCGTGTTGTGCGCACAGCGCACACTACACCTGCTTGTAGCGTGCGCCGTGCGCACGATGTTTTCCATTTCAATCGCTACGGAATGTAGATGAGCAACTTACACATGCCCGTTTTTTGTCCGCAAAAAAACGGGCGGCCATTCGGCCGCCCCAGGTGAGGATTTATCTGACTTTTTACCGTTATTCCACGCTAACGTTCACAAAGCCTGTCGTCATCTGTGCGGTGGCATCATCGAAGGAGCCGCTGGCAGCAAGGTGCCTCACCCGTGCACCATCATCGAGACGGGTATTGAGGTCGTCGGCGAAACGGGCAAAGGTGGTATGCAACTGGTGCCTACCGGCCTGATTGATCAGATACAGACCGTCACCACTGGCACGTGGCACGATACTTGGCGGTGCGGCAAGCGTGGTGAGGTCAATCGCCACCCGGCCCCGGGAAACGTGATGAAAACGACCCACACCATCCAGATTCAGGCGCATACCATCGGCACTCAGTGAGGAAATAGCGGTGCCGCTGGCTGGTTCCCAGCCGATAGCCATAACGCCTTTCATCAGCGCCACATCGAACACACTGTGTGCGATAAAGTCTGCTGGTGCGCTGCCGAAGGGGGTGACAAAACCGCGTACCTTTACCGGCGCACCGTCGCCAAAGCCGGAGACATCCAGACTGCTGGTGACGATTTCATAGGCCGCCGGGTTGGCGTCATTGGTGGCGTTCGTACCGGTACCACTCTGCCCTGTTCCACTAAAATCGAACAGGGATACGCGGCGACCATCGATGGCCTGCAAATCGACGACAAAGGGTGTCACCGGTATCGGCTCAACCGGAATGACGCCCATACCCACCACAGTGCCACGCAGAGTGGTGAAACGCATCTGCACACGCTTGGCCTTCATTTCCAGTCGGCTGGCAAGCGGACTGGCCAGTGTACCGAAAATACGCAGACGCTGGCCGACAGAGATATCGTCGATGTCATAGTCGACGCCCATGCTGAGCTGGCGCTTGACGATGGTCTCGCGACTCAGTTGTACGATGACAGTGTCATTGAACACCACGCTGCCACCGGCACGGATCAGGGTCACACCCTTTACAGTCAGGGTGTTGCCTGTGCGGGCAATAACGTTGCCGGTAATCACATCGTCGCTGCCACCCGGCACGCTACTGCCGGCATAGACTTCATGTGCGACAAAACGGCGCGGATTGAGTTTGATGTCACCACGCACCAGGGTGGCGCTGAATCTCGGCAGGGCATCCATGGCGGTAAGACCGGCATTGCCCTGATAGCTTTCGCCCTCGACCTCGAACACGGTGTCGTCGGTGGCGGTAACGGTAATGGCACCGAAATGGCGAACGATATCACGACGGCTCATGTGGCGGTGGAAGGGACGGATAATAACGTCAAAGGTGTTGTTCGCCACGTCGACACTGGCCAATGGGCCGCGCAGGCGATGGCTCTTGAATTTCTCCACGTCCAGTTCGGCGAGCAGGAAGGGCTCAACGGTAACCCTGGGATCGGGATTGAATTCGACACTGTTGGAGGCCTTGAGATCGAAGTCCAGGGTCAGGTGTGCGGGCACACCAGGGACGATACGCAGGGAGTTGCGGCCCTCCAGTTTCACCGCCAGGGTCAGCTCGGTGATGGACTTGCCATCGGCGTCGACAATGGTGTCCACCTTTACGGCATGGCCATTGGCATCTTCCACCTGGATATCGGCGTCACTGTAGTCCAATACCATTTCAGCCTGCACATAGAGGCCGCTGGAGACAGTGACAACGGTGAGAAATTCAGTCATTTCCGTGTATTGGGCGAAGTCAACCCGCGTACTCAGAGGCAATGTATGCACCACTTCGCCGCTGGCCTTGGTGAGGGTGAGGGATTTGACGTCTACTGTGTAGGTGGCGAAATCGCCCTCGGCATCGGTGAGGCCGATGACCAGTTCGCCGTCGGCGTCGCTGTTGTCGGTGCTGTTATCAATGTTGTCATCAGCGCAGCCGCTGAGGACAAGGGCAGCCAACAACAGAAACAGGGCCGACAGCAGGGTGGCAAATTTGCCGCGCCGCTGGCTGAAGGGGGTGTGTATTTTCATTATTCGATCCTCACGGTGAATGTATCGGATTGGGCATGTTTGTGATGCCGTACACCGGTTTAACGCGGCAGGAAGGGGTTGGTTGACAGGGGATGGGAAAATAATTGATGGCTTGCTGCAAAGAGCGGCTTCAGCCGCGACCCTGATTGACACTGAACTGCCACCGACTAAAGTGGGTAGGGCCTTCTTACGGACGGAAAGTCCGGATACGGGTCGGTAGAGCCGTTTTTTAACCCTGCCCTGGCATGATTCTCGGCAATCCCTGTAGGATGTGGTGAGTTCCACGAACCGCATCGATCGAGAGCGGTGACAGCTGTCATCACCCGCGCCCAGAACGTGATAACGCAAACGATGCGGTTCGCTACCGCTCACCAGCATCCTACAGTGACGACCAAAACGACCTGCCTTCACACGCACCTTCAACAACCATGCAACAAGCGACACGGATAAAGGTCGCAGCTGAAGTCGTTCCTGCATTAATCGACTATTGCAGTCTTACCAACTGTATGCGGCACCCACCCCCGCATACAGGGTGCTGCTATCGTCAATATCCGGCATACGCAGCAGGCCACCGTTGAGGCGCAGATACCATTGGTGATCGAGATCGATAGAGAGGCGCACGCTGGTCAGCCAGCTGGCGAGGCCGTCCACGGCCGAGACGCTGCGGTATTCGTCCAGACTCAACAAGATATCACGGAAGGCATAGCGCAGGCCGGCACTTATACCGTAATCCTCGAAACCCATAGCCAGCTCCAACGTCAACGGTGAAAACAGACGAATCGCCCGGGGATTGGTGGCCAGGGGGCTCAAATCCCGACCATAGTCATGGGCGGACAAGCCCAGCGCCAAGCCCCAGGCCCTCCAATAGTAGTTACCGTCGATGCGAATACCACGACTCTCAACCTGCCATTCATCAGGGCAAGCGGGACGACGACGGCAGCGATCCGATGCTGAAAGGACGATATTGCGCCGCTGCAGGCGCAGGGCCATGCGCCAGTCAAGGCTGTTATAGGCCAGAAATCCGCGCACGGTAGTACTGGTGATGTGGCCTTCCCTGCCCCATTGTTCCAGCTCGGCACCATAGTTCAGTACCTGCAGCGGGTCGTTGACCATGCCGATAAGGAAGGACTGGGTTGTGTAGGCTGAAAACTCGTTGTCGATGCGCGTCTGCGCGGCGGAGAACAGCAGCCGCGGGCCGCCGATGGCGAGGTCGATATCGAGGTATCGGTCGCGGCGGCCGTCATCACCAGCGCTCCACTCCACGCTCAGCAGCGAGGGCAGTTCATCCGACGCCAGCAACGGCGCGCTGGCGCACAGCAGCGACACACTGGTACACAGCAGGCGGCAAATGGCCCTTTTCAAACAAAGGTATGCAAACAACAAGACTTCCCCCTGACATTGGTCAGCGGGAAGATTATACCCCGATGCGCCTTTGCTCCCTCAGCGCTACATCTCAGCGACGCCTCTGCTGACGCAGTTCCTGGCGCTGGCGGGGGGGCAAATGACGGATGCGTTCGCGGCGCTCGATGAAATGGCGGCGCTGCTGTGGCGACATGCTACGCCAGCGTTCACGCAGGGCACGGCGGCGATCTGTCGGCAGTTGACGGAACTGCTGGTACTGCTCGCGCAGGTGACGGCGCTCGACCGGCGGCAGACTCATGAAGCGTTCATAGCGCTGGCGTACACGGGCGCGTTGTTGCAGCGGCAGCTGTTTCCAGCGCACGAAGCGCTTTTGGAATCGCGCACGTTGTTTTGGGGTGAGTTGTTTCCAGCGCACCGCGCCCTTGCGCAGATTCTGCTGGCGCTCGGCAGGCAGCTTGTCCCAGCGCGCCTTCAACGGGGCCAGCAACTTACGCTCCTGTGGCGTCAGGGCATCCCAGCCAATACCGGCAGCATCGTTCCCGGCCCACGCCAGCAGCGGCGCAAGCAATATCAGCACAAACACTGTGGCTCTAGTCATCGTTCTCCACCTCTGTATGCTTCGCCTCTGCCGGCGTCGCGGGCGTGTTTTCGGCCTCCAGCACATCGAGCAACTGCAAGGGGTCGACCCATTCGCCATCGGCGTCTTCCCAGCTACCGAGGAATTCCAGCAGCGCCAGATCCGGCGCCTGCGTGTCTTCTTCTGCCATCACGCCGGGCGGCAGGGACAGCAGCCCCAGCACGCCCAACCAAGAAAGGCAGCGGCTATCCATTGTCGTCTTCCGTGGGGGCACCCTCGGCGATCCAGGCGTAGAACTCCAGCTCGGCGTAAAATTCCGGGTCAGCTTCATCACTGAGCAGGGCGATGTCCTCCAGCGCGGCGAGGCTGTCCACCGAGGGTGATACCTGCCACAGGCTGACAGTCAGGATCGCCACCGTGGCGGCCACGGCCAGACCGCTGGCAGGCAGCAACCAAATTGGACGGTGAGACCGGCCAGCGGCAGCCAAGGCCTCGCGGCGGACAGCGCCCAGGCGTGTCTGCGTGACGCCATCGATCCGCTGTTCCGCCTCGTCCAAGGTGATCCTGGCCTGTCGCAAAAAATCATCCTGCCGCTCGTTCATGGCCGGTGATCCTCCAGTTTGCCGCGCAGTGTCTGCACCGCGCGGGAATAGTGTGTTTTGACGCTGCCGGCGCTGATACCCATAGCATAAGCCGTATCGGCGACACTCAAACCCTCCCACTGACGTAGCAGAAAAGCCTGTTGCTGGCGCAGGGGCAGCGCATGCAGGGCGGCGTCCAGGGCGTCGATGGCATGCTGTGAGATCAGACTGCCCTCCGGCCCGGGGGCGTGACTGGCAATGATGGTCTCCAGCGGGTCGCCCAGTCTCTCCTCATCCATCGAGTCCTTGGTAAAACCCAGCCACTGCCGCCAGCGATTGCGCACCTGACTGCGCCGGTACCAATCACGAATCGCGCTCTGCATAATGCGTTGAAACAGAGGCCCCCATTCCACCTCTGGACGGCCGGCATAGTGCTTCACCAAGCGCAGCATGGCATCCTGCACGATATCCAGGGCATCCTCACGATTGCGGGTAGCAATCCAGGCCATGCGATAGGCCCGACATTCCACACCGGCGAGAAAACGATCCATTGCCTGCGTTGATTCCAGCCTGGGTTCTCCATCGACTCGTACCTCCGCCCATTCTGGCCGCAAGGGGCAATCGCTGTCTACGGCATCCCACATCCAGGCCCTGCTTCTATTACCTGTGCTTAACGCGGCAGTCAGCCATTGGTTGACAAAGAGGTGTAAAATCGTACATGCAGGATCTGGAAGAGATAAAACATGAGCACGCAGAAACAGGCATTCGCCGAACGACTCAACGACGCCTTGGACAATATCCGTTTTCCCGCACTGGGCAACGGCCGCCTAAGCCGCTTGTCAGCGCTTCTCAATACCCGGCAACAGGAGACCGACCGTTGGCTGAAGGGCGTGGAGTTCCCCCCCACCTCGGTACTGGTCAAGCTGGCCAAGCTGACCCAAACGCGATCCAACTGGCTGCTTTCCGGCCAGGGCGCCCCCTTCGAGCCGGGCAGGCACCCGCGTGGTGCCGGTAAGATTCCACCGGCGACGGGCAAGGAAAAACTCAGCAAGGAAGCTCTGGAACTGGGACTGAAATGGATGAAGCTACCGCGACAGCAGCGCCAAGCCATTGCACGGGTAGTGGAGGAACTGGTGGGGGATGGCAGTTGAGTGTTGAAACCCCTGACCTGGGAGACGAAGATGAGGCGATTTTAACGGTAGGAGCGGGCCATGCCCGCGATGGCCCGCTATGGTTATGGTATTGTGGGAGCGCCTTTAGCAATAGCCTGACTGATAAAAAACTGTCGTGCCTTAAAAGGCGCTCCTACAAGCGTGTTGGTGAAACGCGGTACAAAAACCATCGCGGGCATGGCCCGCTCCGATCTCAAGATTGTCAAAAACGCATCACCAGACCGGCAGTCATATCCACCTGCATCAGCGATGAAGCACCACTGACAACAAGATTGCAGCCACTACTACCGCAAAACAAACTACCGCTGTAATAGTTGAAGGGCAGCAGCAGCCGGCCCTGCAGGTTCAGACCGAGATACTTGCTGAACATCACCTCCATGCCCAGGCCGAAATGCATGGAAAACCGGGTTTCGCTGGAATAGCTCGAATCGCGCGGTGAAAAATGGGTGACACCAAAGGTGCCCATACCATAGGTCTGTATCCTTCCCTCGTTGATCACCTTGGTGCCTCCGAGCTGGTAGTGATCCACGCGCATGTCGAACAGGTCTCGGCTCACGCCGGTGAGATCAGCCTTTTCCTCCACCGTCGTGTCGTAGGTGGAGAAAGAGAATCGCATCCAGGTAGTGCGGCCGCCACGGTAAGGCAGATCCACATTGACGCCGTAGTCCGCGGTTTCCTTGATGTGCAGTCGACCGTCACGGGTGTTGGCCGTGCCGCCGAATACCCAGCCGGTAAAAGGAGTGATGGTCAACCTTTCCTGTGCAGCCAAGGCCGGCGCGCACAGCACCAACAGCATGCCAAAAACCAGCGGCAACCGGCTAAATTTTCCCATCTTCGGCCGCCTGCTCCTTTTGCTGTAAGGCCCACATATCCGCATAGCGCCCCTGCGCCGTCAGTAATTCCTGGTGTGTGCCTCGTTCGATGATGCGCCCGGCATCCATCACCAGGATCTGTTCGGCATCGATGACGGTGGACAGACGATGGGCGATGACCAGGGTGGTGTGGCCACGGCTGGCCTGTTTGAAGGCATCGAGGATAGCCTGTTCGGCGTGGCTGTCCAAGGCCGAAGTGGCCTCGTCGAAGATGAGAATCTGCGGCCGCTTGAGAATGGCGCGGGCAATAGCGACACGTTGCTTCTCGCCACCGGAGAGTTTCAGGCCGCGCTCACCGACACGGGTGTCGTAACCCTCGGGTAAAGCGCTGACGAAGTCGTGCAGCTGCGCCAGCCGCGCCGCTTCGATGATCTCTGCATGGCTGGCGTCCGGACGGGCGTAGCGCAGGTTGTATTCGATACTTTCGTTGAATAGCACTGTATCCTGCGGCACGATACCGATAGCGGCACGCAGGCTGGCCTGGGTCGCATCGCGAATGTCCTGGCCATCGATGAGAATGCGCCCACCGGTCACATCGTAAAAGCGAAACAACAGCCGCGCGAGAGTGGACTTGCCCGCCCCGCTGTGGCCCACCACGGCCAGCTTCCGCCCCGGCGGGATGGTAAAATCGACGTCGTGAAGAATGGATCGTTCAGACTGATAGGCGAAGCCCACATGTTCAAAGCGCACCTCGCCGCGACTGACCTTTAGCTCGCGAGCATCGGCTTTATCGGTGATTTCCGGCTGCTCGTCGAGCAATTTCACCAGTTGATCCATGTCGGTAAACGAGTGACGCATCTGCCGGTACACCATACCGAGAAAGCCCAGCGGCATGAACAACTGTAGCAGGAAAGCATTCACCAGTACGAAATCACCAATACTCATCCGCCCATCGATGACCTCGGCACTCGCGAAAAACATCACCACCGTCACCCCCACGGCAATGATCGCCGCCTGACCGAAATTCAGCGCGGAAATGGAGGCCTGGCTCTTCACCGCATTGGCCTCCCATTGATCAAGAGTACGGTCGTTGCGCTCGATCTCCAGTTGCTCATTGCCGAAGTATTTTACCGTCTCATAATTTATCAGACTTTCAATGGCCTGGTTACTGGCCTCCGATTCAAAACGGTTCATGGCCAGACGGTATTCCAGACGCCAGTTGATCATGGCGAAGGTAAAGGCGATATAGGCCGCCACACTGGCAAAAATCACCAGGGCGAACACCGCATCGTATTGACTCAACAGGATACCGCCGACCAGGATGAACTCCACCGCCACCGGCAAAATACTGAAGGCCATGTAATTGAGAATGGTGCTGAGGCTGGCGGCGCCGCGCGCAAGGTCACGTGAGATGGCCCCGGTCTTGCGCTCCAGGTGAAAACGCAGCGACAGGCGGTGTAGATGCTCCAGAGTACGCAGAGTCAGGCGGCGCATGGCACGGTAACGCACGCGGGTGAACAGCACGTCGCGCAGCTCGCCGAACAGAGAGCTGCCCAGCTTGGCCAGGCCGTAGGCCAGCAATAAGCCCACCGGCAAGGCGACGAGAACCTGATCCGTGCTCACATCCAGCCGATCCACCAGCCCCTTGAGAGCCAGCGGCACCCCCACACCTGCCACCTTGGCCAAAACCAGGCAACCCAGCGCCAGCAACACCCGGCCGCGGTATTCCCACAGATAGGGCAGCAGGGCGCGGATATTGGCCCAATCATTGCGGTTGGCGCTGGGGGCCGCCGTGTAACTATAGTGTGCGGACATACGATTAACCCTATTCTTTAGTAGTTATTAGCTTCACGCAGGCTGGGCGCCACTATAGATCCCGTTTCTCCCAATTGCACTCGGGGACGGTAAAAAAAGCTAAATCTGTCCCCGCAGGCGCCGATAGGACTGGCAGCCAAACCAGTCTGGCACAACCCAATATCCCTCAACAATGGAAAATCTCCGGCTTCGATTCGCGTCCACCTTCTGAAAAAAAGTAAACACGTGATCATTAACTTTCGCATATTACCTCTGACCCTGATGCTCTCTGCCGCCCAGCCCCTTGCTTCGACACAAGCCAAGGCCGATGCAGCAGCTCAGCATGAGCGTGAAGAAAAATTATCCACAACTTACTGTGCGCACCGCTACGGAAAGGATACCGATGGCGAAGACCACATGCTCAAGCGGTTGTATCGCAAACTGAAAACCCGGCTACCCAGTAACTTCACCCTGGGTATTTATGCAAACCGCCCAGCGGAATACCTGCATAAAATCATTAGATATGGCGGTGGAAATAATGCCATGAGCAAATATATGCCGCCTTTTGGTGAAGGATTGTCAGACAAAAATATCGATGACCTGGTGCACTTCATCAAGAAAACGCCGGAAAAATACGCCAGGATGATCGACCCGTAGACGACCCCGGACAGAAACCCGTTACATGAAACAATCAAGTTACCGTGCATTGCAGAGGAACCCATCGTGTTAGAGACTCTCGTAAAAGGCCTGTCCCACATCGGCTGGCGCACCAAGATACTCAGCCTGTCAGGCCTGTATATTTTACTGATTTTAGTGGTCGGTCTGTTTGGCGCCTACACCATCTATCAACAAAATCTGGGCATGGAAAATATGGTGCAAAAGGCACAGCCCCGGGTCGATCTCGCCACCAATGCGCGGGTTGCCGTGGTGGATCTGGGCCGAGCCCTGGCCAATGTCATCATTGCTGAACAGAAGAAAGAGATCCGTCTTGAATCCGTGGCGGCAATTCGCGCCCTTTCCATGCTGGATGAGCAGATTCAGACCCTGGCCACCAATCTCCCTGACAGCCAGGAAGTCAAACAGCTGACACCGCTGATCGAAAAACTACGCCCGACACAGATGGAGGTGATCAAGGCGGCGAAGAAAAACAATGACCGTGAAGCAATGGAAAAGATGCGCAGCATCACCGAAGACTCACACCAAATTGATGACCTTTCTCTGCAACTGGTGGAAAAAGAACGCAGTAAATTATCTGCAATGCAGCGTATTTCCAGTGACAAAAGTCACGCCGTCATCATCGTCATGGCGACGATTATCGGCATTGGTCTGATCATCGGCATACTCGCCAGTCTGCTGGCGGCCTACCTGGTCACCAAGCCGCTGGGCATGATCGAGCAGACCATGACCGCCATTGCCGATGGCAATCTGAAGGTTCATATCAGTGATGCAGGCACCGATGAGATCGGCCGTACAGTCAATGCCATCAGCCGCACCGTTCGCAACCTGCACGAAATCATTTCCAAGATCCGCAGTGGTGCCTTGCAGCTGGGCGAACAATCGAATCAGGTGGGGAAGGCGGCCGAGGTGGTCAATACAGTCTCCACCAAACTGCATGACAGCGTGGTGGAAATCCAGGATGACGCGACACTGGTCACATCGGTCACCGACAATGTCGCCGCCAGGCTGGGCGAAACAGCCGAAGCGGCGCAACAGACCTCAACGGCCACCCGCGAAGCCTCCGAACAACTGCTGGAGACGGTTCGGGAATTTGAAAAATTTCAGGCGGATATGGAAAGCACCGCCAAGGCAACGCATGAACTGTCGAGCGCAGCCGATGAAGTCACCAGCATCACCGATACCATTCGCGACATCTCTTCGCAGACCAATCTGTTGGCACTCAATGCCGCCATAGAGGCCGCACGCGCCGGAGATCACGGGCGCGGATTCGCCGTCGTCGCCGACGAGGTACGCCAGCTGGCCAAACGCACCGAAGAGGCGACATCGGAAATTTCCGGCCTGGTCGAGGGCATTTCCGGCAGCGTCAGCACCACCGTGGGTGCATTGGAAAACAGTGTTGGCAATGCGAAATCGAACATTGACCGCCTGACCGGTCTAGCCAATGAAACCACCCTCAGCAGCCAGCGCGTGCAGGAAATGCGCACCAGCATGATGGAGGTGGATAACCTGATGGCATCGCAGGGCCAGGCCGTACAACGCATCACATCCACTGTCTCGGCCCTGGTCGATGTTTCATCGGACGCCAACCGGCAGACCATTGAACTCAGCGAGTTATCGAGCAACCTGGATGCCGCCGCCACGGATCTGAACAAGGTCGTCGACAGATTCAACCTGTAACCTCTTGCTGAATAACAATCATCCAATGCGCAAGACAAAAAGTAAGAGCACATGAGTAAGAATGTTCGGAATCCGCATTTAACCAATCGCTCTTGTCATGACGGAACAAGCCAAATAGCAGTGGCATATTCACTTTAATGAACTAATATCTGTTAGTTTTGCAAAAAACTTTTTTATGCAACAAAGATTGCAGACTGAACGGCTATCAGAGAGAGGAGTTCACATGAAAACACATCCCACATTTATCCACATGGCTCGCAAGGTCGTGTTCATGACCTGTCTGGGCATGACAGCCACAAGCATACAGGCCAGCGAAGACTACAGCCGCTTTCTGAGACCTGCCGAAGTCCCCCAACCGGACAACAACCGTATTACCACAGCGCGTGTCGAACTGGGAAAAATGCTCTTCTTCGACCCCCGCCTCTCCGGCTCCAACTGGATCAGTTGCGGCACCTGTCATAACCCCGCCCTCGGCTGGTCCGATGGTCTTCCCACTGCCGTTGGTCATGGAATGGGCGTTTTGGAACGTGCCACACCCACCATCCTCAACACCGCTTATCAACCGTTGCAACTCTGGGACGGCCGTGCACGAACCCTGGAACAGCAGGCGCTGGGCCCGATCAAGGCCACGGGTGAAATGAATCAGGATCTGGATGAAGTCATCAAAGAGCTTTCCGCCCTCAAGGGCTATCGCGATGCCTTTGAAGATGCCTACCCGGGCGAGGGCATCACAAAAGAAACCCTCGCCAAGGCCCTGGCAACTTACGAACGCACCATCGTTTCCACAGAATCACCCTTTGACCGTTGGGTAAAGGGTGAAACTCACGCCATGAGCCAGACGGCCCAGAAGGGCTTTGAGGTATTCCTCGGCAAGGGTCGTTGTGCGTTATGCCATGACGGTTTTAATTTTACCGACAATGGCTTCCACAACCTGGGCTTGAAGGGTGACGACGACCCGGGCCGCTATGGCATTCGCAAGATCAAGATCCTCAAGGGCGCTTTCAAGACACCCACCCTGCGGGATATCGAGCTTACCGCACCCTACATGCACAATGGCATGTACAAAACGCTGGAAGAGGTTATTGAGCACTATGACCGTGGTGGTGATACCAAGGATAACCTCGACCCCAACATGCAACCTCTGCATTTGACGGCCAGCGAAAAGGCCAGCCTGGTCGCCTTTTTAAAGGCACTGACAGGTGAACCCACACCGGTCATATTGCCCCGCCTGCCCATTGAATGACTGCGAAATCAAGGAGATAACCATGCAAAAACAGTTAACACAAAAACGGCCTCACGTGGCCTTCATCGCCACCGCCATGCTTGCTGTGGCCACTGCGCAGGCAGCCGAAGTAACCGTTAACCAGCACGACAAAGCCTTCGTCATCGAGGGCAACAAGGTTGAGGCCGTTACCATCAATGTCGGCGACACCCTTCGTTTCAAAAACGACGACCCCTTCTTTCACAATATTTTCTCACTGTCAGACCTGAAGACATTTGATCTGGGCTCTTTTCCCAAGGGACAATCCAAGACGGTCACCTTTGACAAGGCCGGAATGGCGGAAGTGGAATGCGCCATCCATCCTGAGATGTATATAGAGGTTACGGTGAAATGAAAAGGACGCTCTCTATGAGCCTCATGGTGACGCTGTGCCTCTTCGGCGTCACCCTGCTGAGCGCTGTCTCACAGGCAGACAGCCGCAAAGCGGTCAAGGAAGAACTTTCGAAACCCGTTATCCGTGGCGGCATTGTTTTCAAGAACTACTGCAAGCTATGTCATGGCGAACGGGCTGACGGCATTGCGCGGGCGGCAAAGCTTTATGGTGTTGCCAACCTGACCATCAAGGCCGCAGATAACGACTATTACTTCAAGATAATTCGTGACGGCGGAGTCGCGGTTGGCAAGTCGGAATTCATGCCTCCCTGGGAGGGTGAACTCTCGGAAGAACAGATCAGGGATGTCGTTGCCTATCTGCAAATTGCCACTGACAGCAAACGCCGTGGCGAGGTGGTCTTCAAGACCAACTGCATTCTCTGTCATGGCCTCATGGCCGATGGCAAGGGCCGTGCCGCCAGGATGTATGATCCGCCACCGGCCAACCTCACCAAGAGTGATAAAAATGATGATTACAAGCGCATGATCATCAGCAGGGGGGGCGCCGCCATGGGCCGCTCCGAGTTCATGCCGGTCTGGGGCGACCAGCTTTCGGCGCAGGAGATTGAGGATGTCGTCGCCTACCTGAGAACTATTTTGGTACACAACTGAGAGAGAAGACCCGCCCACAAACAATAGCCTGAACCCTCGGATTCAGGAATATGGCAATAGGCTTCTATTCCATGGCAACTCCGGCATGCACGGCTATGCGCTTGGCCAGTTTTTCAAAATCTTTGTAACACGACCTTACCGCCTCTTGGTGCGCCCCGATGGCGCCATCTGCGGTCTTCAGGAAGAACATCGGTTTATTGGCGTCCATCGCAAGGGGCATCAGGCTCCGGTAGTGTTTGAGCAAAGCCAGATTGTCGGGATCATTCGCGGCTTCCGGTACGGAGCTGGGTGATTCATCGAGCACCGCTTCGCGGTAGGTACGCGGTATTCTACCCATCCACCGTTGGTAAGCCTTCACTGGTCGGGAGTCACGCATGCTGTGCTGCATAACGACATAACCAGCTGGCCGCATTGTTCCCTTGGGCATCAACAAATTTTGCGGCGCCTTTTGCAGCAATTCTGTCCAGACGGCGCGCCACTCGCGTAAGGTGGGCCCCAGGTTTTTTAAGCCCTGTAGAGAAAAAAGATCGGGCGAAAGGGGTATGACCACTTGCTCAGAGGCGATCAACGCGGCCCTGTTGATCGCGCCCAGGTTGGGACCCACGTCAATCAATACTAACTCCGTCTTTTCAGCAGAACCGGCAATCAAACGATGGAATGCCGTCATTGTTCTGAAGGCGGACTCATCGCGGTTGTGGCAGCGTGGCCAAGCATCCGACAACTTGTCTTCAAAACGTGACAGGCCGAGATCACCCGCGATAAGACCAAGATGGCTGCTGACTCGTTGCACCTCCGGCAGGGCAATATCGCCAATGCCGCGAAGAATGGGGCAGATTGCGCCATAAACCGTGCCCGGATGTTCATCATCCGGCCACAGCGCTTCAAGTCTGTCCTCATCCAGAAACATGGCCGTCAGGTTGGCCTGCGGGTCAAGGTCGATAGCCAGCGTCTTGACGCCATGGTCTGCGAACATCCAGGCCAGATGATAAACAAGCGAGGTCTTGCCGACGCCTCCCTTATTGTTGAAAAACGCGATGGTTTTCATACAGGCCTCCGATAGATCTTCACCAAGACGGTTCGGTCATCGAACTCGAACTTGGCGGGTGGATTTCCGTTCTTTTCCAACAACGCTTGCGCCCGTTGAACGCCATAACCAAAGCGGTTCACGAATCCCAGTGATTTCATCGCTTCAGCTATCACCGGGTTTCTATAGCTGTTGCGCGCTGGAAAGTTCTCCGGCGTTGCCTCGCCGTACAGTCCGCCAGGGCTTTGAATCTCCACATGACCGGCAAAAACACCTGAATCCACGCTTGGCCCCTGTATCGCACTGGCGGCATATCCGATGGAAGCACCTCGACCACTGCCACATCCCCGCCATCAAGAGAAAACCGTGCGACGCTCATGGCCGGCTGCGGCAGTACATTCCCATCGGAGCGAATAGCACCGAGGCGCTGCAACAGTTCATCGGTGACGCGCAGGCCAGAGAGCGCACCATTGTTATGCACTCCGAGCAGCAGATAACCCGCTTGACCATGGCCCGGAAGGTCATTGGCGAAGGCGCAGATCGCCTCACCGAATTTGTTTACCTTGTTGGTGGAGATGGTTCGCTCGACTCGATCCGATTCCAATTCAGAAAGCAAGGCAAGCAGTTGTTCTTGGCTCAACATAACGACTCCTGAGTCCGGGATGACAAAATATTTACGCGATCATGCCGTTAAAAAGATCGAGCATTAGCCCTTTCCCCACGTCTCGTAATTTACTTAGAGATTATCCCGCTGCCGTCAGCCACTCAGGCGTTCAAAAATCCGAAAACCCGCGACATAGGTGCCGATTGCCGAACCCAGGGTGCTGAACAGAAAGACCAGCAGGACGCGCGTCACACGATTCCGCCACCAGCCCTTGAGGGTCGTGGTGTCCGAACGCAGGCGGCCAAAATCACTAACCCTCGGCTTGCGAAAATAGACTTCAATGGCCGCCGTTACCATCCCCGCACCCACGGTCGGATTGAGCGAGGTCAGGGGCGCTGCGACAAAGGCGCCGAGCACCGTCAGCGGATGCCCACCGGCGATGAATGCACCCAGCGCCGACAGACCACCATTGATGAGCACCCAGTCGAGCACCAACTGCCAGCCCAGCTCGGGGCTACGCGAAAAACCCACGGCAAAACCGCTCAATATCAGTAATACGATCAACCAGGGAATACGTTTGCCCCAACGGCCGCCCGCTGGCACATGTTCCAGCTCGGCGATCTCCTCCGCCGCCGCTTTTTCCGCGGCGCACTCAAAGTAGCGCAACATACCAGCCAGATGCCCGGCCCCCACCACCACCAGAATATTTTCGTGGGGATGCTTTTCCACTTCCTGGCGCAAACGCGCCACCATGTAGCGGTCACGCTCATCGATCAGCGGCTTGAACAGTTCTTTTTCTTCCTCGGCGAACTGGGCAAAGGTGGACTCAAGAATATCCCCTTCCTTGAGGCGTTCGATCTCCTCTTCACTCACCTTTTCCTTGCTCACCACACTACCCAACAAACCCGCGATGAGGTTGAAACGCTGCCACCAGGGCACGTTGCGGTAAATGCGTTTCAACGTGGTGCCGACTTCACGATCGATAAGCAACACCGACAGTTTGGCCTGCTTGGCATCTTCAATGGCAACGCGCATTTCCGCACCGGGTTGAATACCCATCTGCTCCGCGGCGCGCTGCTGAAAGGCGCCCAGCGCCAGACTGGCCGCCACCATCGAGGCCTTGCCTTCGCGAATAACCTGAAACAGATCCATCTTGGCCAGCGCATCGGGATCGACGATGGCGTTGTAGCGGCTGGGGCACAGTTCGACAGCCACCGCATCGTAGTCGCCAGTGGCCAGCAACTCACGCACCTTGTCAGCGCTGCTCTGCGATACATGGGCCGTGCCCAGCAGGGTAATGCGGCTGTCACCGAGGATCACGCTCGCCATCGGCTCCTGTGATGGCGCATTTTCTGTCTGTGCCGCATCATCAGCAGCAACGACGGCAGTGGTATTTTCTTCGTTATTGTCAGTCACGTTGTTTTTTTGCAAAGTTAATATTTTCGGCGAGTAGCCCGGATGGAATAGCGCAAAATCCAGGCTGTCTTGTTGTTATTTGCTGTCAACCACATCAGACCCGCGACATGAACCTGCCGGTGCCGGTGTTGATCTTCAACACATCATCGACGGTAATATATTCCGGTACCTGCACCTCGATGCCGCTCGTCAGCGTGGCGGGTTTGGTACGGCCGGTGGCCGTGGCGCCCTTCATCGCCGGCGCGGTTTCCACCACCACCAAATTCACCGACTGCGGCAGTTCGATGCCGATCACATCGCCATCCACCAGCAATGCAGACAGACCTTCCAGTCCGTCCACCAGATAGCCCAGCTGATCGTCAAGATCATCCGCGTTCAGGGTGTACTGGCTGTAATCCTCCACGTCCATGAAGGTATACATGTCGCCCTCCTGATACAGGTACTGCACTTCGCGGCGGCTGAAATCCATGTCCTTCAACATGTCTTCACCCTTGAAGGTCTGCTCGAGCTTCTGTTTACTCTGGACATTATTGAAGCGCACCTTGTACAGCGTGTTGGCGCCGCGCGAAGAGGGACTCTTCACATCGACGTTTTTCACCACATGGGGCTCGCCATTGATCTCGACGATCATCCCGCGCTTCAGGTCACCGGCCTTTGGCATGTCTGTCTCCCGTTGTTTCGTTTGTTCCATCAGCGCCGTGACCAACCGCACGACACCCGTAGGAGCGGGCCATGCCCGCGATGCGTTTTTCCCAGCAAAGAGAATTAACGCAGAGACGCAAAGAATGCAGAGGAAATCCATTAAAAACTCTCCGTGTCCTTTGCGTCTCTGCGATCTCTGCGTTTCATTGCATTTTCAGAAAAAAGTATCGCGGGCATGGCCCGCTCCTACAACATTCATCAATGCTGTAATTTTCCGTACAGGCGACTGTACAATCCATCACCCTGAATCAAGTCGTCGTGCACACCTTCCTCGATGATCCGGCCACCGTCGAAGACATACACCCGATCCGCCTGCTTTACCGCACTCAGACGATGGGCAATGATCAAGGTGGTGCGACCTGCAAGAAATTCATGCAGAGCCTGGTGCAGACGCGCCTCGGTCTGCGTATCCAGGGCGGAGGTCGCCTCGTCCAGGATCACCAGTTTCGGCTCACCCAGCACCATGCGCGCAATGGCCAGCCGCTGCCGCTGACCACCGGAGAGTCGCACACCCTGCCGGCCGACGCGGGTCTCCAGGCCATCGGGCATAGCCTCCACCACCTCACGCAACTGCGCCACACCCAGCGCACGCCATAACTGTTCGTCGGTAAAATCCTTGCCCAGGGTCAGATTCATACGCACACTGTCATTGAACATGGCCGGGTTCTGCAACACCGTGGCGACGTTGGCGCGCACCACATCGAGGCCGATCTCGCTCACCGGCACCGCGCGATTATCACCATCGATAAAATAAAGTTCGCCGGATTGCGGAGCATACATGCCGAGGATCACCTGCACCAGTGTGGACTTGCCACCGCCGCTGGCGCCCACCAACGCCACCTTCTCTCCGGCCGCGACATACAGGTT
The DNA here is from genome assembly GCA_011051755.1 of Gammaproteobacteria bacterium. Classification (GTDB taxonomy): domain Bacteria; phylum Pseudomonadota; class Gammaproteobacteria; order SZUA-152; family SZUA-152; genus DRQN01. Next base: position 20,394 of record DRKN01000063.1, read on the forward strand.
GACGTGATCAAGAACAGGCGGCCTGTCACCATTGCGGCCATAGTGGAAACTCACATCTCTTACCCGCAGGCCGACCGTATGCTGACCACTAAAGGGATTGGTCTTGTGCGGATATTCCGGCTCCCGCTTCAGCCTCAGCAGGTCGTTGACACGCTCCAACGCCGCCTTGGCCGCATAGTATCTGTATTGGAGACCAAGCAGCTCCTGCACCGGCGCCATCATGAACCACAGATAGCCGAACACCGCCATCATCTCGCCGATACTGAGATCGGAAAAAACCACCATTAGCATGGTAATAGCGCGGAACACATCGAAGCCGAGCAGAAACACACCCATGGATAGCCGCGCGGCCGCATCACTCTTCCATGAATAGGCCGCCGAATGGCTGCGAATGGTGTCGGCCTTGCCGATCACCCTGCGAATATAGTGGCCCTCGCGATTACTGGCGCGGATCTGATGAATATTGTCCAGGGTCTCGGTGAGGGCCTGCTGAAACAGCTCAAAGGCCGAATTTTCATGACGCTTGAGGATCTTCACCCGTTTGCCCAGCAACACGGTGAAATAAATCACCAGCGGATTCATGAACAGGATGAATAACGCCAACTGCCAGTGCATCCACAGCAGCACAGCGGTAACCCCCACCAACGTCAGGGCGGAAATCAGCGCCTTCGCCACCGAGTCGCCGATGAAATCGTCCAAGGCATTCAGGTCGGTGACAAAGTGCGACGCCACCCCGCCACTGCCCAGGGTCTCATACTCCGCCATCGACACCCGCTGCATACGTAGCAACAGGGCACGCCGGATGCGGTATATCACCTCCTTGGCGATCAGGGTGAACTGGCGCACCTGCCACACACTCAGCAGCAGAAACAGCAGCCGCAGGATAATCGTCACCAGCAGGATCACCAGGATATACAGCACCGGCCCGTGCCACGCGGCGGGAAACAGCGCATCCATGGCCGCCACCAGCGCAGCCGGTTGCTGCAACAACACCTCGTCGACCATGAGCGGAAACAGCAGCGGCAATGGCACGCTGGCCAGCACGGCGAGGATCGCGACAATATTGGCGATCACCAGCGCGCGGCGATACTCCAGCGCAATGTCGATGATGTATCGCCAGCGATAGCCGTTGACGGGAATGGCGTCCTGACCACTGACGACGGGAGGGGCTTTATTCATCGACATCACTGCCCGCGCAAAAACAGGCCGTCCAGCGCCGTCATATCCATCTGTATCCAGGTCGGCCGGCCATGATTGCACTGGCCGCTGCGTTCGGTGCGCTCCATATCGCGCAACAGTGCATTCATTTCCGGTATCGTCAATTTGCGGTTAGCACGCACGGAGCCGTGACAGGCCAGGGTGCCCAACAGCTCGTTGATGGCCTCGCGCACGCGCTGTGTGGTGCCGTAGGTGGCCAGATCCGACAGCACGTCACGCAGCAGCGTTTCCACGTCCGCATCACGCAGTAGGCTGGGCACCTGGCGCACCACCAGCGTTTCGGGGCCCATGACCTCGACGACGAAACCCAGTTCACCGAAAACCGCGGCAAACTCCGTGGCCAGACGCGTCTCGCTCTCACTGACAGCGATACTGATCGGCACCAGCAATGGCTGCGAGCGTACGCCTTCACCCTCCAGCGCGGTCTTCATGCGCTCGTAGGTAATGCGTTCATGGGCCGCGTGCATGTCCACCACGATCAGTCCCTGAATATTTTCAGCGAGGATATAGATGCCATGCAGCTGGGCGATGGCATAACCCAGCGGCGGAGCCTCAGTGGATTCCGTGTCCTGCCCCGTGTCCCCGGCCGACAGTGTCTGTGCCCCCTGATACAACGCCTGCAAGCCTGGCCGCTGTGCGCCCACGGCGAAGGCCATGCTGGACTGCCGATGGTGATGGCCGCCCGGCGAGTTGCCGGAATAACGACCGGTAGCGTCCCCGGCGGGAGGCGCACCCCGTTGCAGGGACTGCTCGGTGATGGTCTGTCCCGCTGGCGCCGCGATGATTTCGCCGCTCTCCGCGTCCACCGTCCCCGGGCGCACATCGGCCAGGGCCTGATGCAGGCTGCGAAACAAAAAATCGTGCACCGTGCGCCCCTCGCGGAAACGCACCTCGTGCTTGGTGGGGTGCACGTTGACGTCCACCGCCGTCGGATCCAACCCCAAATAGAGCACGTAGGCCGGGTGCCGGCCGTGATAGAGCACGTCCTGGTAAGCCTGACGGATGGCATGCGCCACCAGCTTGTCGCGAATCATGCGGCCGTTGACGTAGAAATACTGCAAATCCGCCTGCGAGCGGGAAAAGGTGGGCTGCGCCACCCAGCCCCACAGACGCATGCCGGCGACCTGATAGTCCACCCACAGGGCCTGGTCGATAAAGGCCGAACCACACACCTGTGCCACTCGCTGGCGCTGTTCAGGCTCACTCTGCGCCGGGCGCAGTTTCAGTACCGTGCGCTGATTGTGGCGCAGGGCGAAGGCGACATCGAAACGACTCAGGGCAAGGCGTTTGACCACTGTTTCGAGGTGCGCGAACTCAGTCTTGTCGGTGCGCAGAAATTTACGCCGCGCCGGGGTATTGAAGAACAGGTCACGCACCTCGATGGTGGTGCCCTCGGGGTGCGCCACCGGCTGCGGCTCGCTGATGGCGTCGCCACCATCGCCTGTCACACACCAGCCGCTGTCATCACCGCGCGCGCAGGAACGCAGTTCCAGCCGCGACACGGAACTGATGCTGGGCAAGGCCTCTCCGCGAAAGCCCAGACTGGCCACGCACGCCAGATCATCCAGGGAATGAATCTTGCTCGTCGCATGGCGGCTGAGGGCAAGGGGAAAATCCTCCTTGAGAATACCGCAGCCGTCGTCGCGCAGGCGAATCAGCTTGCGGCCGCCCTGCTCCACATCGATGTCGATGCTGCGGGCGCCAGCGTCGAGGCTGTTCTCCAGCAGCTCTTTGACCACCGCCGAGGGGCGCTCCACCACCTCACCAGCGGCGATCTGGTTGGTCAGTCGGGTCGACAGTTTCTGGATGCGGGGGATCGCGGGAGTATCAGTGGTGGAATCGCTCATGAATGGCCGGGCTCGTGATTGCCTGCGGGGCAGGCATAACAAAGACACCCATTATACCCACCACGCCACCATTTCGCCCGGCGAACTACTGGTAGGACAGGGCAGCCGCATATAAACCAATGAGAAAACATAAGCTTAGCGCGGCATTCATCAGGTTAGGCCTTGACATGATGTCATTTCCAGTTTCACCTTGCCTCGCCGGGCCTGCTGACACTGTTCGTGCTGCCGGTGTTGTACGGGGTGTTTTCGCGGGAGAAGATGGAATGCTGAGGGAAATCATCGCGGGCATGGCCCGCTCTACGATGAAATGAGGTCGTTTAACCCGCCCGTAGATACTCTGTTCCAGCACAAGTCCTCTGTGCCTCCAGTCCATAAACTGACCTAATCACCCCCCGGCCTTTGTCAGAGGCGGCGTATAAAAATGCGTGGGATTGAACCGGGTATTACTCCCCCACATGCCA
>DRKN01000064.1 GCA_011051755.1 Gammaproteobacteria bacterium
AACACAAACCCGCCAGCTGAATAACACCGCTCTCGTCCCGCGCTCTTGAAGGAATCCGTCCTCCCTGAAAGAGCGTGGAATGACCTCGCTTATCTCTCCTCAAATAGGTCGGGATGGAGGGGTGGAAATAGAGTGGGACGTAACAAATGCCTGCCATTGGCCTTTGAACTCATCGATTTCAGCGATAAGCTGCAAGATATCCTGTCCAACAGTGATAAACGGTTCTTTCATTCATACCTCATTAACTGGGATGACACCCGATTTACATACCTGATTATACCCGATAATATCCGATAGCCTAGCAGTATATTTTTAAGTCCACGGGTTGTCCTCTCATTGCCAATATGATGGCATACAGACTACGGGATGTGTGGTTCTTGAGGTAAGCAGGGAGATTGAAAGATAGAAACCGTTCGGGACAACGGCAGGTTAGGCAAAAGACGCGCGCGCTCGGCTGGAGAAGGGTGCAGTTCCTTTGCTAATCAATAAATATTGAATTTATTCAATATGTCACAACGTGGGCATTGTTGATTTTGAACGCCGAAACTTGAGCCTTAAAATTGCCTCGGAGAATACATCGATGAAAGGAGCCGGAAATGAAAAACGGCCTGTAGATAAAGCCGCCAATGGCAGTACTATCTACAGACCGTCTGTTCAAATGGTAGCGGGGGCAGGATTTGAACCTACGACCTTCGGGTTATGAGCCCGACGAGCTACCGGACTGCTCCACCCCGCAACCGAGGCTGCGCATTCTACCTAAACCGCTGAGAAACACAAGCCTCTTTGCTGTATTTTCCATCCACCGGTAAAAATACTCTACAGACACTCCAAAATAACGAAGGCCAGCGCATATTCCCGCTCGTCCGTGAGGCTGAGATGCTGCTGCGTAATGCCCCGGGAACGCAAGCGATCAGCCAGCTCGTCACTGAATGCCAGCATCGGTTTACCCAGTGCATCATTGGCCACGGCAACGTCACGCAGGCTGAGGCCATCGCGAAACCCGGTACCCAAGGCCTTCACCAGCGCCTCTTTGGCGGCAAAGCGTTTGGCGAGAAAATGGGCCTGACTCTGCGTCTGCTGAAAACCGCTCATTTCCGACGCAGTGAGAATACGCGCCGCGAAGCGTTGCCCATAGCGATCCAGGCTTGCCTGCAGGCGGGGCACGGCGACGATATCGGTGCCAATGCCGTAGATCACCGCGCGGCCGCCTCCCGCATCAGGCGTTTCATTTCACGCACGGCCTCCTCGAGGCCGGAAAACACCGCGCGGGCGATGATGGCATGGCCGATGTTCAGTTCGGCAAGGCCGGGAATGGCGGCGACGGCCTGCACATTCTGGTAGTTGAGGCCGTGGCCGGCGTTCACCTGCAGGCCCAGTTCCAGCCCCTGCTGAGTGGCTTGCACCACCCGCGCCAGTTCACGTTGCTGCTGTTCGCGATTTCCGGCATCGGCAAAATGGCCGGTGTGAATCTCGATCACCGGTGCACCAACCGCCTGCGCCGCCGCCACCTGCGCCTCATCGGCATCGATGAACAGGGACACGCGCACGCCGGCATCCGCCAGCCGTGCACAGGCCTCGTGCAGGCGTGTTTTCCGTCCGACGACATCGAGGCCACCCTCGGTGGTCAGCTCTTCGCGCCGCTCCGGCACCAGGCAGCAGTCCTGCGGACGGATACGCTCAGCGATGGAGAGCATTTCATCGGTCACTGCCATTTCCAGATTCATGCGCGTCAACAGGATGTCATGCAGCATTTCCACATCGCGATCCTGTATGTGACGGCGATCCTCGCGCAGGTGCAGGGTGATGGCGTCGGCGCCCGCCTGCTCGGCGGCAATGGCGGCCTGGATGGGATCCGGGTAGCGTGTGCCGCGCGCCTGGCGCAGGGTGGCGACGTGATCGATATTGACGCCCAGCAGTAAATCCGTGGTGTGTTCGCTCATTGATGTCTCTCTGCTCTCTCAGTGTTGTTACTTCGACGCGCCAGCAGTTGGCGACTGAACAGTGGTTTGGGGCCCAGATAACGCGCCAGCACCGCCCGCATCAGGCGTTTGGCCTCACGGCGCGCCTGTGGGTCGGATAGATCCGCTTGGCGAATCGCCAGTAGGGTGCTGCCGTGCACGGCAATACCCTGCCCCGCTTCGGCCTCGGCCAGACCCACCGGGCCACGCTCAATCTGGTAATCATAGACCTGCGCCTGTGTCAGCGGCCGGCCCGTTTTCACCTCACAATCCAGCACCAGGGCATAGCCCAACGCCGCCAGCAGATCCCGTTCGAAGTAGCGCAGCACCCGCTCCAGCGCGGCATCGTCCTGCACCACCGCCAAGGCGCGCAGGCTGGCATCATAGCAGCCAAACAGCGTCAGCTGGGCATCCAGGCGCGCCACCAGGCGCATCAGCAATTCGTTGAGATAGAAGCCACTGACCAGCGGCTGTGAAGGCAATTGCAGGGCCATGCCCTGTGCCTCGACCTCGGCCAGGGTCTTCAGCTCTCCCCCCCCCCGCCAGGAGACCAGCAGCGGCTGAAAGGGTTGCAACAGGCCACGCCAGGGCGATTTCGGGCGCTTGACGCCCCTCGCCACCACCCCGATCCGACCGTGTTCCGGCGTAAACAATTCGACGATAGCGCTGCTGTCGCGGTAGGCCCACTGGTGCAGTACATAGGCGGGTTGCAGGACGATTTGCTTGCTGGACACCAGGAATCAGCTCCGCGCCCGAAAAAGGCTGGCAAGCGGTAGGAGCGGGCCATGCCCGCGATGGATCCCCCTCTTATTCTCAACGCAAAGCTGCACGAACGCAAAGAAAAAACAAAAATACCTTTGCCCTTTCTGCCTCTTTACGTCTTTGCGTTTGAAGGTTCTAGCCCATCGCGGGCATGGCCCGCTCCTACCGCAAGGAAAGGCGCCGAGTACTCCGCCAAGGAAATATTGGCAGAGTACCAGCCATTGGCGTCTATTGGCATTCATTGGCGGACTTCTTCACACCGCTTACTCGTCCCGATAGCCGAGGCTACGCAGCGCGCGCTCATCATCGGACCAGCCCTGGCGCACCTTGACCCATAACTGCAAGAAGACCTTGCCGTCAAAGGCGCGCTCCATGTCCTTGCGCGCCTGTTCACCGATGCGTTTCAACTGCTGCCCCTGCTTGCCGATGATAATGCCCTTCTGTCCCGGGCGTTCCACCCAGATGATGGCATGGATGTGGCGCACCGGCGGCTTGCCCGGCGTGGTCTCTTCGAGGCTGAATTTTTCGATCTCCACAGTGCTGGAATACGGCAGCTCCTGGGCCAGGGTGCGCACCAGCTTTTCGCGCACCAGCTCGGCGGCCATAAAGCGTTCGCTGCGGTCGGTGATCTGATCCTCGGGAAAGAACGGCCCGGAGGTGGGCGCCATGTCCTGTAGCAAAGCCTCAAGGCGATCAACGGATTCACCGCTGCGCGCGGAAAGCGGAATGACTGCGGCAAAATCCCGTTTTTCGGCCAGTCCCTGCAGCTGCGGCAGCAATTCCTCCCGGTTCTTTATTTCATCGATCTTGTTCACCACCAGCACCACCGGCGCACGTGCATTTTCAAGTTTTTCCAGTACGTTCTGATCTTCCTCGTTCCAGCGCATACGGTCGACGACAAAGGCCACCACGTCCACATCGCTGATACTGCTGGTCGCCTCACGATTCATATAGCGGTTGATCGCCCGCTTGCCACCCAGGTGCATGCCAGGGGTATCGACATAGATCATCTGCGCCGTATCGGTGGTTTTCACACCCAGGATACGATGCTGGGTAGTCTGTGGCCGGTGCGCCGTAATACTGATTTTCTGACCGAGAATACGGTTGAGCAAGGTGGACTTGCCGACATTCGGCCGCCCCACAATGGCCACGAATCCACAGCGGAATTCTTCATTTTTCATGAATATTACTTTTCATGGGCATGGCTCAGAGACTCCAGGGCCTGTTGTGCAGCCGCCTGTTCAGCCTTACGCCGGCTGTTACCCACACCGCGTGCAGGTTCGGACAAACCATCGACTACACACTGTACGGCAAATTGTTGGTCATGGGCGGTACCGTGTGTCGCCGTCACGCTGTATTCCGGAAGCGGCTGGCGCCGCGCCTGCAAAAATTCCTGCAATTGCGTCTTTGGATCTTTCTGCACTTGAAGATGGTCGAAACGATCTCCCAGACTGCGTAACACAAAGTCGCGCGCCGTCGACATATCACTATCAAGATAAATGGCGCCAATGATCGCCTCCATGGCATCGGCCAGGATGGAGTCGCGACGAAAACCACCGCTTTTCAGCTCGCCCGGCCCAAGCCGCAGGTAATCACCCAGCTGATAGCTGCGCGCCAGTTCTGCCAGGGTCTCCTTTTTTACCAGCGAAGCCCTGAAACGGGTGAGCACCCCTTCAAACTCTGCGGGGAAACGTGCAAACAGGATCTCTGCAACCACAAAACCCAGGATCGCATCACCGAGGAATTCCAAGCGCTCGTTATTCACGGCCCCTTTACTGCGATGGGTCAGCGCCTCTTCCAGCAGGTTTGCCGTCTTGAAGCGGTATCCCATCGTCGCGGCAAGTTCATCGATGTTGCGCCTCAAGGATTGACCTCGACCTCATCGATAAAGCTGATCACCATGTCCACATTGCCAAAGGCGGGCGTACGCACTTCATATTCGATGGCGATGATCAGCGTATCGCGGTCTGGACGCTCAATAAAGATGTCTTCAGGACGGACATTCTCGACATCATCGATATCAAAGCGTTTGGCCAGGGTTTTGCGGATCTCATTGTCACTGAGCTTACCGGTACTTTCTTCAACGGCCAGGCTTTCCAGATGACTGGATACTTTGAAATGTTCCAGGTAAACGGGAAACAAGCGCATGGCAATCAGCGAAAAGAAGGCGATCAAAGCCATAATCAGGATCATCGTGATCCCGGTTACTCCCCGTTGACGGTGCAAACCTTTCATCTCAAAATCTCCGTGATTGTGTTTTATTGGAAAGCGCGGGCATATCCACCACTTATTCAATGCTGTCACCAATACGCTCAAAGTTGATACCGCCATCCCAGCTCATCCAGATCATGAAGGCCTTACCGACAAGATTTTCCTCTGGTACATAACCCCAATAGCGGCTGTCGTTACTGTTGTCACGATTGTCTCCCATCATGAAATAGTGGCCCTCAGGCACGATGAACTCGCCCTCCACGGTACCACGGCTGGTATCGATGAGAATGTTGTGCGCCATCTCACCCAGTTGTTCAACACGCACCTTGGCGCCGGTCATGGCACTGCCCGCCCCCTCACCCACATAGGTTTCCCAACCCGTCTGTGGTACCGGTTTATCATTGATAAACAGCTGTTTTTTGTAGTAACCAATACGGTCACCGGGCAAACCAACGACCCGCTTGATGTAATCGATAGAGGGATTTTCAGGGTAGCGGAACACCACCACGTCACCACGTTCCGGTTCACCCACGTCAATAATCTTGGTATCCAGTACCGGCAGGCGGATACCGTAAGAAAACTTGTTGACGAGAATGAAATCACCTACCAGCAACGTTGGCATCATGGAGCCGGAGGGGATACGAAAGGGTTCCACCACGAACGAGCGCAACAGCAGCACGACAAGGATCACCGGAAATAGTGAGCGGGCATATTCCACCAGCACGGGCTCCTTGAGCAGCTTCTCCCGCGCCTCGTCCAGCGATGCGCCACTACTGGTGGCTGCGATCTGTCCCAGTCCCTCGGCACTGGCGCGACGCTTGGGAGCCCATAACCAGGCATCCAGCGCCCAAATAATGCCGGTAACAAACGTAGCGGTGACCATGATGGCCGGAAAATCAAAATCCATGGGTTGCTTACCTACTCTTTACTTGCCTACTTTGAGAACGGCCAGGAAGGCCTCCTGCGGAATCTCTACCGAGCCCACCTGTTTCATGCGCTTTTTGCCGGCTTTCTGTTTCTCCAACAGCTTTTTCTTGCGAGTGATGTCGCCGCCGTAACACTTGGCGGTGACATTCTTGCGCAGTGCCTTGACGTTGCTGCGGGCGATGATGTGCGCGCCGATGGCAGCCTGGATGGCAACATCAAACATCTGCCGCGGAATGATCTCACGCATTTTTTCCACCAGTGCACGACCACGGTATTGGGCCTGATCACGGTGCACGATAAGCGCCAGCGCATCCACACGTTCGCCGTTGATGAGAATATCCAGACGCACCAAATCGGCAACCTGAAAACGCAAAAAATGATAATCCAGTGAGGCATAGCCACGGCTCACGGACTTGAGGCGGTCAAAAAAGTCCACTACCACTTCGTTCATGGGCAGTTCGTAATCCAGCGCCACCTGCCTACCCACATACAGCATTTTTTTCTGCACCCCGCGTTTTTCCACGCACAGGCCAATGACGTTGCCGATATATTCCTGCGGCAGCAGGATGCTGGCGTGAATGATCGGCTCACGAAATTCCTCGATACGCGCCGCATCCGGCAGTTTGGATGGATTATCCACGGTCATCACGTCACCGCCGCTGGTTTTCAGTTCATAGACCACGGTCGGTGCGGTGGTGATGAGGTTGAGATCGTATTCACGCTCCAGACGTTCCTGAACAATCTCCATGTGCAGCATGCCGAGAAAGCCACAGCGGAAACCCAGCCCTAAGGCGGTGGAGGTCTCCGGCTCGTAAAACAGGGCGGCATCGTTGAGGCGCAGCTTGGCCAGCGCGTCGCGCAGGTCTTCATAATCCTCGGCACTAATGGGGAAGAGCCCGGCGAACACCTGGGGCTGAATGGGCTGAAAGCCGGGTAATGGCGCCCCGGCCGGCTTGTCGGCCATGGTCAGGGTATCACCGACCGGCGCACCCTCGATCTCCTTGATGCCGGCAATAACATAACCCACCTCGCCGCAGGACAACTGTGGCTGATCGTGGCGCTTGGGGGTGAAAATACCCACATGATCGATCAGGTGATTCTGTCCCGTGGACATCACCTGCACCTTCTTGCCGGCACGCAGGGTGCCCTGCATGACGCGCACCAGTGACACCACGCCGAGGTAGTTGTCGAACCAGGAGTCGATGATCAACGCCTGCAACGGCGCCTCCGGGTCACCCTCTGGGGCGGGGACGCGCTGCACCAGTTGCTCCAACAGATCCTCGATACCAATACCGGTCTTGGCGCTGACGCGGATGGCGTCATCGGCCCCGACACCGATGATGTCCTCGATTTCCTGAATCACCCGTTCCGGATCGGCGGCCGGCAGATCGATCTTGTTCAGCACCGGCACCACTTCCAGGCCCTGCTCCACGGCCGTGTAACAATTGGCGACACTCTGCGCCTCGACGCCCTGCGAGGCATCCACTACCAGCAGTGCGCCTTCACAGGCAGCCAGTGAACGCGATACTTCGTAGGAAAAATCGACGTGGCCCGGGGTGTCAATAAAATTCAGTTGGTAGGTATTACCGTCACGGGACCTGTAACGCAGCGTCACGCTCTGCGCCTTGATGGTAATGCCGCGCTCGCGTTCCAGATCCATGGAGTCCAGCACCTGTTCCGACATCTCGCGATCCTCCAGCCCACCACAATACTGGATGAATCGGTCTGCAAGGGTCGATTTGCCGTGGTCGATATGGGCAATGATGGAGAAATTACGGATATATTCCATATCGGACATTGACGCTGCTACCTGCATTGGGGTTGAGAGGCTGTTATCAGCCAATCAATATTTCAGTTCGCCACGGAGGCTCGGAGGACACTGAGTGCAATCGTATGCCACTGGGGTCTGTTGGCATTTCTGGATTCGCAGATCCAGCCTAAAATTCTCTGTGTCCTCCGCGTCTCCGTGGTGGATGTCTCATTGTGCAAAACAACGGGCATGCAAGATGCCCGCTGCGCATTGTAGTTCATCTGGCACACGGCCGAAACAGAAACGCCCGCCCCACATAAGCGGGGCGGGCGTCAGTCGTGCGTCCATGCACGCCGTTGGCGAAATCAGTCCTCGTCGATCTTCAGGGCGAGGAACACCGGGCCGCCACGACGCTGAACCAATAGCGGTACCGATTTTCCCGCTGGCAGATTACCCACCAACTCATGGAACTGCTTGGAGTCCGTAACTTCGACGTTATTGATCATCAAGATCACATCACCGCGGCGCACGCCGGCCTTGCGCGCCGGGCCGGCCAACAACTGGTTCACCAACACACCCTTTTCACTGATGCCCAAACGCTTGCGCTGCTCCGGGGTCAGGTCGGAAACGGTGAGCTTGATACGGCTGGTCTTGGCGCTTTTCGGCTCGCCAGCGGCCAACTGTATCTCATCCTCGGACAGCTCACCCAGCTCGACGGACAGGGTCTTAACCTCGCCATTGCGCAGGATCTCCACGCCAACCTGCTCACCCACTGGCGTAATGCCCACCAACGGTGGCAAATCGGAAGACATAATCACCGTCTTGCCATTGAATTTGGTGATGATGTCGCCCACCTTCAGTCCGGCGGACTCCGCCGGGCTGTCCGGCATCACCTTGGCCACCAGCGCGCCACGCGGCTTGTCCATACCAAAAGACTCGGCCAGTTCACGGGTCACATCCTGAATCAGCACACCCAGCCAACCGCGTGTCACACGACCGCTGTCCTTCAACTGCCCAACCACCTGCATCGCCATATCAATGGGAATGGCGAACGACAGGCCCATGAAGCCACCGGTGCGACTGTAGATTTGTGAGTTGACGCCCACCACTTCACCATCCAGGTTGAACAACGGGCCACCGGAATTACCCGGGTTGATGGCCACGTCAGTCTGAATAAAAGGCACATAGTTTTCGCGCGGCAGGGCGCGCCCCTTGGCGCTGACGATGCCGGCCGTCGCAGAGTGGTCAAAACCAAACGGCGTACCGATGGCCAGTACCCATTCACCCACTTTGAGTGTTTCGGAATTGCCGATCTTCACCACCGGTAGATGCTCCGCATCAATTTTCAGCAAAGCGACATCACTGCGCTCGTCACTGCCAACCAGCGTGGCCTCCAGTTCGCGGCGGTCACTCAAGCGCACTACGATTTCCGTGGCGTCCTTGATGACGTGATGATTGGTCATCACATAACCATCGGATGAAATAATAAAACCCGAGCCCAGCGACTTGGCATCGTACTGCTCGCCACCACCATGCCCGCCCGGCCCCTGTTCACCGAAGAAATGGCGAAACAGATCACCGAAAGGGCCTTCGGGAATGCCTTCCGGCATGCCATGCGGCAGGCGCGAAACCTTGGGATGTTTTAGTTTCTGGGTCGTACTGATATTGACCACCGCAGCACCGTGTTTTTCCACCAGCTCGGTAAAATCAGGCAGCGACGCCTGAACCGCGCCGGAAAATACCAGCAATGCCAGCACCGAGATCCACGAAAACCACCGCAGGGGTTGATGTAAAGACATACTTGCTCCTAATCGAGTCACGAGAGAATAATCACTGTGTATTGTAGAAAGAAATAAGCGGTATTGCATTGGCCTGGGTCATTTATGGGCTTCTCTCCAGGCGCGCTGAATATATGCCCTCGTTACACCACATTAAACCACACATAGAATCACCGGCTGGTAACGCCGATCCCCACGCGCATAACGCCGCGCCCAGGCAAAACCCAACAACAGTCCCAACAGACTGAAAATAATGCTCAGACCTTCGCCGCTGTCCAGCATCCACTGCCGGGCGAGCATCTGCCCGAATACGCCAAAGAGGAAAAGGCTCAGCAAGGGAACCAGGTAAACCGCCATCGAACCACGCACCAACGCCGATTCATCGATACCGATCACCACGTCGTCACCCACATGCACCCGGGCCTGGTTAGGATTGGCGACCTGCACCCGGCTGCGCTTCCTCCCCAACACCTTACTCAACACCGCGGTACCGCAACTCTTGCGTGCCGCACACTGACCACAGGCCGACTGGCGCCGGGTTTCCACCCACACGCCGTCCGGCCCCGTGGCAACAACATGTGCTGTTTCTTCAATCATTGCCAGCCCCGGGGGTCTGCCGATAAACCGACCTGGCCATCATTTCCACCGTCGCCACTGGCACCTCGCCCACCACCACGATCTGATGGCCGTCCAATGCCGTGCTGTATACATTCACCGCACCCCGTTTAAACGGGCCGTCAAAAGGTGCCGGCTCCCCGTCCAGCATCTCAATATAGACCGACACGCTGGCCAGACCATCGGTGATCAGCAAGTGCTCGGCCATCTGTGAACTGTCCGGTAAAAGATGACGCATTTGAGAAACGACCTTGAAACCCACGGGCATCTCAGCGACGCGCCAGGTTTGCTCCGCCGGCAAAATTTCTTCGGTCTCGTTGCTCTCTTCGTACCAAACAAAACCATCGCTACGGGTCGAGGGCTGCAGCATGGCCGGCGGCACTTCATCGACAATGGATATCTCCGCAAACATGGCCTGTTCGAGTATTTGCGCCGATTCGCTCAGCAGATCCGACTTGAGCAACAGGCCGCTATCCTTGTCCAGCCACAGGCGGTAGCCGTAACGGAAGGCATCGTAGGGCTGGATCAACACGCGCCGGGTGGGATAGCCCGCTACCCGGTCTTCACCATCCATCTGAAAACGATAGAGTGCTTGCATGGCGGCAAAATCATTGGCCACCAGCTTCGACAACCAGCCACCCTTGCCCGAACGGCGGGTGCTCACGGTGACGGTCTTGCTGTCGGGAAGATAGCAGATGACGAGATCGTTTTTGCGAATCACCTCGCGCGCATAACCGTTCAGATTGACGATGCGTTCGATCCCACCATCCTCGGTCGCCTGGTGCGCCAGACTCATGGACTGTACATCGCCACTCTGCATGAACACCAGAGTGCCGTAATAATTCAGGTTTTGCAGTGCATCCTGCATCCGACTGAGGGATTTGAGCAGGTCATCCCCGGCCAGTACGGCGCCAAAGGGAAGGTAAATAAAGAGAAGAAACAGACTCCGTTTCACCGCTGCGCTGATCTCTGCTGTACGCCAGGATAGGTCACGATACGCGCATAAGGCATCACACCCTGAATATTGGAACGTGCCGCCTGCTGGCTATGGTTGATGAGGTATTTGTACAAACGGGGATCAATGCGCCGGACAATCTCCGGATGTACCCTGAACATCTCCGTACGCGCCGTCAGCGGAGACGCCGCTAGCGGAGAAGAAGGGGTGGTCTGTGGAGAAATAGTCAGCGGCGCATTCACGACAGATGCCAGTGGTGCGGCAGTGGGCAGGGACGGTTGTTTAGCGAGACGTATATAGTCAGACGGGGGCGAGGTATTTTTTGCCACTTGCTGATTGAGCGGCGCCGCAGGATCCTCGTGATACAGCGATTCGACCCCCATCACCGCAACAGCGGCCACAGACGCGGCGACAGCCAGGCCGGCAAAGCGCTTACTCAGTCGGGAGGGGGCATGTGTGCGTGTGGTGGATGACTGGCGGGGGGGGGATGGAGCAAGAATGGCGGGTTCATCGTCAATGGCGGCCATAACACGGGAGGCGAAGCGGGGGTCGATGGCCTCCGCCAGGTTGCCGTGCAGGGCATCGCCCGCCAAATGAAAGCGCTCCCAACGTTCGCAGGCCTCGACATCCCCACCCAGGACATCAATGGCATCCCGCTGCTGGGTATCATCGAGTTCGCCATCCAGCAGGGACGACAGTCGTTCATCGGATAGATTGCTCATTGCGCCTACCACCTAATTTTCTATTAAAAACAATTAGTTATGATTCCCGCTTACTGCCAAATCGCTTCACACAACAAAATCGTTATTGCTCACTGATTACTCAACAACGGCCTGAGTTTCTTGTCAATGGCTTCCCGGGCGCGAAATATCCGCGACCTCACCGTACCCACCGGGCAATCCATGGCTTCGGCAATTTCTTCATAACTCAACCCTTCAAGTTCGCGCAGGGTAATCGCCGTGCGCAAATCACCCGGCAACTGATCAATGGCGGAGTATACCGTGGATTCGACCTGATCCCGCATCAACAGGCGTTCCGGGGTTGCATATTCTTTCAGACCCGGCGCACCCTCGAATTGTTCCGCCTCCTGGGCATCAATATCGATATTTGGCAATCGCCGCCCCTGCGCCACCAGATAGTTTTTCGCCGTATTGATGGCAATACGGTACATCCAGGTATAAAAGGCGCTGTCGCCACGGAAGCGCGGCAGGGCGCGATAGGCCTTGATGAAGGCTTCCTGTGCTACATCGTAGACCTCGCTCTGGTCTCGCACATAACGGGATATGACCTTGATCACTTTGTGCTGATACTTGCGCACCAACAGATCAAAAGCCGTTTTGTCCCCACGCTGAACGCGCTCGACGAGCGCCTGGTCTACATTCTTTTCGCCCATCCGGGCCTATCCTTTTTTATCAGTTATGTCGAAAGGCAGGCCCGGCCCCTCGCTCCAGTAGACCGTGGCCTGTACGGATAGTTCGCCGGAGCCGGAACATTTTCTTCCGGCTGCAAAAAGGCCTGCAACACGCCGGCCCATAATACGCCAATCCTGCCAAGTGCTCTATGTGCACGGTCATGGTGCACGGTCATGACGGATTCCGCCATTACCGCATCGATAGAGCACAGGAAATGTGGGCGATAATCGGGGAATCAAGTAAGCTGTGGCGATGAATCAGCACTTCAGCCACGATATTCTCGTCATTGGCAGCGGCGCCGCCGGCCTCAGTCTGGCCCTGCGTCTCGATCCCGCCATTCGCGTCGCCGTCATCGCCAAATCGAATCTGTCCGAAGGCAGCACCCGCTACGCCCAGGGCGGCATCTCCGCGGTACTGGATCCCGGCGATTCGGTGGAAGCCCATATCGTCGATACCCTCAACGCTGGCGCCGGCCTGTGTAAAGCGGAAACCGTTCGCTTCAGCACCGAACACAGCGCCGCACAGATTCAGTGGCTACAGTCCCTGGGCATGCCATTCACCGCCCGTGAAGGCCACGACGACGAATGTCATCTCACCCGAGAGGGGGGGCACAGCCATCGCCGCGTGGCCCACGCCACCGACGCCACCGGGCGGGCGCTGGAAGATACTCTGATCCACGCCGTGCAGGCACGGCCCAACATCGAGGTATTCGAAAACCACATCGCCGTCGACCTCATCACTGCCACCAAACTGGGCCAGCGACCGCAGCGCGCACTGGGCGCCTACGTGCTGAACCGCGACAGCGGGCGAGTGCAGGTCTTCCACGCCCGCAACGTGGCGCTGGCCACCGGCGGCGCCAGCAAGGTCTATCTCTACACCAGCAACCCGGACGTCTCCACCGGCGACGGCATCGCCATGGCCTGGCGTGCTGGCTGCCGCACCGCCAACATGGAATTCATCCAGTTTCACCCCACCTGCCTCTATCACCCGCAGGCCAAATCATTTCTGATTTCCGAGGCCCTGCGCGGCGAAGGCGCCAAGCTGTTACTGCCCGACGGTTCCACCTTCATGCAACGCTTCGACCCACGCGGCGAGTTGGCCCCACGCGACATCGTGGCGCGCGCCATCGACCATGAAATGAAACGCCTCGGCGCCGACTGCCTGTACCTCGACATCAGCTTCAAACCAACGGATTTCATTACCCACCACTTCCCCAACATCCACCGGCGTTGCCTGGAATATGGCTTCGACATGACCCGCGAGCCCCTGCCCGTCGTGCCCGCCGCCCACTACACCTGCGGCGGCGTGATAACCGACCTGCACGGCCGCAGCGACCTGGCCGGATTGTACGCCATCGGTGAAACTGCGAGCACCGGCCTGCACGGCGCCAACCGCCTGGCCAGCAATTCGCTGCTGGAGTGTCTGGTGTTTGGCGAGGCCGCCGCCATGGACATCAATCGGCACTGGCAAGAACACAGCGTTCCCGAACAGCTGCCGGACTGGGATGAAAGCCGTGTTAGCGACTCCGACGAACAGATTGTCGTCGCCCACAACTGGGATGAACTACGGCGTTTCATGTGGGATTACGTAAGCATCGTGCGCACCCGTAAGCGTTTACAACGCGCGCAACGGCGCATCGAGCTACTGGCACTGGAGATCGAGGAATATTACAGCAACTTCAGCATCACCAACGACCTCATCGAACTGCGCAACCTGGTGCAGGCCGCCGAGCTGATTATCCGCTCGGCCATGCAGCGTACCGAGAGCCGTGGCCTACACTACACCCTCGACTACCCGCACACCGACGACACTCGTCCGCCGCAGGACACCATTCTCATACCAACGAATTATTCGCCCCAGCCCAGAACCAGGCAGCTAAGATTCAGAAAACTGTGAGGGTGAACTGGTAGACCATGTTTCGCGCGACTCAACAACTCAATAAACCGTTAAATTCTATTAAAAGTTAAGTTAAGTTCAAGGGGTCAGGTTAATTGTATTCAAGGTATTCAAGGTATTCAAGGGGGCAGGTTAATCTGAGGTTCCTTTCTTAGAACGACAAACTATCCCTTATTTATCATCTAGATAGACAAAAACAGGGTTCAAGGCTCTGTCTACATTTTTATTTTCTTCAGTAACTGGTAGGCTTTTTGTTGCCTCTCTGTCGGTTGGGTATCCATG
>DRKN01000065.1 GCA_011051755.1 Gammaproteobacteria bacterium
AATCAGCTCACCCACCATGGCTTGCCCGTCTCCATAGAGCATGCGGGTGTTGTCGGCGAAGAACAGGGCGTTTTCGATACCGGAGAATCCGGCGCCCTGTCCGCGTTTGATGACGATGACGTTCTTGGCCTGGTCGGCATTAAGAATCGGCATGCCGTAGATGGGGCTGTCGGGGTTGCTGCGGGCGACGGGGTTGACGACGTCATTGGCACCGATCACCAGGGCGACATCGGCGGTGGCGAAATCGCTGTTGATTTCATCCAGGTCGTAGATGATGTCGTAAGGCACACCGGCTTCTGCCAATAGCACGTTCATGTGTCCGGGCATCCGTCCAGCGACCGGGTGGATGGCGAACTTAACAGTGACGCCGCGCTCTTGCAGCAGTTGGGTGAGTTCCCAGATTTTGTGCTGTGCCTGGGCAACCGCCATGCCGTAACCGGGGACGATAATGACTTTTTCGGCAAAGGCCATCATTACGCCGACATCGTTGGCTTCGATGGGTTTCATGGTGCCGCTGACATCCTGGGCTTCGCCATCGCCGCTACCTTCACCAAAATTGCTGAACAGCACGTTGGTGATGGGTCGGTTCATGGCTTTGGCCATCAGCTGGGTCAGCAGGGTGCCTGCGGAACCCACAACAATACCGGCGATCATCATGGCCGGGTTTTGCAGTACGTAACCTTCCAGACCCACGGCAAGGCCGGTAAATGCGTTGTAGAGTGAGATCACGACGGGCATATCCGCGCCGCCAATCGGCAGCGTCATCATGATGCCGAAAAGCAGTGCAAGGGCGAAGAACATAAACAGCCCGAAGCCGCTGACTTCGTGGCCCACACTGTAAATGATCGCGCCGAAGATAAGTGTTGCGACAAAGATCGCCAGATTGATGAGTTTCTGGTTTTTGAAGCGAATTGCTTTGCGCATAATGCCTTGCAATTTGGCAAAGGCGATGGCTGAGCCTGAGAAGGCGACGGTGCCGATCAGCCCACCAATCACGGCCAGCAGCAGCACGGTGTTGGACATCGGTTCGCCCTTGAGTAGCTCGACCCCGGCAATGGCCGCTGCTGCGCCACCGCCCATGCCGTTGTAGAGCGCAATCATTTGCGGCATGTCAGTCATCGCGACTTTCTTGCCGGACCACCAGGCGATGCCACCACCGATGGCGATCGCCAGGAACATCAGCACGTAGTTGGCGTGAATCTGGGGGTGAAAAAAGGTGACGACGGTCGCCAGCATCATGCCGATACCTGCCCAGACAATGCCTTTGCGGGCGGTGACGGGCGAGGACATTTTTTTCAGGCCATAGATAAACAGGATGGCGGCGGTGAAGTAGGAGGCCTGGATAATCCAATCCATTATTTTTTCCCTCCTTTATCACTGCTTTTGAACATTTCCAGCATGCGTTCGGTCACCACATAACCGCCAACGGCGTTGCCCGCAGCCAGCAGGACGGCAAAAAATCCCACCGTCATTTCCATGCCGGTGTCGGCATGGCCCAGAGCGACCATGGCCCCGACCAGCACAATGCCGTGAACAAAGTTGGAGCCGGACATCAGCGGGGTGTGCAGGATGACCGGGACTTTGGAAATAATTTCGTAGCCGGTAAAGGCAGCGAGCATAAAGATATAGAGTGCGACAAATCCTTCAATCATGATTCCACCACGGCTTTTACCTGTTCGTTCATAATGTCACCATCTTTGGTGAGTAGTGCGCCTGCGATTACTTCATCATCCCAGTCGGGTTTGAATTCACCCTCATCAATCATCAGGTTGAGAAAGTTAAACAAGTTCTTGGCATACATTTCGCTGGCATGGAAAGGGACCTGGCTGGGCACATTGAGCGGGCCGTGAATAATAACGCCCTGGTGTTCAATGGTTTCGCCGGGTTGGGTCAGGTCGCAGTTGCCACCGCCTTCAGCGGCCAGGTCGATAATGACTGCGCCGGATTTCATGCCCTCAACGGTGGCGTTCGGGATGATTTTGGGGGCCGGGCGACCGGGGACGGCGGCGGTTGTGATCAGCACATCGGCTTTGGCGATATAGTCGGCGAGTTCTTCCTGCTGCTGTTTCTTTTCGTCATCAGTGAGTTCGCGGGCATAGCCCCCTTCACCTTCGGCGGTGATGGACAGCTCAATAAATTTCGCGCCGAGGGATTCGATCTGTTCCTTGGTGGCGGAGCGGACATCATAGCCTTCGACCATCGCGCCGAGGCGTTTGGCGGTGGCTATCGCTTGCAAACCGGCAACGCCTGCACCAATCACAATCACCTTGGAGGGGCGAATGGTGCCTGCGGCTGTGGTGAGCATCGGGAAGAAACGACAGGCCAGATCGGCGCCCATAATCGCTGCCTTGTATCCGGCAACGGCGGCCTGTGAGGACAGCACGTCCATGGATTGGGCGCGGGAAATACGCGGAATCAGTTCCATGGCGAAGCTGGTGATTTTTTTGTCGCGCAGCTTGGCGATCAGTTCCGGGTTCTTGAACGGCGTCAGTGTTCCAATCAGCACATCACCTTCATTGAGCAGGTCAATCTCCTCGCTGCTGGGGGTTTGTACCCGGAGCAGGACGTTGGCTTGCGCGTAGGTGGTGCTGCGGTCATGAAAGCTGACATCCGTGTAGGACTCGTCCTTGAAGCCTGCTGTGTTGCCTGCGCCGGTTTCCATAATGACATCGAGACCGATGCCGCCAAGTTTTTTAGCGATGCCGGGTTCCATCGCAACGCGACGCTCACCGGGGGCTGTTTCTTTGGGTACTGCCACTGTCAGAGGCATTAAAATCTCCCGAGTTTCTTCCTTTGGATGTGCGGCATCCACCTTGGTGGGGTGGGTGAAGGTGTTTACAGCACACTGTGAATGTAGGGGCGGTATCTTAGCGGATTCTGGCGGGTGTTAGAACATGTTCACGAGATGATGTAGGGTTACCGCCTTTCTGGCTCCTCGGATTGTTTCATGTCGCGTTATCAAGGTGTGTTTTC
>DRKN01000066.1 GCA_011051755.1 Gammaproteobacteria bacterium
ACGTCTTCGAGTTCCTGAAATAAAGCATTGCTAATCAGCGGGTTATAGCTACCATTCAGGCATCGCCTTATGACTTCCCGGCTAGGGCCCCGGACACCAATCAGCGCACTAATAAATACGCTGGTATCTACAACTATTGTCTTGATCATACTTCGAATGGTAGCATATATGCAGTCTTTAGCAAGCAGGGCTAATAAGGCCGGTCAAGTTGACGTTATTAACAAGTCGATATTAATGGATACACCTTGTTGGATCTTCTACCAATAAACAGGAAGAGCGCAGGAAGAGCGGGGTCAGGTCTTGCGTTTTGCTTTTTTAGGCCATTTTGAATGGGGCAAAAGGAAAGACCTGACCCCCATCTTCCCGCTCTTGTTCAGGAAGCTTTACCGGAGACTTAAGGGGTCAGAGCCCTTTAAAGAAAGATTTAAGTGATCCGTCAGGGTCAGACTCGCATTAAAGGGCTCTGACCCCTTTAATTCGTTATTCAATAGATTGTGGACGTTTCGGGCTGAGTAGTTACATAATATGAAAAATAGACCAAACCAAAGACAAAATAGAGGCAGAGGGCCTTTAGCTAGAAAAGTTATTGATTCGGCGCGGCAACAACTGCAAAGAAAAGTTACTAGCCTATCTGACTGGAAAGACGGAAAGCTAAAGTCGGTGGAATATCAAAAGAGCATAGTTTCAGATGAGAAGTTGAGTAAACTAGACCCGCTTCACGCGCTTTATGTCTATAGTCAAAATCAGCTATCTGTGTTAATTGAACAAATTTCTGAGTTGCCAGCATTGGATAAATTGGCGGATATATATGCTTATGCATCAGAAGAGTATATGCCATCAGGCCCTCCAATGAGTCCGCTAACAACTTCATATTTCACGTGTTGGGGAGCTTTTGATCTTTGCTCCTTTGGTGCAAAAAAGGAAACTTTATGCACTGTAGTGACGGATTTTTGCAAGTACATCAATGCTGATCATGGGCAGCTTGAAGTGTTTGAAGAAATGCAAAATTCTTACATGGGCGTATATAAGCACGAGGGAGTATCAGGAGAATATATCCATTTTCGGGAATTGGTGACAAATCGGGAATTAAAAGCCATTTGTCCAAGTGGTTATATGGGGCTGGAAGGTGAGCTTTGGTTCGCTCGAATATTTCCACCATTGTTTAATTCGTTCAATTATTCAGTGGTATTTACAACACCCTATATTTTAGGGAAGCTAGGAAGTAATAATTCATTTATTTCGGCAGTTGAAAATGATTGGTTAAGTTATTTTAAGCGAAATCTTGGTAAAAATAGGATTGAAAATATTGAAGATTCTTACCAGTCACTGATGAAATATGGGCTGAGTAAAAATTATTGGAACGAATATATTTTTCTGTCTTATAGAAACCATAGGGATGATATGATTCTTCTTGAAGGATTTCCAGATATCCAGTCAAGTATGCCTCATGCAAAGTAGAGACTTAATGGAGTCAAAAAACCTAATAACTTAGGTTAGATCGTGAGAGTGACGAGGAACAAGGAGCGATCCACGATCTGAACCGGGTTGTTGAAGAAGCCCGGTCTTGGTATTGCGGCTCTCTTATAGAAAATATCTTTTTGAGGTTTTTGGGGATTTTGAGGTTTGCGGTTTTTCGCGGATCTCAAAAGCCATGATGTTTCATTGCCTGAATGACAATGAAGCATACAAGTGCATTATTTGAGCTATATTTATCCAATTGTTGGCGTGAGTGCTCCTCAGCATAGTGCGCTGATTTTTTTATCGCTTGGTCGTTGCGTTCACATGAACTTAAGGGGTCAGCGCATTAAAGGGCTCTGACCCCTTTAGACCCCTTTAATTAACGCCAAACGCTCAATGCCCTGGGGGTTCTTTAATAAGATGATTTTAGAGCGACTCTTGGATTAATTTATTGGCTTTACCCAGATGAAGAAAAAGAAAAAATTGCCGGTAGTATTAACTCGTAACCCTGTATGCAACCTCAGCCGCGAAAAAACTGGTTTCATTCGCGACCGAAGCTGTTCCCACGGTTTTTTAAAATCTTCAGAACTGTTAGGCAAGTAGCAAATAACCTAATGGGTTGGGCCTGCGAAAAAATACAGGCTGCTATTGCTAATTCACGGGGCCTCTAATAACAGGGGGGGCAGGGTATTATTGTTCCCTTGCTAACGTGACAAGTCGACAATCTTGCCTCATAAAGATAGACCGCCCAAAAAGGATAATCTTGGGCGGCGTCAACATTAACAATAAAAGGAATGTTGGCGCTGGTATTTTGCTGCAATCGAGATTTTACATCCCAGCATTCCGTGCGGGTTTCTCCGTTATTCCCTGGAAGTACGGCTAGGGTGGTCTTTCCAAATTGAACCACATCCAGTTCAGGGGTATACGCAGAGGCGCTAGTAAAATCAACGTCATTATACTTGATGCATAAAGTCGCCGATTGAAGTTTGAAACCATTAAAGCTTGGATCAACAAACGTTTCGTTGACATCCTCGTTGTGCCACCGGTAATTTGATGCATTCAAGTCCATAGTCTGCTGCGTGCTTAAATCACAGCTTTTTCCTGCAGCTGACAAAGAGAGCGATTTTGCAAGATTCTGCTCAACGCCTCCACGCTTGAGAATCATCTGACCCCGCTTAACAGCACTGCTGTTCGTGGAATCTTTAAAGGCTGTTGCTGCATCGCCGCCTTCTGCGGCTTTCAACACACCCATGCCTACCACTTAGTATGGAGCGAAACGTGATCATCGAAATCTCCTTATGCCCTGAATGGAGATATAAATAGTATTCTATATCTTTGTTTTGTCAATGCAGGCGAGTAGCCTGGGTTAAGCCTGAAAAACCTGAGAATAAAAAAGGTTACTCTCCAGACTCCCTCCTCTCAATTGGCTAGTTCTCGTCCAATACAACAAATATCCGCTCCAATCCATGCCCCAAATCTCCTGGGTTTCACAGGCTGCTTGCCTTGGAAGTAAGTCGTTGTTCTGGCATGTTGGAGTTCACAAAAAACGTTCAATCCAACGAGTCAGTTATGCGTTGGCGCTATATCGGGGTCATAGGCGCGCTGTTCGGTCTATTTGGTCAACGACATGAACAGCTGCGGTAGTTTCTCCGGCAGGCGTTCAATGTTGTCGATGACGGTATAGTGCTGTCCAAAAATATCGCTGACATATTCGTCGGCACGGCGATCCAGGCTGATGCAGTGGGTGTAGATGCCGTCACGATCCAACTCTTGCACGGCCTTACGCGTGTCTTCGATCAGCAAGCATTCATCGTCAACATCGATATCGGAAGGCTCGCCGTCGGTAAGCACCAGCAGCAGTTTCTTTTCGGCACGGCGCGCATCCAGATAGTGCCCGGCGTGGCGCAGGGCGGCGCCCATGCGGGTGGAATAACCGGCCTCCAGCGCCCCCAAACGCGCCTTGACGTTATCATCCCATTTTTCCGCGAAACCCTTGATGTGTTGGTAGCGCACTTCGTGGCGAGTATTGGAGGAAAAGCCGGCGATGGCGAATTCATCACCCAGCTTGTCGATGGCCCATCCCAGCAGGGCGACGGCCTCTTGACTCAGTTCCAGTACCGTCTGCTGGCAACCCGAGGCATATTCTCCAGGTACGTCAGCACCGGCTCGAAGCCGCGACCGATCATGCACACCCGGGAGGCGCCGGCGAGGTAGTCGTCGATGCCTTTGGGCGACAGCAGGGCTGCGGCTTCGGTCATGCAGTCGGCGAACACGTCATCGAGCTGCGGAAAACTACAAGTCAGGTGTTCGCGGTAGGTTTTTAAGGCTTCAGGCTGGAGAACGAAAGTTTGAGGAGTAGTTATTTCCATGGGTCTGTCCTGTGGATATCATCTGCTGTTTTTTATGCCGCTGATCAAACCAACCCGGTATATTTCGTCGCTCATTTGACCAGCCAGCTCAAGAACCCAAAGTTTTCAGTGATCTCTCGTCCCTCAAACCTCAAACACCGCATCGATGGCGTGATCCAGGGTACTGCGAATATCGAGATAGCAAATAGCACCGATGCGCGCAGCCACGGTCAACGGGCCGTCCAACCAGCGGGTACCGCCGGCATCCAGCAGATAACGGCCAACCAAGTCAGAAGCGGTTATGTCTTCGTTGCAGGCCACGGTGAGCAACGGTTTACCCAGTTTCCAGGCCATGTGTTCGATGAAACGCGATTTGCCGCAGCCCGTCGGTCCTTTGACCATCATCGGTAGGCGTGACGCATAGGCCGCCGTGTAGAGGTCGATTTCATTGCCCTGCGGTGCGTAGAAGGGCTCACTCTCAATTTTATAGTGTTCGGAATCCATGTTAGTTCTACTCTGTTATATTTAACTTGCTGAGTAAACATTCCCGCCCTAAGGGGTAGGGTATTGGGAGAAATTCATCCGCTATGCATTGTTCAACGCTTGTTCACGGCAAGCGGAAAAATTGACTCCTCAACGATTAAAACGGAAAACATCGTGCGCACGACACGGATATCCAATGCCTCTGCGCACTCCACGCCCCTGTGGTGAATAGTTCTACGTCGCTGCAGGCCGGGATTGTTGCGCTGGACACGTTTTGGCGTTGGCGCTGAATACGCTGGCTAAGCTGATAATGGCGGGGTTTCCCATTGTGTATCACTGGTACGTGCTACACAGTCAGGCAAGCACCTGTCACCGGTGGTGCAGGCTTTCTGGCAGTTTCTGTTGGAAGAGGCCAAGACCCTGCTGTACCTGGTTCCATCGGGACATCCGTTGTGAAGGAAGAATGACCGGTTCCGGACGTTCCATCATGCAAGCCGCTTGATAGAATGGCTAGGCTCAGTGCAGATCACAGTGCTCTGGGTTTCGGGAGATGGTGGCATACACTGTGTCATACAGTTTTTCCTTGCCCCGTCGGCTGCATTCCACATATACCAGATCCAGTACTTCGCGGCCTTCATCGGCCTCTTTGCCGGCCCCCATTAGGGCTTGGCAAACACTGCGGCGGACAAATCGAACCAGCGCCTTTTCTGACATGTTTGGTAGGGCGTGTTCCAGTCTGTCGATCTTCATGGTTTTTTTCTCCTTGCTCATCCGTTGTTGCGTTATTGTGTTTATCGTCCTGTAGTAAAAAACTTCCACCAAAAATCATGCTGCAATTTACGTCTACAGCCCGCTTTGCAAACTCTGGCAACGATATGCTTGCCAGCTCTGCCGCAAGGGAGAATAATCGAATGCGATACTCGACCAAACGAGTCGGATTATCGCCCACGCGAAAGAAAAGGAGAGTCACCATGTGTAAAACCACCCTGATCGGCGCTGTACTGGCAGCTGCCCTGTTTTCCGCCAACAGTCCGGCTTGCGACGCCATGGGGCCCGGCGCCCACATGGGTCAACTGATGTCCGTCGACCCGGCCAACAACAGCTTTACCATCCGTGACGCGCAGTCCGGTGGCCCTATCACCTTCAGTGCCGATGCCGATATTCTCAAGGCCTTAAAAAACCACAGTGGCAGCGTGAAAGTGGACTATGAAGAAAACGACGAGGGCAACAAGGCGGTCGACGTGTCTTTTTAACCATTCGATAC
This sequence comes from Gammaproteobacteria bacterium, assembly GCA_011051755.1. Classification (GTDB taxonomy): domain Bacteria; phylum Pseudomonadota; class Gammaproteobacteria; order SZUA-152; family SZUA-152; genus DRQN01. The sequence goes on from DRKN01000066.1 coordinate 5,554, forward strand.
TAGTCATCGCTAAACTTGCCGGCAGACAAGCCGAAGAAGGGCGGGTCAACCGCCCTTTTTTGTGCCGACCATTTTTTCGGGTTATTGGCCGTTGTATTTGATGCAGCGATCAAGCACCAGGTAACATGCAGGCCAGTGCCGTCCCGTTAACAAAATCCTACTGTGCAGATCTGAATTTTGGCCATCTCTCCCGTCACGCCGGATTTGTTCCGATATAACGATATAAAGTTAGCAAGCTAGCAATATACAGTATAAGCAACCCAGTAAGAATAGCCAGGCCATGAACTTGATTTCCACCCTGCAACGCTGGTTTCCACCGCAGAGCGACCTCAGCGGCAAAAGCATTCTGCTCTCCGCCGCGGCCGCTCTGGTCTCTGTCATTCTTGTCGGCATGGCCAGCCAACAAATGCTTCAGGGTATCGCCGGGCCCTTCCTGCTCGCATCCATGGGCGCCTCCTCGGTGCTATTGTTCGTTGTTCCCTCCAGCCCCATGTCACGTCCGTGGTCCTTCGTCGGTGGACACCTGATCGCGGGTCTGATCGGCGTCACCAGTGCGCAACTGATTCCCGACATCGCTGCGGCCGCTGCCGTGGCTGCCGGTGGCGCCATCCTCGCCATGCACCTGCTGCGCTGTATGCATCCGCCCGGCAGCGCCACCGCCCTGCTGGCGGTGGTGGGCGGTGACACGGTACACAACCTCGGCTACCAGTTCCTACTCTCACCGGTAGCCATCAATGTTGCCATCATGCTGGGGTGCGCCTTGCTTTACTGGCGTCTCAGTCAGCGCATACACCAGGGTGCCAACCGTCGGGCGCTGGCGGCGGGACTGAAACGCAGCGAGGAAAAATGGCTCAGCAACGGCCCGGCCTTCAGCGACGAAGACCTGAATCACGCAATGGCGGAAATGGATACATTTCTGGATATCAGCCGCAAGGATCTGAAAGAAATCTACAGCCGTGCGCAACAGCACGCACATAACCGCCAACTGGGTAGCCTGCGCTGCGCTGAGGTCATGAGCCAGCCGGTAATCTCGGTGGAATTCGGCAGTGAGCTGGAAGAGGCCTGGAATCTACTGGAAAAATACGCCATCCGTGGCCTGCCGGTGATTGATCGTGCTCAGCATGTGATCGGCATTGTCACCGTCAGTGATTTCGTCCGCCACGCCGAACCGTTGCCGCAGAAAACTCTGGCGGAGCGTCTGAGCCACTTGTGTCACCGTACCACGCGCCTGGAATCGGACAAGCCGGAGGTGGCAGGACAGATCATGACCCACCCGGTACTCACCGCCAACGAGAATCAGCCCCTATCCGAAGTGGTTCAGCAATTCACTGTCAACCATATCCACCACATACCGGTAGTCGACCTGAAACAGAAGCTGGTGGGTATGCTCACCCGTGAAGACATAATGGCCGCCTGTGACTGCCCGACGGACAAGGCAGTGCATGACCTTGAGCACTGAAGCACTGACCGACCAAGCATACCTCGGCTTGTCACTTTACTGGCGCAATATTCATCTGCCACTCATAAAATTTTTATTCAATCTTAATCTTTTGCTCGACAGACTACTCATCAGGTCATCAGGCTCTGCCGCAACAATTTCGTGATCAGATAAAACCCAGGGGGTTGTCACAAAAAAGATGACGCAGGGTGGTTCGATACATCCTGCAGATATGACTACAGTGGTTGATCTGATTGTGGTGAGGGTTTTATATCCTCCAACTTATAACCAAAGCCGCGCACTGTCTTGATGAGTGAGGAGGAAAATCCTTCATCCATTTTCTTTCTGAGATTACGGATATGAACCTCCACCACATTGGTCAATGGGTCGGTGTTGTAGCCCCACACTTGGTCAAGGATTTTGCTGCGGCTGAACACACGCCCCGGGGCATTCATAAAATACTCCAGCAGCGCATGCTCCTTAGGCGTCAGTTCGATAAGCCGGCCTGCACGATGTATCTCTCGAGTCTCTCGATTGAGCGTCAAATCGGATACCTGCAGCACTGTAGACTGTTCTTTATAACCATGACTACGGCGCAGCAGCGCCTGGATACGGGCGATCAGCTCGTCAAAGGCAAAGGGCTTGGTGAGGTAGTCATCCGCCCCTATGTGCAGGCCCTCGATTTTATCCTCCAGGGCATCCATGGCGGTGAGCATCAGAATCGGGGTGCTGATGTCCCGCTGGCGCAGTTGGCGACAGATTTCCTGACCACTGATGTCGGGGAGCATCAGATCCAATATTAGCAAATCATATTCGGCCTGAGCGGCGAGCTGTAAGCCCAGCATTCCGGTGGTGGAAGTTTCAATCAGGTAACCTTCCGCCTCCAACCCTCGCCTGACAAACTGCAAAATTCGTTCATCGTCTTCGATAATCAATATCGCCATCATTCAGATCCTTACAGAGATTCACATCTCGGCTGTATCCGCAGCCAGGGGTTCAGATGATAATACCGGCAGGGTAATGGTTACACGGGTTTGCCGGCCAGGCGTGCTGGCTACGCCAATTGTACCCTGATGTGCCTCGATAATTGATTTGGCCAGCGGCAGCCCCAGCCCGCTACCAGAAGGAACGCCATCGCGGGCCTGTTTTCCCCGATAAAAACGTTTAAACACCTCACTCAGCTCTGCGGCAGGGATTCCCATGCCTTGATCGCAGACAGTCACCGTAGCGTGATTTTCATCGGCTTGCAGGATGATGGTGATTTTACCTCCAGGATCGGAATAGCGGCAGGCATTGTCAATCAGGATGAGTAACACCTGTTGCAATCGCCGTCGGTCACCCGATATGTTGATGTCCTGCTCTGGCACTTGCAGGCTCAATTGCAGTTTTTGTTGGCGAGCCAGTGCCTGGGTACCTTCACAGACATCATTGATCAAGTTATTCAGCACCAGATGGGAGAGATCGAAACGGAGATTGGCGGATTCGGAACGAGCCATGAACAGCAAATCCTCCACCAATTTTCCCAGTTGGTTGCTAAGCGCTACAATCCGCGTGAGGGCTTCCCGATACTCTCCCGGCGCTTTATCCTTGCCCCGTGCTGTCACCTCGGCTTCGCCTCGAATTGCGGTCAGCGGGGTGCGTAACTCATGGCTGATGTCAGCTAAGAAACGCAGTCGGCCCTCGTCGATGTGTTGTAGTTTTTCGTTGGCGTTTTGAAGTTCACGGGTGCGGGTATCGACCATGTTTTCCAATTCCGTCTGAGCGAACAGCAGATGCTGTCGTTGCTGAGCCAATTGCTGGGTCATGTCATTGAAGTTTTTTGCCAAGTAGGTGAATTCGTTGCGTCCGGGCAGTTCAATACGGTGTGTCAGATCATCTTTGGCCACCTGACGCACCCCCTTTACCAGCCGATCCAGTGGAGTGCTGAGATTGCGTAACAACCAGATGGCCATAGCCAGTGCCAGACAGAAAGCAATAATGGCGGTTACTGCCGCCATCCATTTAAGATCACTCAGTAAGTGTTGGGCCTGACGCTGGGCGTTTTCCAGTTCTTCGCGCTCCTCCGCAATCCCTTTATCGATAATGGGTTTAAACTGCTGGTCAATGGTTTGCTCCAATACTGTTTCCAGTACCTTTTGTGCTGGTTCTTCCGCGCCACGGCGTTGTAAAAACATGATGCGTTCAAATGCCCAGATCCCCTCACTAAGGATTTTTTCGATCTCTTTGATCTGCTCAAGCTCCTCTTTTTCATTTGCCAGCTCCTGCTCATCCACTTGATGTATTTCGGCATTGGTGGCAATCCGTAGCCGGTTGAGTGATTGCTGGAGTTTTTGGTAAGAGAGTTCCGCCTGTTCCACGCTGGCATCGCCATCAAGCACAACGATATCCACCAGCTCTTTGAAGTGGCGATAGGCATCGTGGGAGAGTTGAACATAGGCCTGGGAGGTATCATAGGCCAGCTGGCTGCGCTGAAAATAGTATCCTGCCCGGTGAGTACCCCAATACAGGGTGGCAGCCAGCAGTAGTATTATGCTTAACAACACGGAGAGGGCTGTGGTCAGCTTCAGTCTGAACATCATGGCATTATCAAATCGCTTACCAGGAAGAAATATGAAGAAAAGATTAAGGCCAGATTAAAAATAATGATTTTTACTGATCAGGCACCTGCCGGGCTTAATAAATCATTGTCGCGAAGAAGAGTATTTTTAGGGTACTGCATTTTGGTGGTCACCGCCCTCGATCGACATGATCCGTGGAATTACACCTTAACACGGAATCCTCAGAATAATCACAGGGCTGGTTTTTAGCAATGAATTTATCGATCCGTATCCGGGATTTCAATCTGCAAGACTAATCCACCAGTTTTAGCGAATGGTTGTTGAATAGGTTTCCATGAAATTCGTCACGCTATCAAAAAACAATAAATTTTAATTGACTGGGGTCTTCTGCCAATAAGAAAAAACTGGCCATATGATGATTGATAAGTGGTTATTTACAGTTAGTGAATGACATGCCACACCTGCGGAAAGTAAGATGGCTGACTACAATCTGTATCTTCCGCATCAATATTTTCAGATTTTCCTGGAATTTTTCTTGTCTCTTTGAGAAGGGTGCAGTTCCTTTGCTTCGACAAAAAACACATAAAAATCAAAGCCAAGTAGGGTGGGCACGTTTTTTGTGCCCACGCGCTAATTCATTGGCAATATTCCAGGCCGCTATGCTGAATCTTGTGCCGATCAATTCACAGAATGTTTTTTCTTCTTCGATACACCGTACAAAGTTGAATATGGCTATTGGACTGGTTGTTCACACAAGTTATATTGTGCCGGATTGTATTGTTGGCCCGACATTCCGCGTGGGCACAAAAAACGTGCCCACCCTACTTGGCTGCTGGTCTGGCCGCCCTGCAAAGGAATTAATCCGTATTTACCGGGGCCACTTTTGGTCTACCAACGGCCCGTAACGATCCATCATCCTGTATTTTCAAAGTGGCAAATGTTTTGCCAGGTTTGCGAGTAACCGCAATTTCCCGGGAATCGGGAGTGTAACGATAGTCGAGGTAGCAGTAATCACGGGGATTGGACAGGATCTGTGGGGTGAAAATAACACCGATATCTCCCCCGCAATGGGCGGAGCGGGTAATGAGTCCGGGGTGGCCTTCGCGGTGCAGACGCTGGCCGATTTGCTGACTGAGGTTGTATTCACCAGGGGTGGTTAACTGGGGATAGTCGGTTAGTTTGGGGCGGAAGTCGAACAGCAGACCGTCGCATTGAACTTGAAATATGCGGCGTTCGCCGATGATGGTTTTTGGCTGTTGCTGGAAGTCGGCGTCATGGAGAAATTGCAGCCAGTGGTGGGTGGTTTCAACGATGCTGGTTTCGAGGTTGTCGGCGCCGTACCAGACGCCAAAGTTACCATCGGAGTAGCGGCTGCGGGTCCAGTTTTCGAACGGGTAGCGGATGGCGGCGCAATAGCGGGCCTGTTCGAAAGGGCGGTTGATGATGGGGGTGTCGCCGAAGTCAGCGGGTTTGGCGGCGAGTTCGGCGGCGATGGCGGTATGCCAGTCGCCGGGTTGCTCGCTGAGGTCATCGAACAGGTTTTGCGATTCGCGCAGGCTGACAATGTTGCGCAGCCAGTCTCCGTGGTAGTCGGTGCTGCAAAGTTCGCTGAGAAAACGGTCGATCACTGGCCGCGAACCTGGTCCAGGTAGCTGCGCAGCATGAGCAGACCGGCGAAGCCGTGTTGGCGCACGACCTGCACGGGGGTGAGCTTGTCGAAGGCCCGGTTGGGTGCGCGCATCCAGGCGTAGGCCAGTTCGCGGTTGTGGGGGAACAGCAGGCGTAGGGATTTATGCACGCTGAGCAGGTGGCCGACGCGATCCAGCAGGTCGCGGTTGCTGCCCAGGGGCTGGCCCTTGCGGTAACGGGCGAGGGTGGTGCGGCTGCCGGCGTCGAGGCCGAGCAGATCCAGCTGTTCTTCGTTGCTGAGCTGCCAGTGCTGGAACAGCTGCATGGTCATGCGGGCGAGGCCCTGGCGGCTTTCTTTGTTGTGGATATCCGGGCGGGGGGCGTGGGTGTCTTGGGACGTGAGCAAGGCCATTTCGGGCTCCGGTAGTAACATCTGTTACATTATATAGCCCATATGTTGCGCGATTGCAATGCGGAGATTTGTAGCTGAAGCCGTTCCCTCGTTGTTCGCTATGATGCCCCGCTAAAACAGATCGACGTTATCCGGCAGCTCAGTGGTGGTATCGTGGTTGGCGGAAGGCGTGTTGGTAAAGCCGGTAACCAGCAACTCCAACTGCACGGAAAATTGAGACAGGTCGCCGTTGTCGGAGATATTGTTGCGCGCCAGCTCGGACAGGTCGCGTACGCTTGCGTCGATCTTGTGGATGTTGTCGCGCACGGTGTTGGCCAGTTCGGACTGTTGTCCGGCCTGGGCGGCGACCTGGACATTGCTGTCGCTGATGCCTTCGACGGCGGTGGCGATGAGGGCAAAGGTCTCGCCGGCGGCCTGGGTGCGTTCCAGGTTGAGGGTGGAGACCTTGGCGCTGCGTGTCATGAGCCCGACCGCTTCCTGATTGCCGGTACGAATGGTGTCCATGAGTTTACGCACTTCGTCAGTGGCGTCGGTGGTGCGTTTCGAGAGGGCGCGTACTTCGTCGGCGACCACGGCGAAACCGCGGCCCTGCTCACCGGCCCGCGCGGCCTCGATAGCGGCATTGAGGGCCAGCAGGTTGGTCTGTTCGGCGATGGTGACGATCATGTCCAGTACCTGGCCGACATCTTCGTGGTGTCCGGTGAGGGCGCTGATGCTTTGTTCCAGTTGCGCAATTTCGCCTTGCAGTTCCTGCATGCCATCCACTGCACTGCTGACCACGGCACGGCCCTTCACAGCCTTGTGGTGCACATCCCGTGCAGTTTCGCTGGCACTGTAGACGGCCTCGTTCACCTGCTGGCTGCTGTCGGCCATTTGCCCGACTGTGTCGCTGAGCTGGGTGATGGCCTCAACCTGTTCTTCGATGGCGCCGCTGGTGGCCTGGGTGATTTCCTGGGCGCGCAGGCTGCTCTGGGAAAGGTTGGTGGCCACCATGAGTACTTGTTCCACGGTCTGATCCAGTTTGCGTGTAAAACGGTTGAAGGCACGAGCGATCTGCGCCGTCTCGTCGCGTCCGCCTTCGGGCAGGCTGACACTGAGGGCGGCAGTACCGTCGGCGATATGCTCCATGGCCTCGGTAATGCGCGTCAGGCTGCGGCTGATGCTGCGCGCCATCAGCAGGGTCATGCTGACCAGGGTGATGATCAGTAGCAGGGTGCCGGTAAAGAGGATCCTGTTCTGGTTGATGCGGGCCTGCTTGATAGCACTCAGGGTGGTTTGTACAAGCACGCCCTGATTTTTCAGTGCCTGATCGATGCTGGCGCCCAGTTTGGCGCGCAGGCCATCGTTTTCGCTGAGCCCCAGTTGGCGTTTGCTGTCGACCAGGTGATGGAAGCTATTGGCATAGGTGTTGAGATTGTGTGTGGTTTCATTGTGGTGTGATGGACTGAGTTCGGCCTGTTCTATGGCGCTGAGAAGTACGCCATGGGCGTGGTCGTACCGGTCGGAATATTTGTTGTCCAGGCGCAGGAGAAAATCCTTTTCGTGACGGCGCATCATCAGCAGATGGGTAAGCAGGTGATAATTACCGGTGGCTTTGAAGACGATTTCCACCTGGTGGGCAGCCGTGCGCAGGGAGCCGCGCAAGCCCTTGTCTTCATCCAGGCCGATGGTTTGCACCAGTTTCTCAAGTTCGCTGAATCGGGAGGAGATGGTGGCCAGATCCCGATGGATATTGTCGAGAGGGCGGGTGTCCAGGCCCAGCTTGGCCATGATTTCGTTCAATTCATGCAGTTCTTCGGTTATGGACCGCTGCTCGTGGAAAAAATAATCGCGGGATTCCTGACTGTGGGTGAGCAGGTAGTTTTGTTCGGTGGCAAGGAGGGCCTGCATGTCGGCTTCCACATCGATCAGCGTGATGATGCCGAGCCGCAGGAGGTCGGAGCGCTGGGTGGTGTACTGCTGCAAGGCGAGTATGAGCAGGGCGGCGGTGGTGATGACAGCCGAAAGCAGGAACAGGCGGTGCTTGATTTTCATGGGTTGGGGCAGCGGTGGTGGGGTTTGCAGTATTAGCGGTTCCCTGTTCCCGAGCTTGAGACTCTCCGGGTTACGGGATTGGCTACTTTTTCACCAGCCGGTACAATGGCCGGCCCGTTTTTGGCCGTGTGGTGAGATGTTTTTTCAGGATTCATTCGATGTGATCGTGGTCGGCGGCGGCCACGCCGGTACCGAGGCCGCATTGGCCGCGGCGCGCTCCGGTGCGCGCACGTTGCTGCTGACCCACAATATCGACACGCTGGGGCAGATGTCGTGCAATCCCGCCATCGGTGGCATCGGCAAGGGCCACTTGGTGAAAGAGGTGGATGCGCTGGGTGGTGTGATGGGGCGTGCCGCCGACCGCGCCGGTATCCAGTTCCGCCGCCTCAATGCGCGCAAGGGGCCGGCGGTGCGCGCCACCCGGGCGCAGGCGGATCGCAGTCTGTATAAACAGGCGGTGTGTGCGGCGCTGGAGGCGGAAGCTGGGGTAAGGCAGGAGCAATCGCCGGGGAAGCCGGGGGCGAGCCAGCCCAATCTGCGCTTGTTCCAGCAGGCGGTGGATGATTTGCTGGTGGACGATGATCGCGTCATCGGCGTGGTGACGCAGATAGGTCTGAAATTTTTGGCACCAGCGGTGGTATTGACCGTCGGTACTTTCCTCGGTGGGCGTATCCACATCGGACTGGAAAGCCACGAGGGTGGCCGCGCCGGAGATCCACCGGCCAATGCCCTGGCGCGGCGTCTGCGCGAGCGGCCCTTTTGTGTCGAGCGCCTGAAGACCGGCACGCCGCCGCGCATCGACGCCAAATCCATCGACTACAGCCAGCTCACCGAGCAGCCGGGCGATGATCCCATTCCCAGCTTTTCCTTTATGGCCGGGCCCGGCGACCACCCGCGCCAGATCAGTTGCCACATTACCCACACCAATGCGCAGACCCACGACATCATCCGCGCCGGGCTGGATCGCTCGCCCATGTACAGTGGCATGATCAAGGGCGTGGGGCCGCGTTACTGCCCGTCCATCGAAGACAAGATCGTGCGCTTTGCCGACAAGGATTCGCACCAGATCTTCGTCGAACCGGAGGGATTGGCGTCGAATGAGGTCTATCCCAACGGTATCTCCACCAGCCTGCCCTTCGACGTGCAGCTGGCCCTGGTGCGTTCCATGAAGGGTTTTGGGCAGGCCCATATCACACGCCCCGGTTATGCCATTGAATATGATTTTTTCGACCCCCGTGATCTGCGTCCCTCGCTGGAGACCCAACACCTGGACGGGCTGTTCTTCGCCGGGCAGATCAACGGTACCACCGGCTATGAGGAGGCCGCCGCCCAGGGCCTGCTGGCCGGCATCAATGCCGCCCGTCTGGCGCGTGACGAGGCGCCGTGGTCGCCGCGTCGCGATGAGGCCTATCTCGGTGTGCTGGTGGACGACCTGATTACCCGCGGCACTCAGGAGCCCTACCGTATGTTCACCTCGCGCGCCGAATACCGCCTGCTGCTGCGCGAGGACAACGCCGATCTGCGCCTGACGCCCATCGGTCGTGAACTGGGCCTGGTGGACGACGCCCGCTGGGCCGCTTTCGAGACCAAGCGTGAGGCCGTCGAGCGTGAGAGCCAGCGTCTGCGTGAAACCTTCTTCCATCCCGGCAGTCCGGCCGACAGCGAGGCCGGACGGGTGCTGGGCCAGGCGCTGAGCAAGGAGGCGCGGTTGTCCGAGTTGTTGAGCCGCCCCGAGGTGGATTACGCCGCACTGATGAGCCTGCCCGGTGCCGGTGAGCCCGTGAGTGACCCGGTGGTAGCCGAGCAGGTGGAAATTCAGTGCAAATATGCCGGTTATATCGAACGCCAGCATGGAGAGATCGAGCGCCATCGGCGTCAGGAAGGGCTGTCCCTGCCGGAGGATCTGGACTATGGCCGGGTGCGCGGCCTGTCCGCCGAGGTGGGTCAAAAATTGGCCGCCCAGCGCCCGGCGACCATTGGCCAGGCATCGCGGATTTCCGGGGTGACGCCGGCGGCGGTGTCGCTGTTGCTGGTGCATCTGAAAAAGCGTGTGGCCAGTGGCGAACGCCAGGAGGTAGAAAGAGACCGTGAAAAAATTATTGGGAATAATGACGGCCCTGCTGCCGATAAGCGGTCTGGCGCCGGCGGAGACCGGCAACGGGCTGATCGGCAAAAAGAGCCACCATAGCGTAAAAAAAACCTGGATCGGCTGGCACAAGCGCTGCGCAAATAAAGGTTTCACCACCGTCCTGCGCTGGCGTCATGACGCCAGCGCGGAAAACGCCGGTCTGTCCTTGCGGCCCACGGAACTGCTACTCTTCAGCAAGCCGAAAGTAGGTACTCACTTAATGACCGGCCAGCAGATTGCCGGCATCGATTTGCCCATGAAAATGCTGGTCTGGAAAGACGCGGCGGGTCAGGCCTGGCTGAGTTATAACGACCCGGTCTATATCGCCCGGCGTCACGGGATTACCGACCGTGACAAAAATATCGCCACGATGAGCAAAGCGCCGGACAACTTCAGCCGCCTGGCCGCCGAGTAGCCGATGTTGCTGGAGACGACTCTCGCGCAGGGCCTGGAGACACTGGGCATCGAATGCCCGCTTGAAGTCCGCGGGCGTCTGCTGGATTATGTGCGCCTGTTGGCGAAGTGGAATCGTGTCTATAACCTGACCGCCGTGCGCGAGCCGCTGGAGATGGTGCAGCGGCATCTGCTCGACAGCCTGGCGGTGTTGCCACATCTGCACAAGTTGCAGGCGAAGCGGGTGCTGGACGTGGGCACCGGCGGCGGTCTGCCGGGCATCCCGCTGGCACTGATGTCGTCGCAGGTGGACTTTGTGCTGCTCGACAGCAACAGCAAGAAGACCCGCTTCGTGCGGCAGGCGGTGGTCGAGCTGGGACTGCGCAACGTCGAGGTGGTACATACCCGGGCCGAGCAATACCATCCTGATGCGCCCTTCGAGGTGGTCATCTCGCGGGCTTTTTCGTCGTTGCGGGAGATGGTGGAAAAGGCCGGCGTCTACTGCGGCAGTCAGGGTGCTTTGCTGGCCATGAAGGGCGTCTATCCGCAACAGGAGCTGGCCGAACTGCCGGCGGAGTTCATGTTTCGTGAGTCGCAACAGTTGCAGGTACCGGGGCTGGACGAGGAGCGACACCTGATCTTTCTCGCACCGGCGGGCGGGGCAAAGGCGAATGAATTGAAGCACCACACAACGGGCTGACACGGGCTGGCAAACATGGGCAAGATCATCGCAGTAACCAATCAGAAGGGTGGCGTCGGCAAGACCACCACCAGCGTCAACCTGGCGGCCTCGCTGGTGGCGACGCACCGCAGCGTGCTGCTCATCGATATGGATCCGCAGGGCAATGCCACCATGGGTAGCGGTGTCGACAAGCATGCGCTGGATCGTTCCAGTTATGACGTGCTGACCGGCTCGGTGGATATTCGCGACGCTATCAGCGAGACGGAACTGGCGGGCTATGAGCTACTGCCGGCCAACGCCGACCTCACCGCCGCCGAGGTGGAGCTGCTACAGATGCCGCAACGCGAACGCCGTCTGCGCGAAGCGCTCAACAGTATCCATGGCCGCTATGACTATATTCTGATCGATTGTCCGCCGTCGTTGAATATGCTGACCCTCAATGCCCTGGTGGCGGCGCAGTCGGTGATTATCCCCATGCAGTGCGAATACTACGCCCTGGAAGGCTTGACCGCACTGGTGAACACCATCGAGGACGTGCGCGACAACCTCAATCCCTTCCTCAAGATCGAAGGTCTGCTGCGCACCATGTATGATCCCCGTAACCGCCTTGCCGGCGATGTGACCGCGCAGCTCAGCAAGCACTTCGGTGACAAGCTGTACCGCACGGTCATTCCGCGTAACATCCGCCTCGCCGAGGCGCCCAGTCACGGCCAGCCGGCGTTGGTGTATGACAAGACGTCGCGCGGCGCCAAGGCCTATCTGGCACTGGCCGGTGAAATGTTGCGGCGTGAAGACGTGGCCGCGGTGGGTGGCTGATCCCTTTTAAATCTTTTGGAACAAACACATGGCGGCAAAGAAAAAACGCGGTTTGGGTCGCGGCCTGGATGCCCTGCTGGGCGGGGCTGGGACAGCGGTGGCTGAGGCCACAATGGACACGGAGTTGCGTGAGCTGGCGGTCGATCTGCTACAGCCGGGCAAGTATCAGCCGCGCACCGACATGCACCCGGAAAGCCTCGAGGATCTGGCCAGTTCCATTCGTGTCCAGGGCGTGGTGCAGCCTATCGTGGTGCGTGAGCTGGCCGCGGGCGGTCGCTATGAGATCATTGCCGGTGAGCGACGTTGGCGTGCGGCGCAGATCGCCGGTCTGCATGAGATTCCCTCCCTGATTCGTGTGGTGCCCGACGAGGCCGCCATCGCCATGGCGCTGATCGAGAACATCCAGCGCGAAAATCTCAACCCGGTGGAAGAGGCCAATGCCCTGGCGCGACTCATCGAAGAATTCGAGATGACCCATCAGCAGGCTGCCGAGGCCGTTGGCCGATCACGCGTTGCGGTGAGCAATCTGTTGCGTCTGCTGACCCTCAACGACGACGTTCGGCTGATGCTGGAACGCGGTGACCTGGAGATGGGCCATGCACGGGCATTGCTGGCGCTGGAAGGCGAGCAGCAAAGCCGGGCGGCACGTGAGGTGTCCGCCAAGGGCTATTCGGTGCGGGAAACGGAGCAGATGGTGCGCCGCCTCAGTACGGGTGCGGCAGGGAAATCGGCGGCAGACAAAGCGCTGGATCCCGACATCAAGCGTTTGCAGGATGAACTGGGCGAGAAGCTTGCCGCCAAGGTGATTTTTCAACATGCCGCCAAGGGCAATGGCAAACTGGTGATCCATTACAACAGCCTCGATGAGCTGGATGGAATCCTGCAGCGCATTCAGTAATTGTTTTGTGTGGTCTCAGATCATGAATCGTTGCCTCCCGTCCGGTCATATTTCGTACAAATTTATCCAAAACCCGCTTGCTGTGGGTGCATGAGCTGGCTATAATGCCCGGCCTAAAATTGCGATACGCTTAAAATGAGCGAGTCCAAGAAGCCCGGGTTATTACTCATCGGTGCCGGTCAGATTCTGACCTCGATGATTGTGTCCGGGTTTTTGTTAGGTTACTTGCTGGATCTCTATTTCGGGACCCAGCCGATTTTCATCCTGATCCTCGGTGGCCTCGGCTTCATCGGCGGATTTCTGAAAGTCTACCGATTACTGACCGACCCGGAGCTGCAATGAGTAAGTTGGGCGCCGATCTGGCTGCCAAGGCCCGCCGGGTTGTCATCGTGCAGTTGGCAATAACGACAATTGTTGCCCTGCTGTGCCTGGTTCAAGGTGCGTGGGACGCACTGTCCGCCGTTTATGGTGGACTGGCGAGTGTCTTTCTCGCCCTGCTCTCGATCCGGGGTTTCAAGCGCGCCGACGAGCATGCGCTGAACGACCCGAAGAAGAGCATGCTGATTCTGTACATCGGCGCCGTGCAACGATTCGTGGCGGTGGTGGTGTTGCTGGCGATAGGTCTGGGTGTTTTGAAGCTTGAACCCCTGGCCGTATTTATCGGTTTTGCGCTGGCGCAGGCAAGTTATTTGATGGGTGTTCGTGATGGTGGTGCGAAAGCAAAGGCCATGGGGCGCCCGGATTGAAAACCTATGAGTAGGGGATAGAATCTTGAGTCAAGCAGCAGAGGGTTCATCGGGCGCCAGTACCGTCGAGTATATCCAGCATCATTTGACCAACCTCAGCGTTGGTGAAGGCTTTATGACCTGGCATCTGGATACCATGTTCATCTCCATTGCTCTCGGTGTGCTGATGGTCGTGGTGGGTGGCCGAGTGGCCAGAAACGCTACCGATGGCGTCCCCGGTGGCTTCCAGAACTTTGTCGAATCGATTCTCGAATTCGTGCAGACCCAGGTAAAAGACTCCTTCCCCGGCCACAATCCCCTCATTGCCCCGCTGGCCCTGACTATTTTCGTCTGGGTGTGGCTGATGAATTTCATGGATCTGATTCCCGTCGATCTGTTGCCGCTCATCGGCACCTGGATAGGCCTTCCCTATCTGAAAGTCGTACCGACCACGGATCTGAACACGCCGATGGCGATGGCGCTGTTCGTGTTTGCCCTGGTCTTGTTCTACAACATCAAGGTCAAGGGTCTGGGTGGTTACCTGAAAATGTTCCTGTTTCACCCCTTTGGCAAGTTTGCCATGCCGGCCAACATCGTCATGACCGCTATCGAAGAAATCGCCAAACCTCTCAGCCTTGGCCTGCGTCTGTTCGGCAACATGTTTGCCGGCGAGTTGGTGTTCCTGCTCATCGCCCTGCTGGGGGGCGCCGCCGCCCTGGGCGCGGGTCTGCTGATCTGGTTCCCGTTGCAGGTGGTGCTGGATCTGGCCTGGTTGCTGTTCCACATTCTGGTCATTACCTTGCAGGCATTTATCTTCATGGTGCTGACCATCGTGTATCTGGGTATGGCGCATACCACGGATCATTAAGATCGGATTTTTAATGTTTTATCGCGCAGTTTTTATCTTTAAATAAAAGTGAAGGAGAGTAACAATGACAGCTGATATGCTTGCGACCATTTACGCCTATACGGCAGTAGGTGTGGGCGTTATTCTTGCGGCCGCCGGTCTGGGTTCCGCCATTGGTTGGGGCCTGATCTGCGCCAAGACCCTGGAAGGC
>DRKN01000067.1 GCA_011051755.1 Gammaproteobacteria bacterium
GCCCGGAGGGAGGCCCGCAAATGCCCCAATCCTGCGTTCCAGTCCTTGTTAAGGGAGGGGGCCATTAACGGCGGACTGCGCCTTGTCTTGGGGCATTTGCGGGCCTCTGATAGGTGCACTTTATACGTTACACCACACTAGGGGGTGTTCTGCTCCCGCCCGAGAGCGCCTGCTTTTGGTGGCGCTCGACTTCCTGCGCCCAGATCGATGAATATTAAGACCCGACGACGATAGATGTCGCGCTCAGGTCGCCGCGCACTGCATGCGGCGGTGTTCCAGCACCGGAAAATTACGCCGGGTGGACTCCAGGTTACCCATATCCAACTCGGCCAACACGAAACCGGAACCACTGGGCAGGCGATCCAGCACCCGCCCCCACGGGTCGACAATCATGCTGTCGCCATAGGTTTCGTGGCCGTTGACGTGATAACCACCCTGCCCTGCAGCAATGACATAACAAAGGTTCTCGATCGCCCGCGCACGCACCAGGGGCTCCCAGTGAGCCGCGCCGGTGATGGCGGTAAAGGCTGCCGGAATAGTAATCAGCTCAACGCCCTGACCCGCCATTTGCCGAAACAGCTCCGGAAAACGCAGGTCATAGCAGATAGCCAGCCCCAAACGACCGAAGGGGGTATCGACCACCACCACCTGATCACCCTCTTCGATGGTCTCCGACTCCACATAGCGCTCGCCAGTGTCCGGCAGCACGACGTCGAACAGATGAATCTTGTCATAGCGGGCCACGCGCTGGCCCTGACCGTCGATCAACAGACAGGCACTGCGTACCTTGTCGGCATCATGTGCAGCCAACGGAATGGTGCCCCCTACCAGCCACACACCGTGCTTGGCGGCCTGTTCATAGAGAAAATCCTGAATCGCACCCTGGCCGTCGGCCTCACGGATTTTTACCTTGTCGAACTCTGACTGACCCATGATGGCGAAGTTTTCCGGCAACACCACCAACTCTGCGCCGGCATCTGCGGCCATGGTAATCAGCCGTGTTGCCTCGATAAGGTTTGCATTGAGGTTGGGCCCGGAGGCCATCTGGATTGCCGCCATTTTACTCATAGAATGTCCTGTTTTTAGTGCCACTATCCCGGCGGGTGAGGTAATCAATGGAGCATAACACCCCGGAAAGACAGTAAAAGACCAACTTTTGCATTAATTCGACGCCAAACGTCAGGTTTATTTTACACCTGGGCTATTGCAGTTTGACAACGTTTGGCGACGCCCAGGGGCCCGTGACGTTATACTGTGTCTGTGTGGCCTTGTTGATCTGTGGCTCCATGATTTTTTGTACAAAAAGAATCGCCGCACCTATCTGTGGTGTGAGCGCCAATGCACCTATCAGCGGCAGCGTTTCTGAAACCTTTGGCGTCACCGTCACCAACTGATCGTAGTCCTTCGCCACCAGGCCCGTGCGCCCGGTGATATCCACCCGCGCCGCCGGCCCAATCATATAAAGATTGCTGGTATAGGCGTCCCCATCCTCAATGAGGAAATCACCTCGAATACGGTCAAAACGGAAACCTTCACGGAACACATCGGCGAAATCCAGCAACAGGCGCCGTGGCAGGGTCTGCAGGCTCAACAGGCCGAACAGGCGGCCCGCCCCCGGATCCACGTCCAGCAGCTGTCCCTTGCGCAAATCCATGCTCGCATGGCCACGCACCAGTTCCATATCCTCATCCGGCAGCGCCGGTGAACCCGGCCACTGCAGCGACAACTCTATCGTTCCCTCGCCGCCGCGAATGCTGTCCAGATAACCGAAGGCCTTCAGAGTCCTTTCGACATTTTCACTCTCCACCTGAATATCAAATTTTGAGTACTGCTCGCCACTTCCCCGGACAAACCAGCCGCCACTGGCACTCAGGCGTGTCTTTCTGGGGGTCAGCAACAATTGTCTGATTTTCAAGCCATTGTGCACTGGCACCGTTTCCAGCTGCAACCCGCCAAAGCGACGTTGCTTGTAACGCAGGTCACCGACGCGCACCTTCAACGGCGGCAGGCTGCGGGGATCCATCGCCGTCTCAGGGTCGGCCGTAAAGTTGAGGGAATCGAGCCGGCAATACTCCAGCTCCGCCACCAGCGGCCGGTGCACATTATTACGCGGGATCTGCAGCAACCCCTTCAACTCCTGACTTTCCACCTGCGCCTGCCAGTACCATTCCTCCGACACCACCTTCAATTTCAGGTTATGCAGCTTCTGCCCATAGACTTCGGCCTCGCGGACGGCCAGATCCGTGGACAATAACCACGCGGCGCCTTTTCCGTCACCGGTACCCAAAATACTGCCCCAGTCATCCAGGGAAAAGGTGTCCAGCCAGCCCACCACGCGCAGACCGGGTTGCTCGGGCAGCACAGCCGCATCCGTACTAAAACGCAGTTCCCCGCGACGCAGCCCCAGGGGGCCACCCTCGCCAAACTCAAAGATGCTGGATAGAAAACCACCGTAGGCCAGACGCAGCACCGGCTCTTGCGCCGACGAAAAACTCACCCGCAGCTTCAATGGCAACAGATCATCCTCACCCTTTCTCAGCGGTGATGGCAGGCGTGCCGCCACTCCCAGCATGGAACTTTTTACTTTCAACACAACGGCCTGCTGCGTTGACGAATGGCCATCCATGGGCACATCCAGGCTGACATCCCACTCGCTGCCGCCTTGCAGAAGATCAGACACCTGCGGCAAATAGCGACGACTGAGATCAACGGCATCGAAACGCCCCGTGGCGTGAAACCGGGTCTGGCCATTGGCCGTGCGCAGAATATCCATCACCACCGGCTGCCCCAGCAGGTCGGCGCTGATCGCCTCGGCCTGCAGGCCGTCACTGGAAAAATGCAACGTGCCCCGGGCGTGGCTCAACACCTCACCCAGTGGCGGAACGAATAAGGCATTGTCATCCAGTCGCAGCGTGCCACTGACCCGGCTGTCCTCCATTTTCTGTATCGGCAGGGCCATATCCAAACTCAGCAGACTGCTGCCTTCCGCCCGCAGAATGTCCAGATACTGACCAAATTTCTGTCGCAGCGGTGGACTCTGAATCAGATAGTCCAGTTTTTCCTGGGTTGGCCCGTCGATATCGCCCCGCACCGTGACAATCACCGGCTCGGCCTGCATGTCCTCAATGGCGACCTTTGCCCAACGGATGGCCGACTGAAAGATCCTGCCGTGCTCGGCATTGATTTCCATCGCGCGCCCCCGGAACAGCACTTCGGCACCAATATCCGATAGCGCTGGCCACGCCTGGGCGTAGTCCAGCTGCGCATCCCGAACCTGAAAACGCACCTCGAAATGGCCATTGCCGGTATCATAGGGAAAGTCCGCCAAACGACCATGCAAAATCACACCACCCGTACTGACATGACCACCCTTGATGGCGTAATCCAGCCAGTCCACCGTGTGCTTGCCGAGGATACCGACGGGAAGATAGTGTGATACCCGACTGCCATCAGCGTCGGCAAAACGTCCCACCAGAGAAATAAAAGGCGAAGGGTGATCCAGCGTTTTCTGCACATCCAGCGTCACACGGGTACTAATGTCCGGATTCCCGGCGCGCAGGTTTCGAACCATCAGCTGCCAGCCATCGGCCCCTGTGCGCCAGGCAACCTGACCGCTGAGATAGTCCAGCGGCAGCGGGGCGCGAAATAGATCCGGCAATTTTACCGCCAGCACCGCCCGTTCGATAAGCACCTGCCCGGCGCTATCCCTCAGCCACAGTTGTCCCGCCGCATCACTGACTGGCGGCAGCCTGTTCCAGGCATTGCTGATGAGGTTTTCAAAACGGGCATAGCTTCGCAAACGCATATCATCCCCCGTCTGCCATGTCGCCCGCAGGTCATAGATCTCGCCGCGTGGATTTATGCCCTGCAAGGCCTGCAACAATTGCTGTGCCGGCTTTTGCGCAACCTGCTGTCCGCCTTCAGCCACGACCTCAGACAGGGTCGTGGAAAGGAAGGGTAACAGCTCGCTCAATCGATCAAGGCGCAAAAAACTGACCGCCAGATCCAGCTGCGCGGGCAACGTGACCACCGCCTCTTCACTTGGCACCTCAGGCGACCCAGCCTGCTGAAAGGACAGTGATACACGGCTCGGCAACCAGAAATCATCACCACGAATGAGGACAATATTATCACCGTCAAAACGCCAGCCATCGGCATTTTTCTGCCAGTCTATCTGCCCGGCAAGCCTGTCCACAGAATGCCGTACCCGCCCGGCGCCCGACCCGCCGGCCAGCGTGATCGCCTTTAGCTCGGCAGTACCCCGCACCTTCTGTATTTCGCCATTACGCCAATCCATCCATAATTGAAAATCGGCGCTTTCAACACCCGCCTCTATGCCCGAAATCTGCAACTCAGGCAGAAACCCGGCAAAATTGATCGCCTTGCCCTCGACATAGAGACGTGTTTTTCGCCCCTTGGCCGGCGCCAGCGGATCGCCCTGCATCTCCACCGACAGGCTCAGCGACTCTCCGGCATATCCTGGTAATGTGAGTGAAACATCGAGCCAGTGCTGCTGGCCATCATTACGCAACAGGATGTTGACATCCGCCATTTGAAGCTTGGGTGAATTTGCCAGACGCTGATCAATCCAGGTGAGATGACTGTCCTCGATACGCAGTTCACCCTGGGAAAACAGCCAACCCGTCAGCGCATCCAGATCCTGATCGCCGCCTCTGTCCGCCAGACCCTGCAGAACAATATGACCGTCGGCAAACTTGGTCAGTGTCAGGTCAAGGCCGATCAGGGTAATACCACTGAACACCACCTCCCGCAGGGCAAGGGACGCCAGCCAGTCCAGACCGAGACGAATTTTCTGCAACTGCAGTACCGCCGTCTCGCCACCAGCATCCAGCAGTGTGACATTTTTCAACACCAGTGAAGGTTCCAGACCCTGCCATTCCGCATCCAGCGTATCGATATTCACGGGTTGGCCGATATAACGGGACAATTCGTTCTGGATTTCGCTGCGATAATCCACGGCATAAGGCAGCAACAGGCGCATGCCGCTGAACAACACGGCCAGAAGCACCACGCTTACAGCAATAGCGTACCAAGCGGCAACCCAAGTATAACGAAGAATAGACAGTAAAGTCTTCACGGTACGGTGACAGATACCCTGACTGATTTACAGCAACACCACATCAAACTGTTCCTGGGTATACAGTGTTTCGACCTGGAAGCGGATGGGTTTACCGATAAACTCTTCCAACTCGGCGACGCTGGTGGATTCTTCATCCAGCATAATGTCCACCACTTCCTGCGCGGCAAGCACCAAAAACTGTTGCGCATCAAACTGGCGCGCCTCGCGCAACAGCTCGCGGAATATTTCATAACACACCGTTTCTGCGGTACGCACTGAACCACGTCCCTCGCAGGTGGGGCAGGCTTCGCACAGCACATGCTCCAGACTTTCACGGGTACGCTTGCGCGTCATTTCCACCAGCCCCAATCCGGACACTTCACAGATATGACTCTTGGCGCGATCCCGTTCCAGGCTCCGATCCAGCGCACGCATCACCTGCGCCCGGTGTTCCGGCTCGGACATGTCGATAAAGTCGAGAATGATGATACCACCCAGATTACGCAGCCGCAGTTGACGGGCGATGGCCTGGGTGGCCTCGAGGTTGGTCTTGAAGATAGTCTCTTCCAGATTGCGGTGGCCGACGAAGGCGCCGGTGTTGACATCGATCGTCGTCATGGCCTCGGTCTGATCGATAATCAGGTAACCGCCGGACTTGAGCTGCACCTTGCGCCCCAACGCCTTTTGAATTTCGTCCTCGATGTTGTAGAGATCGAAAATGGGCCGCTCACCCGGATAATATTCGATGCGCGGCGCCAGTTCAGGGATGAATTTGCTGGCAAATTTCATCACTTTGTCATAATTTTCGCGCGAGTCGATGCGTACCTTTTCCACCTCCGCGCCCACTTGGTCACGCATGGTGCGCATCAGTAAACGTAAATCTTCATGCACCAACGCCCCTCCCGGCAGGGTTACCGCGCGCTCCTGGATTTCCGCCCACATCTTGTGCAAAAACGCCATATCGGATCGTAGCTCAGCCTCACTCATGCGCTCGGCCACGGTGCGCACGATGTAACCGCCCTGACCGATCTCTTTCACCAGTCCGGTGACAATTTCGCGCAGGTGCAGGCGCTCTTCCTCGCCTTCGATCTTCTGTGACACGCCAATATGCTCCTGCCCTGGCATAAAGACCAGAAAACGCGCCGCAATGGACAGATGGGTGGTCAAGCGTGCGCCCTTGGTGCCTAGGGGGTCTTTCACCACCTGGACGAGGATTTCTTGCCCCTGGCGCACCAACTGCATGATGTTGTCGCCATTTTTCTCGGCACCATTTTGCGTCACAATATCTGAGGCATGCAGAAAGGCGGTGCGTTCCAGGCCGATATCGACGAAGGCCGCCTGCATACCCGGCAGCACGCGCTGAATCTTGCCCTTGTAGATGTTACCCACCAGGCCCAGGCGACTGACGCGTTCGATGAACACCTCTTGCAGCATGCCGTTTTCCACCATCGCCACGCGGGTCTCGCGCGGGGTGACATTGATCAAAATCTCTTCGCTCATTGCTTGTGTAATATCCTTGAAATGCTGGTGACGACGGGCAGTATTTCGATTGTTTCACCACCGCAGCGCAGCGGCGCGGAGCAAAACTGAAAAGACATGTCTGCTTTCGTGTTCATTGGCGAGTATTTGCGGCCAACATTCCTTCCCTGCCCGCCAACTGTATTCTCTGCGTTTCTGTGGTGAATTATTCAGTTTCCCAAAACAGGCAGCCGTTGGACGCCACAGGCCCGCAACAGTTCGGCGGTCTCGAACAGGGGCAGGCCCATGACACCGGAATAGCTGCCTTCCAGCCGCTCGACGAACATGGCGCCGAGGCCCTGGATGGCATAAGCTCCCGCCTTGTCGGTCGGCTCGCCACTGGCCCAGTAAGCCTCACGCTCCCACTCGTCGACGCGGCGAAACCACACCCGGCTCTCGCTGAGGCGCACCGACACCCTATATTGCCCTAGTCTTTGCCAGAGTTCTTCCCTATCGGTCACATCACTGACCCTATCGGCAACCACGGCCACTGCCGATAACACTCGGTGCGCACGCCCGGACAGCATCGCCAACATCGCCAGCGCCGCCTCACGGCCGGCCGGTTTACCCAGCACCCGGTCATCCACGATGACCGCCGTATCGGCCCCCAACACAGGACAGTGAGCATCAATGGGCAAACGGTGCCGCCCCGCCTGCGCCTTTTCCAGCGCCAGACGCTGCACATAGGCCTCAGGCGTCTCGTCAGATCCATAATGTTCCGGCACATCCTGCGCCACCACGGCAAAGCGAATGCCGAGTTGATCCAGCAGCTCACGGCGGCGCAGCGAGGACGAAGCGAGATAGATGTCCGGCAGGCTCACCACGGCAGGTCAGCGGTGATAGGGATGGCCATTGAGAATACTCCAGGCTCGATAGAGCTGTTCGGCGACGACGATGCGCACCAGCGGATGAGGCAGGGTCAGCGGCGACAACGACCAGCGCTGTTCTGCACGCGCCAGGCATTCCGGCGCCAGCCCCTCAGGGCCGCCCACCAACAAGGCGATGTCGCGGCCGTCGTGCAGCCAGCCATCGAGCTGCTGCGACAGCTGTTCGGTACTCCAGGCCCGGCCCTTCACATCCAGCGCCACCACCAGCGCACCGTTGGGAATGGCGGCCAGGCTGCGCTCACCCTCGTCACGGGTAATGCGTGCGATATCGGCATTCTTACCGCGCCTGCCGGCCGCGATCTCTACCAGTTGCAAGGCACAGTCGGCCGGCAGACGGCGGGCATATTCCCCAAAACCCTGCGTCACCCAGTCGGGCATTCTGCTGCCCACGGCGATGAGATAGATGCGCATAGCCGCGTTCTGCAGCTAGCCGGTCTGACTGGCTTCGTCGGCGGACTGCTCGTCCGTCTCCCAGAGTTTTTCCAGTTGATAGAAATCCCGCACCTCGGGCTGCATCACATGCACCACCACGTCACCGAGGTCGATGAGCGCCCACTCACCGGCATCGAGGCCTTCTTCGCCCAAGGGCTGTTGGCCGGCCTTCTTGGCCTTCAGTACCACGTTGCCGCCCAGCGACTTGACGTGCCGGGAGGAGGTACCGGTGGCGATCACCATCACGTCGGTAATGCTGGTCTTGTCACGCACGTCGATGACGTGCAGATCCACGGCCTTGAGGTCATCAAGGGCATCCACCACCAATGTGGTCAGTTCTTCAGTCTTCATCCAGATTTCTCTTGATATCGTACAAGCCTTGCAGGCGTATCAGATTCCACACGACGTCCGGCACCAAAAATCGTGGGCTTTCCCCCTTTGCCACCATCGCCCGGATACGCGTCGCCGAGATATCCAGTGGGGTGATGGCGAACGGCAATATGCGCCCTGCCGGAACCGCCGCCAGTTCGGCAACATCATCGGCGTGGCAATCCCGCCACAGCCGCGCCAGCACCGGGTCAATATCTGGCGCATCGGCGACCCGTGTCCAGCCGGGACGATGGGTCACCACCAAATGCGCCAGCGCAATAATCTCTTCCCAGCGATGCCAGCGGTGCAACTGCAAAAAGGCATCGGCGCCCAATACCAGGCACAGCGACTCATCGCCCAGTTCCTCGCGCAGCGAGGCCAGGGTGTCCACCATGTACGATACCCCTTCACGGCGCATCTCGCGGTTGTCCACCACCAAGCCGTGGGTATCCGTACCCACCGCCGAACGCAGCATGGTCAGGCGCGCCCGCGCATCGGCCGCCGGCGACGCACGGTGTGGCGGCTGAAAACAGGGAAGCAGGCGCATCTCGCGCAGGCCGAGACCCTGATAGACCTCCAGCGCCGCGCGCAGGTGGCCGAAGTGTACCGGGTCGAAGGTGCCGCCGTAGATGCCGATCATTACCGCTGATGATCGCGCTTAGCGGCGGATCTGGCCGTCACCGAGAACAATGAATTTTTGCGAGGTCAGCCCCTCCAGGCCCACTGGGCCACGGACATGAATCTTGTCGGTGGAGATGCCGATCTCGGCGCCGAGACCGTATTCAAAGCCGTCGGCGAAACGGGTCGAGGCATTGACCATCACCGAGCTGGAATCCACCTCGGCGAGGAAGCGCCGCGCCTTGCCGTAGTCCTCGGTGACGATGGATTCGGTATGCCCGGAGCTGTGTGCGTGCAGGTGTTCAATGGCGGCGTCCAGCCCGTCCACCACGCGGATCGCCAGGATCGGCGCGAGGTACTCCTCGTCCCAGTCGGCCTCGCTGGCAGCATTGATGCCGGACAAAATCGCCCGCGTACGTTCACAGCCACGCAGCTCGACGCTCTCTTTTGCGTACTCCGTAGCCAGGCGCGGCAAAACCACCCCGGCCACTGCGGCATCGATCAACAGGGTCTCCATGGCATTACACACGCCATAACGATGGGTCTTGGCGTTAAAGGCGATGGCCACAGCCTTGTCGAGATCGGCCCGGGCATCGATGTAGACGTGACAAACGCCGTGCAGGTGCTTGATCACCGGCACGCGGGCATCCTGCGAAATGCGCGCAATCAACCCCTTGCCACCGCGCGGCACGATGACATCGACGTACTCCGGCATGGCAATCAATTCACCCACCGCAGCGCGGTCGGTGGTCTCCACCACCTGCACCGCATCACGCGGCAGACCGGCCTTTTCCAGCCCGGCATGGATGACATCGGCAATGGCCTGATTGGAATGGCGCGCCTCGGAGCCGCCGCGCAGGATGGCGGCATTGCCCGATTTCAGACACAGCCCGGCGGCATCGGCGGTGACGTTGGGCCGCGACTCGTAGATAATGCCAATAACCCCCAGCGGCACGCGCATTTTGCCCACTTGAATACCGGATGGGCGGTAGTTGAGATCACTGATTTCACCTACCGGGTCGGGCAGTGCGGCGATCTGGCGAAGGCCCTCGGCCATGCCCTCGATACGTTCCCCGTTCAGCGCCAGACGATCCAGCAGGGCGTCATCGAGACCGTCCTTGCGGCCCTGTTCGAGATCCTTGGCATTCTCGGCGATGAGTGCCGTCCGGGCCGCTTCCAGTCCCGTGGCGATGTGCAGCAGGGCATCATTCTTGGCGCCACTATTGGCGCGCGCCATGGCCCGCGACGCGGCGCGGGCGCGCTGCCCCAGATCCTGCATGTACTGTTTTACGTCCATCTCGATCTACCTGTCATCCACGAAGACAATTCCGCAGGAGCGGGCCATGCCCGCGATCACCTCTGTATTCACCGTGAGAGACACGGAAAATACAGAGCAAATCAGATGACACTCTGTGTCTCTGGAAAGGTCTTTATCGCGGGCATGGCCCGCTCCTACAAATATAAGAGTGGTTTGTGACTGAACCAACGCGCGGTCAGTTCATCAATCGGCGCAAGTGTAACAATTCGGCCAGAGTATTTCCCCACCTACCGGGGAAAACCGCCACATTCAGGCCGACCGTATGCATTTTTTGGGATTGATATCGATTAAAAGAACCTGACCGACAGCAAACTCAGCAGGTAAAGTAAAAAGTGGCGCCTTTCTCCGGTTCACTTTCCACCCAGACCCGCCCACCGAGACGGTGGATACAGCGCGCCACCGAGGCCAGCCCGATGCCGATACCCGGAAACTCCTGGGCAAAATGCAGGCGCTGGAAGGCCTTGAACAGCTTTCCCGCATACGCCATGTCAAACCCGGCACCATTATCGGCAACATAATAGATGGTCTCGCCATCTCGCTCGATGACCCCTAACTCGATACGCGCTTGCGCGGTTTTGGCGGTAAATTTCCAGGCATTCCCCAGTAGATTGTCCAGGATGATACCCAGTAGCCGGCGGTCACCCGTCACCACGATATTCGACTGGATACACAGGCTCACTTCACGCGCCGGCTCCGCTTCACGCAGCTTGGCCGCTACGGCTTCCGCCATGACGCTCAGGCTGACGATTTCCCGCAACAACTCACCATGATTCAGGCGGGACAATTCCAACATACCGTCAATCAGTTCACCCATATATCCAACCGCCTTGCCTATACGCCGTAGATGATCCTGTCCCTGCTCGCTCAACTGACCCGCACACTCTTCCTGCAGAGCCTGACTGAAACCTTCCACTCGCCGCAGGGGGGCGCGCAGATCATGGGAAACGGAATAGTTAAAGGCTTCCAGCTCTTCGTTGGCGGCTTCCAGCTCCCGGGTGCGTTGCGCAACACGTTCTTCCAGCCGGACATTGGCTTCACACAGGGATTGCTCCCGGGCCGCCAGGGCCCGGTTTTTCTGTGCAATCTCTTCCAGCTTGTCTTCCAGCTTGTTCACCAGACGTGCGTTGTACTGACGGTAGAAATCCTGCTCACTCACTTCCGCAC
>DRKN01000068.1 GCA_011051755.1 Gammaproteobacteria bacterium
GGCGGGAAGCCGTCATCTGCGGCGTTGCGTCTCTTGAAAAGGGCACGCCATTCCCGGCGAGACGCGCCTTGCAGCTAACGGCTTCCCACCACGCTGATAGGTACACTTTATACGTTACACCACACTAGCGCCCGGCACTACGCCACCCCCGGTAGGATGCCGGTGAGCGTAGCGAACCGCATCAATCGCGATTCCGGTTCTCTCACCAAAGCTCTGGGAACCCAAGGTGAGAAAGATATTTTCATAGCCAGCCGCCATTGCAAACCTCCTAGAACGATGCGGTTCGCTACGCTCACCAGCATCCTACGATGCAAAGCGTTTCTCACATCGTAGGGCGGGTAACGCCCGCCCTACGCCCGGTGCTCACGGATGAACTCGCCCAACAACCGAAATGCCTCGCCAAAGGCGCTGCCGCGCCGCCAGGCCAGACCGATCTCACGCACACTGTTCTCGGCCAGCGGATAGGTACGGATACGCGTGCGCTTCAACAGAGGTGAGTCCACCGCCATCTGCGGCAGGTAGGTGATCCCCAGATCGGCGTCCACCATCTCCACCAGGGTCAGCAGGCTGCTGGCGGCAAAGCCGCTCACCTGTTCCAGCTTGCGGATCTCACAGGCCGACAGGGCGTGCTCGCGCAGGCAATGGCCGTCTTCCAGCAGCAGTACGCTCTCCTGCGGCAGACTCTCCACGTCGTAATGCGGCGGATCCACCAGTTTGCTGTGTTGGTGACAGGCGAGACGAAAAGGGTCATCGAACAGGCCCATCAGCTCCACATTGCGCAACGCATACGGCAGGGCGATAAGTATCAGATCCAGCTCGCCGGCCATCATTTTTTCGTAAATTCGCCGGGTAAGGTCTTCGTGCAGATACAGCTGTAACTGCGGGTAGGCCTGACGCAGTGCCGGCAGCACCTTAGGCAACAAAAAAGGGGCGATGGTGGGGATCACCCCCAGACGCAATTTGCCCGCCAGCGGATCGCGATTGCTGCGCGCCAGCACCACCAGCTCCTCCATTTCACGCAGGCAACCACGCGCCCTGGCCGCCACCTCACGGCCGCTGGCGGTGATGGTGACGCTTTTATTGGTGCGATCCACCAGCTGCACCCCCAGCAGCCGCTCGAGATCACGGATGGCGACGCTGAAGGCGGACTGGGAGACGAAACAGGCCTGCGCGGCCTTGCCGAAGTGGCCATGGCTCTCCAGGGCAACGAAGTAGCGTAGTTGCTTGACCGTGGGTAGATTCATGCTGTCGCGGGCTCCTGTGTGACTCCCGGATCGATAATCTAAATAATGGATCATTATGATATAAACGTTCTATTTTACGAAATATCAAATTGCGCCTAGACTCTCCCCAACGATTTGAAAACAGCCAGTAACAAACCAAGGAGTCAGACATGTTCGAAAACCGCGAAGGCCAGAATATCCCCAAGGTCACCTTCCATACCCGCCAGGATCACGAATGGATCGATCTGCCCAGTGGCGACATTTTCAAGGGCAAGACTGTGATCGTGTTCTCCCTGCCTGGCGCCTTCACGCCCACCTGTTCATCGTCGCACGTACCGCGCTTCAACCAGCTCGCACCGGTGTTCAAGGCCCATGGCGTCGACGAGATCATCTGCATGTCGGTCAACGATGCCTTTGTTATGAACGAGTGGAAGGCCGAGCAGAAGGCCGACCAGATCACCTTCCTGCCCGACGGCAACGGTGACTTCACCGACGGTATGGGCATGCTGGTGGACAAGGACGATCTCGGCTTCGGCAGGCGCTCCTGGCGTTATTCCATGCTGGTAAAGGACGGCGTGGTGGAAAAGATGTTCATCGAGCCGGACGTGGATGGCGACCCCTACGGTGTCTCCGATGCCGACACCATGCTGGCCCATATCGCCCCCGATGCCGAGCCGGTACTGGACGTATCGGTGTTCACTCGCAAGGGCTGCCCCTTCTGCGTTCAGGCCAAGGGCATGCTGCACGATGCCGGCATTCCCTTCGAGGAACTGGTGCTCAATCACGACTACAGTGATCGCACCCTGCGCGCCGTCAGCGCCACGGACACGGTGCCACAGGTATTCGTCAACGGTGAACGCATCGGCGGTTCCGAAGAACTACAGGCATGGCTGAAAGCTCGCAACGCCATTTGATGCCGATATCCACCCGATAAACCACCGGCGGCCGTTTTGGCCGCCGGTTTTTTCATGCCCCACAGAAACCCAGCCCATGCGGCAAACTCTGCTCTCATGCGGTAAACTCTGCCCCCATGCTGAATTACCCCTTGATCGACCCCGTCGCCATCAGTCTCGGCCCGCTAAAAATCCACTGGTACGGCATTATGTACCTGATCGCCTTCGGCGCCGCCTGGTGGCTGGGCCGAAGGCGCGCACGCCGGCCGGGTTCGGGCTGGAACGACGAGCAGATCTCCGACCTGATCTTCTATGGTGCACTGGGCGTGGTGCTGGGCGGCCGTATCGGCTACACCCTGTTCTACAACTTCGGCCACTTCATCGACGACCCCATGTCCATCTTACGCATCTGGGAGGGCGGCATGTCCTTCCACGGCGGCCTGTTGGGGGTATTGGTGGCCATGTGGCTGTTCGGCCGCAAATACAAGCACAGCTTTTTCGCACTCACCGACTTCGTTGCCCCGCTGGTGCCCATCGGTCTGGCCACCGGCCGCCTCGGCAATTTCATCAATGGCGAACTGTGGGGCCAGCCCACGAACCTGCCCTGGGGCATGGTGTTTCCCGGCGGAGGCCCCTTGCCGCGGCATCCTTCGCAGCTGTACGAAATGTTTTTCGAGGGCATCGTGCTGTTTATCATCGTGTGGATTTATTCCGCCAAGCCTCGGCCGCGCATGGCGGTGTCCGGTGTATTTGCACTGGGCTACGGGGTGTTTCGCTTTGCCGTGGAGTTCGTCCGCCAGCCCGACGAGCACCTCGGCTTCATCGCCTTCGGCTGGCTGACCCAGGGACAATTGCTGTCGGCGCCACTGATTCTCACCGGCATCGTACTGCTGTGGCTGGCCTATCGCCGCCAACCGCAGGCCATGCCGGCCAGTCCCGAGCCGAAGGCGAAGACCCGTCCCAAGGCACGAAAAAAGAAGGCCGGGTAATGCGCCAGTATCTCGATCTGATGCGCCACGTCTACGACCACGGCACCACCAAGGCCGACCGCACCGGCACCGGCACCCGGAGCGTATTCGGCCACCAGATGCGTTTCGATCTGGCCGACGGCTTCCCCCTGGTCACCACCAAAAAACTGCACCTGCGCTCCATCATCCACGAGCTGTTGTGGTTTTTGTCCGGCGACACCAACATCCGTTACCTGAAGGCAAACGGGGTAAAAATCTGGGATGAATGGGCCGATGAAAATGGCGACCTCGGCCCCGTGTACGGCTCGCAGTGGCGCTCCTGGCCGGCTGCCGATGGCCACCATATCGACCAGATCAGCCAGGTGGTGGAGCAGATAAAAAACACCCCGGACTCGCGGCGGCTCATCGTCTCGGCCTGGAACGTGGGTGAAATCGGCAACATGGCCCTGCCGCCCTGCCACGCCTTTTTCCAGTTCTATGTGGCCGATGGCCGATTGTCCTGCCAGCTCTATCAGCGCAGTGCCGACATTTTTCTCGGCGTACCCTTCAACATCGCCTCCTATGCCCTGCTGCTGTTGATGGTGGCGCAGGTCACGGGGTTGAAACCGGGCGAGTTCATCCACACCCTGGGTGATGCACATCTCTATTCCAACCATCTTGAACAGGCCGCATTACAGCTCGCGCGCAGGCCGTTGCCCCTGCCGACCATGACCCTGAACCCGGCCATCGACAATCTGTTCAAGTTCACCTTCGATGATTTCGAACTGACGGGCTACGAATCCCATCCCCATATAAAAGCCCCGGTGGCGGTGTAGCCGGTGGAGAAGCCCAGCACGGTACAGCCCTTGTTTGAATTCCTCCGAGCCTCTCTGTGTCCTCTGTGGTGGGAAAATTCATGACGGTCTCCCTCATCTGGGCCATGGCCGACAACCGCGTCATCGGCATTGAAAATCGTCTGCCCTGGAAACTGCCGGCAGACATGCAGTGGTTCCGCCGCCAGACCATGGGCAAGCCCATCGTCATGGGCCGGCTGACCTTCGAGTCTTTTGGCGCAAGACCCCTGCCGGGGCGGCGCAACCTCATCGTCAGCCGTAATCCGGGCTACCGGGCCGAGGGCGCGGAGGTTTTTGAATCATTGGCAGCGGCGCTGGCGGTCACGGCGGAAGATGAGGAGGTCATGGTGATCGGTGGGGCGTCACTGTACGCGCAGGCCCTGCCTCACGCGGATCGGCTCTACATGAGCCTGGTACACGCCGAGGTGGAAGGCGATGCGCATTTTCCCGATTTCGACCGGGATCAGTGGCAGGAAGTAGAACGCACGGACTGCGATGCCGACGAGAAGAATCCCTACCCTTACAGCTTTGTGATTTTGCAGCGGCAGGCATACTGAGCAGACGAAAAGCCCACTTTATGTAGGAGCGGGCCATGCCCGCGATGGTTTTTACCAGAATAGGTATGAAACGCAGAGAGTGCAAAGTTTGTGCATGGGTTTTCTTTGCGTTAATCCTTTATTGTCGAAAAATGCGCATCGCGGGCATGGCCCGCTCCAGACCGCAAACCCTCAATCGAGGATGTTTTCAATCAGCTGCTTGATGGACGCCGCATCGAAAGGTTTGTCACACATGGCCGAGACACCGGCCTGCTGCACGCCGGCCAAGCGGCTGGCATCCTGTTCGCTGGAAATCATCAGAATCGGCACGCTGGCCTGCTCACTCTCCTGGCGCACATGTTCGACAAATTCCCTGCCGTCCATCTCCGGCATATTGAGATCGGTGATGATGAGATCGTAATAATTCTGTTTCACCAGCTCGAAGGCTTGCTGGCCGTTCTCCGCCTCGGTAAGATTTTCGATGCCCATGGAAGTCAGGATGCGTCCGATGTGGCGACGTGCCAGACCACTGTCATCCACCAACAGTACGTGCAGATCTTCCAGCAGCACACTGTCCGTCTCCAGCGTGCCCGGATCGAAATAGTCCAGCGTGGCATACAGCGCGGTGCGTAGCTGCTCCAGCTCGAAGGGTTTGGGCAACAAGGCAATGGCGCCAGCCTGGCGAATGGGTTCGAGGTAGCGGTAATGGGTCTCGCTGGAGATGAGCATGAAGGGCACATCGGGCTGTGTATCGCCACAGCGGATGGTTTCCAACAGCTCGGTGCCGGTCATGTCCGGCAGGTGCATGGCGCTGATAATCAAATCCGGCGCATGCGACGTCAGACTGGCGAGCGTATCTTCACCCTTGCGAGCCCACTGCACATGGCCGACACCCAGCGTTTGCAAGTCATTCTCGATGATCCGGTGTTGCGCCAGGGAAGGCTCCACCAGGATCACATGCAGATTTTCCAGGCCGATTTCCGCCATCAGTTCAGCATTCCCTCGATGAGCTGTTTTACCGTACCGGAATCGAAAGGTTTGTCGCAGATGGCCGAAACACCGGCCTGTTGTACCGCAGCGATGCGACTGTCATCGGATTCACTGGACACCATCAGCACCGGAATACTGGCCTGGGCGCTGGATTCACGAATCTGTTCCACCAGTTCTTTGCCATTCATGTGCGGCATATTGTAGTCGGTGACCACCAGGTCAAAGAAATTTTGGCCGATAATCTCCAGCGCCTCGACACCATTGGTGGCGGTAATAATGTCCTCGATGCCCATGTTACTCAGCACACGCGAGATATGCCGGCGTGCCGTACTTGAATCATCCACCACCAGTACCTTCAGCTCCTCACTGGCAAAGTCGCGTGCCGCCAATTCACCCGGATCGAGGTAATTCAGCGTCGACTGCATGGCGGCCTGCAACTGCTCACGGGTGAAGGGTTTGGGCAACAAGGCAATGACGCCGGCCTGGCGAATGGGCTCCAGATAGCGATAATGGGTCTCGCTGGAGATGAGCATAAAAGGAATCTCAATCAACGTCGCCTCGCGGCGCATGGTCTGCACCAGCTCGGTACCGGTCATGTCGGCCAGATGCATGGCGCTGATCACCAGATCCGGCGTGGCCGCATGCATTTCCTGCAAGGCTTCTGCGGCCGTTTTCACCGCAAACAGCATTTCGACACCCAGCCCCCGCAGGTAGCTTTTGATAATCCTGCTCTGCGCAGAGGAAGGTTCAACCAGCAATACGCTGATCGTGTCGATACTCAATCTGGACATGGCGCCGCACCATCAATTCGGAAGTTCCGGGCTAGTTGTCGGTATCGGCATGGCAGAGCTTTAGTCTGGTGAAGAAAGGATGGCTGCCAACTGGCTTTTCAGGCCGCCCCCTGTGTCAGGATAGATCATTCATTGCCAATGAGAGCCGCCCTCTCATCAAGCTGTTGTTTGACCTTTCGCCATTCAGGCAGGACTTGATCCATCAATCGGTAAAAACGGGGGCTGTGATTCAGCTCACGCAAGTGGCAAAGCTCATGCAGAATCACATAGTCGATGAACGCCAGTGGCGCCTTGATGAGGTGCGTGTTCAGGGTCACAAGCCCCCGCGAGTTGCAGCTTCCCCATCGGCGGCGCATCTTGCGCAACTTCAGCTCGGGCACAGAACCCACCCAGGGCACGGTTTCGCTCAACTCAGCAAGGCGCTGTTGGAACACCGTGCGCGCCTGTTCGCGGTACCAGTACCAAAGCCGGTGCTTGATGTTATCGGGGTTCATATTGACGACGTGGATATGGAGGGATTGTGAAAAAATACCCTGCGGCCGTAAACGATGCCGACGGCCGACGAGTCTCAGTCGATACCGCTCACCCAAAAAAAGGTGCTCTTCATCTTCAAGATAGGACAACGGGCGCACGAAACCCGTGCTTGCGTTGATCTCGTCCCGGCGTTGTAACAGCCATTCCGCCTGCTCGGCAACCCAGTGCCGGATCTGTAGCAGATTTACCGATACCGGCACATCGACCAGCACGCCGCCATCCGGGAGAATCTTGATCAGCGAGCGTGTTTTTCTGCGCCGATTGAAGTTCACGCGGTAGCAGAGCGAGCGGCCCGCAATGATGATTTCCTGTTTGATCATAAGGAATAGAGTCTGTTGAGACCGCACATGCTAACTGCTGGTGCGGAGGGTATTCCGCTCCCGCATCCAGGGATGCCGGGGAGGCCATCTGACTTTCGCCATACGAAAGCGGGGCATTGAATGATACTGAGAGAATATTGAGAAACTTGGCATACCGTCGTTCCCGTGCAGGTGGGAATCCAGAATGTACGGAATATCAAACATTCTGGATGACTCCTCCTGCGAGCGTTCAACGCACAAGGTGCTTTTGTCCATGTCTTCACGTCGTTTCATCTGGAATGACGATAATTGCAACGCCAAAAGTAGGCGCTTTTCTTAAAGAGCCTGCTTTTGATAGGCGCGTTGCAGGGAATTCGACCCAAAGAGATTCAAACAGTTCATGATGTCCGGGGGTTAGCACTGCTCACTTGCAAGTCCTCCAGCGGACCCACGACGACTTCTCCCCCCTGCTTCAGCAAATGGGGGGCGAACTATGGCGAAATGTATGCGTACCCATTCTTCATACTCAAGTTTCGGAGTTCAAATCCGCCCATTTTGCACCGCTACCTGAATTCCATTTCTAGCGTAAATGCATCTAGCTGGAGCGAGCGCATAAAAAACTCTTCGATGCGACTGTCAA
>DRKN01000069.1 GCA_011051755.1 Gammaproteobacteria bacterium
CGATGGAAAGAGAAGGGTGCAGCGGCAGTATTATCACTCAGGAGCCTTGCGCACACTGATTGTCGATGGAATCAATTCTGGGGAAAGATTAATCAGTATGGGTATCCATTGATGGTATGAGATGCGCTTGAATGGAGGGCTTAAAGAC
The DNA here is from genome assembly GCA_011051755.1 of Gammaproteobacteria bacterium. Classification (GTDB taxonomy): domain Bacteria; phylum Pseudomonadota; class Gammaproteobacteria; order SZUA-152; family SZUA-152; genus DRQN01. Next base: position 149 of record DRKN01000069.1, read on the forward strand.
ATACATCATATTGAGAGCGCACCCGGCGAGGTTGTCGAGAGTTGGTTCGCATATTGCAAACCACGCATCTTTTGATCCAAGAAATTATGGCTATTCGAGACTCAGTGATTTGGTCGAAGCAGTGGGCTTGTTTGAGCTGAAAAGAGATGATGGAAAACATTTTATCATTAGAAATGGCAGGAAATAAATATAATTATGTAAGGTGGGCGCCACCCGCCAGCAGGTTTGAATAATGCCGTGGTGGGCAGTGCCCACCCTACGAGAATGAAATAATCAAACTAAACGGCGTAGGTATCGAATGATGCCTCTCAAGTTGTTCGCCAAAAGACCTATCCCGATTATTTCATGCCTGATCCGAGGGTCGAAAGCTAGGGCGAAAGACAAGAAGCCAGCTTTTTTGAAGAGGGTTTTCAAATGCGCCCATGCTGCGTCTCATGAATCACTTGTTGATTCTATATTTTACGAATAATTACGATAAGCTATCTTATTATGTCGAATATAACCTTTTGTTGGGAGCTTGGCAGGGGCTATGGGCACCTCGCAGGTTTTAAACCTTTGGCGGAGGTTTTGCTGAACAAAAATCATAAAATTACCGCATTGTTGAGGGATGTAGGCGACGTCCATAAGTTTCTGGAAAAAATTCCCGTCAGCTATTTTCCTGCACCCAAGTGGCAAGCAACAAGAAAATACACTGCCCCGACCATCAATTATGCCGATATTATTTCCCGCTGCGGATACGATTCAAAAGAGTCGCTGTTGCCTCTTGTTCAGCAATGGCGGAAACGGTTTCGGGACTGCGGTACGGAGCTGGTTATTGCCGATCATTCTCCCACGGCTTTGCTTGCAGCAAGAACATTGAATTTGCCGGCAACACTCTTTGGCGCGGGTTTTTTTTCGCCACCCCTGGAATATCCAATGCCGTCGTTGACTCCCTGGCTTGATACTCAGCCATTTTTTCTGAAAGATATTGAAAATAATGTGTTGGACGTGATCAATCGTGTTTTATGTCAATTTGATGCACCCAGGCTGGATTATTTATATCAATTGTTCGAGGTTGACGAAAATTTCTTATGTACTGTTCCCGAGTTGGATCACTACGATAAGCGGAGTCCAGGTGCTTTTTGGGGGCCTCAGTTCGATATGCACAATGGTGTGGCTGCGTATTGGCCGGAAAATCGCAAGAAAAACATCTTTGTCTACACTATGCACAACTATGCTTTCTTACAACGTTTGCTGATGAGTCTTGGCAAAGTGGACGCGAACTTTCTGGTGCATTGTGTTGGCATGGACGAGGAGGCTGAAAATCAATATACACAAAAAAATATCCGCTTCTCCGCAGAGCCCATTCAACTGCAAAGTATCGAGAACAGGGCCGATCTGGTGATTTGCCATGCAGGCCATGGAACCGTTGCCGCCAGCTTGCTTATGGGTATCCCTTTGCTGTCGTTACCTACTCAGCTCGAACAACTCCTGTTGGCGAATAGGCTCAGCGCTTTAAAATTGTCTGGTGTGATCAATATACGAGATGAACAGGTGGATTTCGCCCAGTCAATAACATCTGTTCTGAATAATGATGAGTGCAGGCAGCGGGTTCGTATGTTTGCCAGCCACTACGCAGATTTTGATCAAAAAAAACAGCTGGAAGACATTGCGCTTGCGTGTGAGGAAATCTTGCTGCGGTAACACAACTGCAACTCGCAGGAAATGTCAGGGGAATGATCACTTGGATGTTCAACTCAACTATTGTACATTGCCGTTGCCCAGAAAATGTCTGCATACATCGCGTTGTCTTATTTCTGATATTTGCGGTGCGAAAAAATCTGTTTGCGATCCACATGATCGCGGTTCATGATGCTGCGCAGACTCTCGTGCCAGGCTGGTTGTGCAAGGTCAGGAAGAGATGTTGGTCGCGGCAGGAAAAAAATATAGCCATGTGGGGTGGGCGCTGCCTACCATCAAATCACCTGAACTTAACTGGGTGGGCAATGCCCACCCTACAAAAATTGAGCAATGACCGAAACAACTGAACTCAACTACGAAGGCATCGAGCAACTCCCCCTCAAGGCGTTCACCGAAAAGGCCTATCTCGACTACTCCATGTACGTGATCATGGATCGCGCGCTGCCGCATATTGGCGACGGGCTCAAACCCGTGCAGCGGCGTATCGTCTACGCCATGTCCGAACTGGGCTTGAAGGCGACGGCCAAGTACAAGAAATCGGCGCGCACCGTGGGTGATGTGCTGGGCAAGTTCCATCCCCATGGCGACTCGGCTTGTTACGAGGCCATGGTGTTGATGGCGCAGCCGTTTTCCTACCGTTATCCACTCATCGATGGCCAGGGCAACTGGGGTGCGCAGGACGATCCCAAGTCCTTTGCGGCGATGCGTTATACGGAGTCGCGGCTGGCCAAGTATGCCGAGCTGCTGCTGGCGGAGGTGGGGCAGGGCACGGTGGACTGGGCGCCTAATTTCGACGCCACCCTGGAGGAGCCGTCGGTGCTGCCGGCGCGGGTGCCGAACCTGCTCCTCAATGGCACCACCGGCATCGCCGTGGGCATGGCCACGGATATCCCGCCGCACAATCTGCGCGAAGTCGTCGCGGCCTGCGTGCACCTGCTGGAGGAGCCGAAGGCCACCCTGGAGGAGTTGAGCCAATTCGTGCAGGGGCCGGATTTCCCCACCAAGGCGGAGATCATCACCCCGCGCGCCGATCTGCTGAAGCTGTACGCCAAGGGCGGCGGCTCGGTGCGCGCGCGCGCGGTGTGGGAAAAAGAAGATGGCGCAGTGGTGATCACCGCCCTGCCGCATCAGGTCTCCGGTTCCAAGGTGCTGGAACAGATCGCGGCGCAGATGCAGGCCAAGAAGCTGCCCATGGTGGAGGATCTGCGCGACGAGTCGGATCATGAAAACCCCACCCGCCTGGTGATCGTGCCGCGCTCCAATCGCGTCGATCTGGAGGAGGTGATGGCCCACTTGTTTGCCACCACTGATCTGGAGCGCAGTTACCGTGTCAACATGAACATCATCGGTCTCGATGGTCGTCCGCAGGTCAAAGACCTGCGCAGTCTGCTCAGTGAGTGGCTGGTGTTCCGCACCGATACCGTGCGCCGGCGGCTGGAACATCGCTTGCAGAAGGTCAAGCGCCGTTTGCACCTGTTGGATGGCCTGTTGATCGCCTTCCTCAATCTGGATGAAGTGATTCATATTATCCGTACCGAGGATGAGCCCAAGGCCGTGCTGATGCGGCGTTTCGATCTCAGCGAGGAACAGACGGATTACATCCTCGATACCAAGCTGCGCCAGTTGGCGCGCCTGGAAGAGATGAAGATTCGCGCCGAGCAGGAAGAGCTGGCCGCCGAACGTGACAGACTGGAAAAAATCCTCGGCTCGAAACAACGTCTGAAGACATTGGTGAAGAAGGAATTGCTGGCCGACGCCGAGGAGTACGGCGATGAGCGCCGCTCGCCCATCGTCGCGCGCGAGGCGGCCCAGGCGCTGGACGAGACGGCACTGATCAGTGCCGATCCGGTGACCATTGTGTTGTCTGAAAAAGGCTGGATTCGTGCTGCCAAGGGCCACGAAGTGGACGCTACGGCGCTCAATTACAAGGCCGGCGATGGCTTCCGCGCCGCCGTTGCCGGGCGCTCCAACCAGTTGGCGGTGTTTCTCGACAGCACGGGGCGTTCATACTCGATTCCGGCTCACACCCTGCCGTCGGCGCGCGGTCAGGGCGAGCCCCTCACCGGACGGGTGAATCCGCCCGATGGGGCGCAGTTCGTCGATGTGCTGGCGGGCAGGCCGGACGACCGTTACCTGCTGGCCTCGGACGCCGGTTATGGTTTCGTCACCCGGCTGGAAAACATGTTCGCCAAGAACAAGGGGGGCAAGGCGTTGCTGAATCTGCCGCGCGGCGCTAGGGTGTTGCCGGTGTCTCCGGTCATGGATGTGGCCACGGACAGCATCGCTGCGGTGACCAGCGAGGGTCGTTTGCTGGTGATTCCGCTCAGGGAATTGCCAGAAATGGCCAAGGGTAAAGGCAACAAAATCATCGGCATTCCGGCGGTGCGGGTGCTGGAGCGCGAGGAATTTGTCGTAGGCCTGGCAGTGGTGTCGGCGGGCGAGAGCCTGACAATTTTATCCGGCAAGCGTCACCTGACGCTGAGGGCAAAGGATCTCGAACACTATGCCGGTGAACGTGGCCGGCGTGGCGCCAAGTTACCACGCGGTTTTCAGCGCGTCGACGGCGTGCAAGCGGGCGGGCGCTGATTTGAAATTTGTCGCTCCAGGCTCTAGTGTGGCAGGTATGGCAGGCTGCGAATAACGCAAAGACGACCTGCACTGGATTCTGTAGTTGACCGCTTGGATGTGAACCCTGCATGATGAAATCAATTGGCTTTATAACTGCGATGGTATGCAGCGCATGTTTTTTCTCGTGATTGGCCGCGTTGTGAATCGTTACAATAGGCCGGTTATTTTTTTCTTCTTTTCTATTTTTTCTATTCGCGCCTTGCCACTCATGATAAAAAACGCACGCTATATGCCGTTCAACCATGGGTTTTAGCTTGATGGATATACCTGAATGGCTGGACTGGTTGCCTGTTGTCAGAAAAAAAGGCGGGGAGGTAGCGCCGCGGATATTGCCGATGCCGCTGGAGTTGTCCGCGTTGCGAGCCCGTAGCGGTCTTTCCCGCCGCAAGGACAAGCTGCTGCCGCCACCCGAGTCCTGGCGTGAGCTGGGAGAGCACCCCATCGAGCTGTTGCGTGAGATCGAGCGTTACCTGAAGCGCATTAATGGTGAGCGCCTGCCGCCCAGGCGGCGCCTGAGCTGGATGATTTTCTGTTTGCAGTACGCCTGCCCGGCGATTCGCAAAATCTATTCGGAGCACCACAAGGGCGATGCCGTGCCGGAGACCCATGATCGCCGTGAGGGGTTGCTGGTGGCGATCCATGTCTGTGCTCAGTTGTCGATGGGTTTTAAGCATATCCTGCGGCATGATTATCAACTGTCGGATGCGCGCTATCGCCGTGTGCGTGTGCGTGTCCGGGAATGTGCGCAGCTTGTCCTCGAACTGATCCGCATGGAACAGCGTCTGCGTGCGCTGCGCTATCAGAAGCTGCCTGCGACCGCCTGGCTGGATTGTAATCGCATTTTCTTTGCCATCCGTCAGTGCGAGGATGTGCATGCCGAGCATAAGGCGCTGAGTTGTCTGCAGGTACCGCTGGAACGCAAGGATGGCAATACGGACCTGTCCCGCCGCTTGCCTCAGCAGATCAGCATCCATCAGCTTTTTATTCTGATCCAGCTGTTTGGACTGATGGATACCAATACGGTTTCCTCGCAGAAGATGCATATCGTCGATGTGCAACTGGCCAAGGTACTGCCGAAGCTGAAGGCGGTCACGGATACCGGTGCGGCATTGGCCACGGGGCAGGTGATCGTCTATGGCAACCAGGACAGGCCGCCATTTTTCGAGCGCCAGGATGAAAAGGCCGAGGCATCACTGGCGCGCCAGCAATTGCTGGCGGAGGAGGTGCAGGAGCAAGGCGCCACCGGTGGGCAGCAGGTGCCGGTAGCGGTGTGTATCGACTTGATGTTGCTGGAGGAATCCTTGCGTCAGGAGCATGAGCAGCTGTATCGCCTGTTCGACAGCAGCGACGCCGATGACCGTTCCCGCATGGTGGTGGATTCGCAGGATCTCACGCGCCTGCTGACGGTGGATGCCATGTGCGACAAGTTGCATATGAAGCGGCGCCAGCATCCACGCAAATATTCTCTTGGCAAGAAGATATTGTATGTTTACACGGGCTTCATGTCGGTCTATCAGCTGTTGATGGAGGCCGCGGTGGCGGATGATGAGCGCGCCCTGCTGAGTGATGAGCACCAGCTGCGCGACGCGCTGGCGGAACGCTCGGCGCTGATCGCCACGGATCGTGATTCCAGCTCGGCCGGGCAGTGGTTCGTGATGGACATCAGTGCTGGCGGGGTGCATATCAAGACTCGTGAATCCCAGTTCATTACGGCGCTGTTCATTGGCCAGTTAGTGGCCTTCGGCTATACGCGTGATGAGTTGCAATCACCGACGGTGGCCTATGTGTCACGCTTTCTACGCAACGGAGCGGATATCGAGGTGACCCTGCGCACCCTCTCCACCCGGGTCGAGGCCACGGCGCTACAGAGTGATTTTCTCAGCCAGAGCGATATGGCCCTGCCGGCCATCTGGGTACGCCTGACGGATGGACGTGAAGGTGTGATTTTGCATCAGAGTCACCGCCTGTCCCAGGCGACAGCGGTCAGTCTGGAGCAGGCTGGGGAGCGTGTTTCGCGGACGATTCAGTCCACCGGCACCCTGCAGCGGGAGTTCGTTCTGCATGTGTTGCAATAGGGGTTGAAAAGCTGCGGGTTGCCCCTATACCTTCCTTCTGAATTCATTTTCCGATTTGGGAGCTTTACTGAATGAAACGAATTGCGTTATTTCTGGCCACCAACCTGGCCATCATTTTGGTGCTCAGCATCACGCTGCGTCTGCTGGGGGTGGAAGGAATCCTCGATGAGCAGGGGATCAATCTCAACCTCAACAGCCTACTGGTGTTTTCGGCGCTGTTCGGCTTCGGTGGTTCCTTTCTTTCCCTGGCCATCTCCAAGTGGACGGCAAAGCGCTTCACCAAAGCCCGGGTTATTGAGCAGCCGCGCGACAACCGTGAACGCTGGCTGGTGGAAACGGTGGCGCGTCAGGCTCAGGCAGCCGGCATCGGTGTGCCTGAAGTGGCCATCTACCCGGCGCCGGAGATCAATGCCTTTGCCACCGGCATGTCGCGCAACAATGCCCTGGTGGCGGTGAGCAGCGGCCTGCTCGACAGCATGACCCGGGACGAGGCCGAGGCGGTGTTGGCCCATGAGGTCAGCCATGTGGCCAATGGCGACATGGTGACCCTGGCGCTGATCCAGGGGGTGGTGAACACCTTCGTGATCTTCCTCTCCCGGATCATTGGGCAGTTCGTTGACCGGGTGGTGTTCAAGAATGAACGCGGTCACGGCCCGGCCTTCTGGATTACCACCATTATTGCCGAAATCGTCATCGGTATTCTTGCCAGCACGATCGTCATGTGGTTTTCACGCCAGCGTGAATTCCGTGCCGATGCGGGGGGTGCGGCGCTGGCCGGGCGGGAGAAAATGATTGCCGCTCTGCAGCGCCTGAAGGTGAGTGCCGGCGAGGCGGAACTGCCGGATCAACTGGCCGCCTTCGGCATTTCCGGCCATATCAGCCGTGGTTTGAAAGGGCTGTTTCGCTCGCACCCGCCACTGGATGATCGTATCGAGGCGCTGCGGGCCGGTGCCTGAAGGGCATCTTACGGCATGAGACAAGGCGCCTTCGGGCGGGCGCGTTGTGGTGAATGGATTGTCCGCCAATACACGCCAATGGAATTTAAGAGGTTCTTGGCGTTTATTGGCGGATTATTTTCATGGTTTGATCCATGCGGTGGGTTCCACCGCCTTGCGGCCCGTGTTTCTGCTTGGCGCAAATGCAAAGCCGGGAAGGACGGGTTTTCCCGTCACGGCGGCGGAGTGTGTGAGGAAATGAGCTTGTCTCCTGGCAAGAGCCAGTACGGTATTGCTTAGCCGCCAGTGCTGGAGAAGTCGTAATCCATGTCGTCTTCCGGGTGTTGCAGATAATAGCCCTGAATGAAGTTCACCCCGTGTTGCCACAGTACCGCCAGACACGCCGGATCCTGGACATGCTCGGCAATGGTCTGGAAGCCTTTGTTGCGGCCCAGCTCGGCCAGTTCCTGGATGACCTGCTGACTGTCTTCATTACTGACGTTGGCAATGTGGCTGCCATCGATCTTGAGGAAGTCCACCTGCAGGTGATTGAGATAGGATAGGGATTGGGTGGTGCTGCCCACATGGTCGAGGGCAAACTTGCAGTGCAATTGTTGCAGGCCTGCAGCGAAACTCTTTGCCGTGGAGAGGTTCTCTACGGCCGCCTGTTCGGTGATTTCGAACACCATGCTGTCACCATGCAGACGGGCGGCCTGCAGCAGTTTGCTGATCGAGCCCAGGGTGCCCGGGTCATTCAATGAGGCGGAAGACAGTTTGATGAAAAACTGTAGCTTCTTGCCCAGCTTGCGCTTGTCGAGCAGGGCGCGGGCGGCATTTCTAACGACCCAACGGTCGATGTCGATCAATAGCCCGGCATTTTCGGCGGCATCGAGAAATTCACCCGGCATAAGCAGTTGGTTGTCCGGATCCAGCATGCGTAGTAGAACCTCATAGCGTTCTCCCGGCTCGGCGTGCAGGCTGACAATGGGTTGATACTGCAGGCTGAAACGATTGTTCTTCAGCGCCAGCTGCAACAAGGCAACCATTTTTTTGTCCGCTTCCAGTACCGCCAGGATATCCTCTTCCGAGAAAATGTGTACCTGATCGCCGCCCCGTTCCCGGGCGATGCCGCAGGCCTGTTCTGCACGACTCAAAGCCTGCTTGGTATCCGGCGTGGTTTCATGGATGGGGGCGATGCCAATGCTGAACGTGGTGGTGACGGATTTTTCCTCGATATCGAAAATCTTCTCAGCCAGCGCCTGACGCAGTTGCTCAGCCAGTTGCTCGGCCTGTGCGCTATTCGAGTTATTGAGGATGATGGTAAACACGGTGCCGGCGTAGCGGGCCAGGATGGCATCGTCCGGGCTGTTGTCGCGCAGCAGTTGGGCGATGTCGGCCAGCACCAAGTCGCTACCGGCAATGCCCAGCGTGTCTTTGATGTTTTTGAAGTCACCGGGTTCCAGGTACAGTAGGGTGCCGTGGCCTTCGTTCACCATGGCGCTGGCCAGACTTGTCTTGAGTTCTTCCATGAAGTGTTGGTGATTGAACAGTCCGGTGAGCAGATCCTGTTGGCGCAGTTGCTGTAACTCCTTCTCCAGCTCTTTATCATGGCTTTTCTGGTGAATCATGATCTGGGTGCAGGGTTCGCCATCCACACTGGCCGGAGAGAACTGCATGGTTGCTTGAAACTCGTTGCCATCGGCATGCACAACGTTAAACTCCTGTGTGCCTTCCGGTGTTTCACCCTTGCTCAGGGTGCGTAGGATATCCTTGAATTTCTGCTGTTGGTCGGGGGCGATCATATCCATGACCGGCACGGACTCCAACTCGTCGCGGTCGACGTAGCCAAAGATGTCCAGATAACTTTGGTTGACGTAGACATGCATGCCTTCGTGCAGATAAGCCATGGGGTCACGAGAGCTGTCGAGCAACACACGGTTGCGCTTTTCACTTTCCGCGTAAAGATTTTTGCATTGCCGGTGGCTGCGACGTTCGCGCAGGTTGTCGATTTCCCGGGCGATCACCAACAGCAGATGGTCCCGGGCTTCTTCGTTGATGTAGTCGGCAGCGCCAGCCTTCAGTATCGCCACGATGCTGTCGTTGTCGGTTTGTGGGCCAAAGACGATGCAGGGAATGTCCTTGCCGACCCGTTTGATGGTGGCAACGGCATCGAGGGCGCGGTAGTCACCGACCTGCGATGTGGCCAGCAGGATGTCCCAGGCCTGCTCGTCGAGGGCGGATTGCAGGTCTTCGTTGTTATCGATATGGCGGTAGCGCACGGCGAAGCCGGCGTTGCGCAGGTTGCTGGCCAGTGTTTCGGCATCGTTGGATGATTCTTCAAGAATCAGCGGACGGATAATATTCCCGGTGTCCAATGAATTACTCCTGAGAGGTATTTTTGAGTAGGGTGCTATGCCATATGGTGAATTGAATAGACATTCAATTCAATACGCGACACAAAGTTAGTTAGTGGTTGTGAGGGGCCAGGAGCCTGTGCGAGAACCAGGAGCCTACGGCGGGAAAGCCATTTTGGCCCATTTTCTTTCCGCCTATTTTCGTTAAATATGAGTCACTGTTCGCCTCAAATGGCCGAAAGAACGGACTCAAAACGGCTTTTCCTCGCGATGACACCTATTCCTCTAGAGTATTGACCACACGTCATCAAAGCCTTTCTCTTTCTGCGCAGCGTTTTGCGTTGAGTGGGTTTTGTCCGCTGGCGTGTCTTCGCTTTCGAGCACCGTGAATTCGAATTGTGCAAAGACGCCCGTGCTTTCCAGCATCTTGTTCAGACTGATAAAGGCCTTCTGGCCGTGGATGTTGGTGATGATATTGTCGCCTTCACGCTGCCAGGCATGGGTAATTATCGTGGCGGGTTGCTTGATGCCGCTGAGTTCAGGAAGGATCAGGCTGCGGTTATACTTCTTGGTTTCCCCATCCTTGGGAATGGCGGCCGTGGCAATGGCTTCGGCACAGGGCGCCAGTTTCTGGATGCCCAGTTCGAGACCATTTTTCCAGCTTTTGATGCGGCGGATAATGCCAATGGAAAACTGTTTGGGATCCGATGTGTCGTCATTCAGGCCGACCAGCTCGCCGACCTGCACGCGTCGTGAATCCTTGTCATACTCCACCCGGCCCAACAGGCAGTAGCCTCCGGCGCTTTCATTGACACCCTTGCAGTCAACGGGCGTAAACAGGGCTTCTTTGCGCCGCCGGTCGTCTTCCTCGTTGGCGGACATGCTGTAGGTCGCGTTGGAGGCGCGGTAGGTATAGTCAGGATCCCATATATCCGGGGTATGGTCATCGATATTGCTGATGCCGAATACCGGCGTGCTGGTGTAGAGAGCCGGTCTGTCCAGCTCCATACTGTCATTCGGTGTGCCCAGGACAGGCTGCACATTGATATTTTCGATGGTGTCGGCACACAGACTCCTGACGCCCACCCGTAGCGGACGCAGGATTTCGTCGATGTAATGGTGTGTTGCGCTCAGACCCAGGGTAATGGTGATTTTATTATTGCTGGTGGTGCGCGAAAAGGCTCGCCGGGACTTGCCGCCCCAGGTGAGCGCCAGGCGCTTGAGTACTTCATCCGGAATCCCGTTATTACCTGAACCCTGTGACAGGATACCGTTGCTGATGACGCGGGTCATTTCGCTCGTGTCGACATGGCGGCAAAAAACGGGATTGGTGGCGCCATCGTCACAAAAGAAGCCGGGTGCGGCATCGCTGTTCAGGTTGATCGAGGTGCAGCCTTCGATCTCTTCGCAGCCACTGAAGGGCAGGATGCGGCAGGCGGGCGCCCATTCCCTGAGAGCCTTGAAGATTGCGCCGGTAATATGCTGGCGTAGACCGTAGGGGTTGGCCAGGGCCAGCAGCAGGATCTGTTTGTAATTGTCTTCGATGGTGCTGCCCGGCGTGTCGTTTTCTGCAACGACGTCCTTGATTTTCTTGTCGTGCAACTGGTTTTCTTCGGCGAACAGGTACAGACGATTCAGTTCCAGCCAGGTGTTTTCCGGATGGTGAATGTAGATTTGGTAGGCGCACAGCAGCATGTTGCTGAGATAATGCATGGCACGATGAATGCTAATACCGATGCTTTTCATCTTCAGGCGGGAAAAACTTTTCGCCAGGGTGTCCTCGATGACGGACTTGTAGCCCATGGCCATCTCGGAATTGAGTTGGATGGCGAGTTCGGCGATTTTCTGATTTCTGGGTGAAAGTGGCAGGTTTTGCCGGATGTAGTGTTTTTTCAGGGTTTCAGTGATGACGAACAGGGGCGGGCGCAGGGTTTCCAGAGATTTGAAGCGATCCTGTGGCGAAATAATCAGCCGGTTCATCTCCCCGAGGGCGGTATAGATCTGGCGTGCGCATTCACCGATATTGGCCATCGGCAGGCTGGCCACCCAGGTCTCCACCTGTTTGGGGCGGGTAGGGAATGAGTCGCTGCCGGGCTGCAACTGGTGTGGAATAGTCAGCAGCCCTTCCAGTGTATTGCCTGCCACGTTCGCTCCTGTTCTTAAGGGCCGTTCCAATAATAGATTGTGGTCTCTGCGCGACCTGAAGGCTGTAGCCGCCAGAGGCCACAATCTATTATGAGAACGCTCCTGAATTTATTTTTACAGCTTTGTATATACGTACAAGAGTATACTTCGCTGCGAGTAAAACGCCACATTCTCCTCTCATAATGGTATTTCGGCAGATTTTTGTTGTGTCTTTAATGTCTTGTCAGAGAGGGCAGGCTGGTTTTGTCCGGTTCAATGCCCGGACACTATCAATGTGTTGTTTATAGGGGGCGCCGGCCTGTTCGCGAACCAGTCGTGGCACCAGGTAGCCCGGCAGTTGCCGGCGTAGCTGCTCCATCAGTTCACAGGCATGTGCATCGTTGACGGCAAAATGTGCGCCGCCCTGCACTTTGTCCAGCAGATGCAGGTAATAGGGCAGGACACCGGTTTCGAACAGGTTTTCGCCCAGGTTCGTCAGGGCCTGCAGCGAGTCGTTGACTCCCTGCAGCAGCACGGCCTGATTGAGCAGGGTGGCGTTGGCGATCTGGATCCGGCGCAGACAGCGACGGACGGCGTCATCGATCTCGTTGGCGTGATTGGCGTGGATCACCACCACCGTGCGCCAGGGCAACCCGGCCAGCCAGGCCAGGAATTCATCATCGATACGCTGTGGCAGCACTACCGGCATGCGGGTATGGATGCGCAGGCGCCGGATATGCGGGATGTCGCGCAGGCCCTCACTGAGGGTGCGCAGACGCGAGGTATCCAGACTCAGCGGGTCGCCGCCGCTGAGGATGACCTCATTGATGCTGGCGTCGGCGGCGATGTGGGCGAGGGTCTTGCGCCAGTCGTCCGTGCCGGCGCGCGCCTCACCATAGGGATAATGGCGGCGGAAGCAGTAGCGGCAGTGGATGGGGCAGGCGCCAGTGGTGACGATCAGCGCGCGACCGTGATATTTCTGTAACAGTCCCGGGCGGCGGGTAGCCGGGCCGTCACCCACCGGATCCAGACTGTAGCCAGCGGGTGTTTCACGTTCGCGGCGCAGCGCCAGTACCTGTCGCAGCAAGGGATCAGCTGGATCACCGTGGCGCATGCGTTCGGCATAGACCCGTGGCACGCGCAGGGGGAAAACTGCGTTATCGTCGATGGGTTCCGGCAGTTGTTGCGCGCGCAGACCGACGGCCCGCAGTAGTTCGCTGGGCTGGCGGATGGCCGTGGCCAGGGCCTTTTTCCAATCTGTGTCCTGACAGGGGTCTGTGCTTAGCGGTATCATGGCGGGCACTTTTTAATCGCTTGTGGCCTCTGCGCAACCTGACAAGGGCTGTTGCAAGGCGGAATGGGCGGCCAATATTCCCAGAAAGAGGCTGAAATGGCTAATTACTCGACCAATGAATTCCGATCCGGCCTCAAGGTCATGATCGACAACGACCCCTGCGCCATGATCGAGTGCGAGTTCGTCAAACCGGGCAAGGGACAGGCCTTCGCCCGCGTCAAGCTGCGTAACCTGCTTAGCGGACGCACCGTCGAACGCACCTACAAATCCGGCGAATCCCTGCCGGGTGCCGATGTCATGGACACGGATCTGCAATATCTCTACAACGACGGCGAATTCTGGTATTTCATGCACCCTGAGACCTTTGAGCAGGTGGCCGCCGATGCCAGCGCCGTGGGCGACAACGGTAAGTGGCTGAAGGAGCAGGACTCGTGTGTCGTGACCCTTTGGAACGACCGTCCCATCGACGTGGTGCCGCCCAACTTCGTCGAGCTGCGCATCGTCGAGACCGACCCTGGTGTGCGTGGTGATACCGCCAGTGGTGGCGGCAAACCGGCCACCCTGGAGACCGGCGCCGTGGTGCGTGTACCCCTGTTCGTGGAGAACGATGAAGTCATCAAGGTGGACACGCGCAACGGCGAATATGTCGGTCGGGTGAAGGGTTGAGCTGATACCTGGGTGACGAAAAACTGCCGCGCGCGTGCCACACCAAGACGCAGAATGGCAACCCAGCGCGACGCTGGATGCCCTGAAACAGCGGGCGGCCCTGATGGGGCGCCTGCGTTGTTTTTTCGCCAGAAAAGGCGTGTTGGAGGTGGAGACGCCGCTGCTCTCCGCTGCTGGCACCACCGATCCGCAGATCCACAGTTTCGAGACCCGCTACGCAGGCCCTGGTGCGGCACAGGGGCGGCCGTTGTACCTTGCCACTTCTCCCGAATTTGCCATGAAGCGCCTGCTGGCCGCCGGCAGTGGTCCCATCTATCAGGTCTGCAAGGCCTTCCGTCAGGGCGAGGCCGGTCACCTGCACAATCCGGAATTCACCCTGCTGGAGTGGTATCGGCCCGGGTTTGATCATTTCCAGCTGATGGACGAGGTTGAGGCGCTGGTGACCGAGCTGGCCGCTGGACGGCTACCTGCTGTGCACGCCAAGCGCACGACCTATGCCGAGCTGTTTTGGCGGCATTTCGGGCTGGAGCCGCATACAGCCAGTGCAGAGATCCTGGCCCGGTGCGCGGCGGATTTTCCGGCGTTGGCGGGGATTTCCGGACTGGATCGTGACGGCTGGCTGGATTTGCTCATGAGTCATATCATCCAGCCCCGTCTGGGGCGGGGGAGCCTCACCTTCGTTTATCATTACCCCGCCTCACAAGCGGCCCTTGCACGTATCCGTCAATCCTCGGCGGATACCCCTGCCGTGGCTGAACGTTTTGAGCTTTTTTATCAGGGCGTGGAGTTGGCCAACGGTTTTCACGAGTTGACTGATGCCAGCGAGCAGCGGGCACGTTTTGAGCAGGATCTGGTGCAGCGCCGGGCGCAGAATTTGCCACCGATCCCCATCGATGAACGCCTGCTCTCGGCCTTGGATGAAATCCCTCCCTGTGCGGGTGTGGCCTTGGGGTTGGACAGGTTATTGCTGGTATTCAATGGTCTTACGCGGTTGTCATCGGTTATTGCCTTTCCCTTTATCCGCACCTAAGTCAGTAAAAAACAGGACTGTTGTCAGGCGTCGATTTACTTTACATTTCCACATGGGGAATCGTGCGGGATGCAATGGCTTTTTCCTCAGGACGCTGCAGCGGATTGTTTTATCAACGGATATTATTCGTGGCGAAAATCTGGCCCGCATCTTGCTGTCTTCCTATATCAACCTGATGTCGGTATGGGGAAATCGATATCGTTGTTTGCAATATTGAAACAACGAGTCACAAAACAATGAGTATCAGGGACGCTTGGAATTGTCAGGAGAAAAACGATGGAAAAACGCTGGAGTGAAAGAAAGCAGCTTTGCGTCGGTGTGGATGTCTATCTGGACGGGGATTTGCTGAATTCAGGGCATTCCTCGGATATTGGCCTCGGGGGTACCTTTCTGGGTATTGATTCCGTGGCAGGCATGAGCCAGGACGCCAATGTCGAGTTGGTTTTTCGTCTGTTGTCCGATGAAGCCGGAGAAGAAAGTGTTCGCCACACGGTTCATGCCCGCGTGGTGCGGATTGCCGATCAGGGGGTGGGATTCAAATTCTGCGATTTCGATACGGGCGTGTTTCGCTCGCTGCAGGAGATCATGGCCTACCAAAAGCACAACGGTTCGGGATATCACGCGTTATGTAGATAACTCTGCGGCGTGCCACGTTAAGTCATTGATCCTTATCATTCCCTGCGGGGTCTTTCGCCTGTTGCTGCTTCCATTGGTCGTAGCATTCGAGGCCGCAGAAGTGTTGTGCGTACTCGTCACCCTCCTGGCTTGTGGCCACGGTTGCAGGGATTTCCTCCAGACATACTGCGCAGGCGATATGCTCGGTCTTCGTCGGTGTGTTTTTTTCGGTCATTGTTCTTCCCCTTTCTGTTGCCTACCTGACGTTAAGCATAGTCCTAAAGGCTGGCAAGTGCCCGGGAGCCTACCCCGCGAACGCAGCGAGTGTTTTGGGAGCGGACAGTGACCCCGAAGGGGGAAGGACAGGGATGTGCTTCATCGAGGGCTGGTGCGCATTTTTCACCCAGCGGCGTTGGTGCTCGCTGATGTGGAACAGGCGTACGGCACGCGCGCCGCCTCAGTGATTGTTAACACCCCCTAGATACTGCCCCATCTGCACCGGTGCGCCGGGTGTGATGGACTCCGCCCATTGCATGGCATCGTGGCCAAACAGCACAATGACGGTGGAGCCCATATTGAATCGTCCCATTTCCTCGCCCTTGGTGAATTCACGCGCATCGTTGCCTTGGTAATCCCAGTAGCGTACCCGTTTGCTTGCCGGTGGGGTGATTTCACCGGCCCACACGGTCTCGATACTGGCGACGAAAATGGCGCCGACCAGCACCATCGCCATGGGCCCGGCCTCGGTGTCGAAATAGGTGATGACCCGTTCATTGCGTGCAAACAGCCCGGGAATGACGCGGGCGGTGGCGGCGTTGACGCTGAATAGCCGCCCTGGCACATGACTCATGGCCGTCAGCTTGCCGGCCAGCGGCATGTGGATGCGATGGTAGTCACGAGGTGACAGGTAGAGGGTCGCGAAGCCGCCATCGACAAAATTTTTCGCCCGCTGTTCGTCGCCGCCCAGCAGCTGCAGCAGTGAGTAATCCTGCCCCTTGGCCTGGAAGATGCGGCCATCGTGGATCGGCCCGGCCTGACTGACGGCACCGTCCACCGGGCAGGCGATAGCCCTTTCATCGCTCACCACCGGCCGTACTTCCGGGCGCAGGGCGCGGGTGAAAAAGTCATTGAAATGGGTATAGCCGTCCAGGTTCGGTTCCTGTGCCTGACTCATGTCGACACCGTACTGTTTCACGAACCAGCGCATGAACCAGCGCCGCATGAGAGGGTTGCTGCTGCGGGTAAGGGCGTGCATGACGCGCGACAGGGCGTGGGTGGGCAACAGGTACAGCGGCCAGGTCTTGAGATAGTCACTCAGGCCCGGGGACGATGGCTCGGGGTGTTGATTCATGGGGTTGCCCTAATGCTCATGCTTTTTCATATCCCCGTGTGACTCTTTCTGCATGTCCATCGAGTGATCGTGGTCGTGATGATGGTCATGACCGTGGTCGTGATGATGGGCCTTGTCACCGGCGCCGCCGCGGCGGACGTCGGCGCTGGTGTTCAGCGATGAGCCATCATTGAAGTGCAGGTTGAGGTTTACCCTGTCGCCAGCCTTCAGTGGCGTGACCGGGTCGATCAGCATAATGTGCAGGCTGCCCGGTTCGAAGGCGACCTTGCCGTGGGCGGCAATTATGATTT
Source organism: Gammaproteobacteria bacterium (assembly GCA_011051755.1). Taxonomy (GTDB): domain Bacteria; phylum Pseudomonadota; class Gammaproteobacteria; order SZUA-152; family SZUA-152; genus DRQN01. The sequence continues at coordinate 17,191 of DRKN01000069.1, forward strand.
TTTCGACCCGGGTCATCGTCGCCATACCCTCCTTTTCTTCCGAGCGATGCAGCTCGACGCGTTTGAAGGCTGGAGATTCCACGGAGACCAGCGTGCGCGTTTTGTCGTCATGGTTGTGCAGTTGCAGGTAGGCTGCCAGCACCCGGGCCGTGGGTGGCGCCTCGCGTATCCAGGGATCGTGGATCTCGATACCGTGCTGGGCTGAGGCCCAGGCGTTGCTGGTGAGGAAGAGCAGGGTGAGGAAGATGACTAACGGTTTCATGGCGTTCCTTTTTATTCGGGCGGTCTTTGGGATGTGTTCGTTATGGATGGGGGCATCTTGCTATTGCCGGTGGATATTCTGCGCATGGTGCGTTGCCCTGAGGCGCGCATGATAACGAATCTACGGGTCAATCAACAGCATTGTGTTGGTGCGATTCACGCTGCAACCCCCCACCGCTGCCGAATTGGTAATGGGTATTTTTCTGCGCTGTTTCATGGCTAATAGTGGTGCTGGCCGATGGTCATTTTCTGCATTATACGGGTTGGGTCTCCGGCTTCGGCGTATTGTCGCATACCAGATTTCCGATGGGGGTGCGGTAAAATGCCCCGGGACATCCGGGTTATGGTGAGCCGAAGAAAAATAGAGGTGTCCTTCAGCCCTGCCCGTTATACTGTGCGATCTATTTTATGGTGCTTTTCGAGAACGGTGCTTTTACATGTCGTCTGCCAACGAACCCCCACACACTCGCGGAGATGGATTTGCCCACGATGCGCCCATGGTGACCGGCATTCTGCTGGCCAATCTGGGCACGCCGGACGAACCCACCCCCGAGGCATTACGCCGCTACCTGGGTGAATTTCTCTGGGATCCGCGCATCGTCGATATGCCGCGTCCGCTATGGTGGCTGATCCTGCATGGCTTTATCCTGCGTTTCCGTCCCCAGCGTTCCGCCGCTGCCTACCGTGAAATTTGGACCGCACAGGGCTCGCCCCTGATGCAGATATCCCGCCAGCAGACCGAAAGCCTGGGCCGTGCTCTGCAGCAACATCTGCGTGGGCCCGTGGAGGTGGTGTTGGGCATGCGCTACGGCAATCCGTCCATTGCCTCGGCGATGCAGCAGCTGCGCGCCGCCAATGCATGGCGGGTATTGGTGCTGCCGTTGTATCCGCAGTATTCCTCTAGCACCACCGCCTCCACCTTCGATGCCGTGGCTGCAGCGGTGAAAGCGTGGCGTTGGATACCAGAGCTGCGTTTCGTCAATCAGTATCATGACGAAATCGGCTACATCGAGGCATTGGCCGCCAGTATCCGCGAAGACTGGGCAGGTCGTGAGGCGCCGCAAAAACTGCTATTCTCCTTTCATGGCACGCCCAAGCGTTTTCACACTCAGGGTGATCCCTATTTCTGCCACTGCCACAAAACCGCACGGCTGGTGGCCGACCGCCTGGGGCTGGCCGACGACCGCTGGCAGGTGACCTTTCAGTCTATCTTTGGCCGTGAGGAATGGCTCAAGCCCTACACCATCGACACCCTGCGTCAGTTGGGTCAGTCCGGGATCAAATCCGTCGATGTCGTCTGTCCCGGATTTTCTGCCGACTGTCTGGAAACCATCGAAGAGATTGGTGTCGAAAACCGTCAGGCCTTCGAGGCGGCGGGGGGGGAGGAATTCCACTACATCGCTGCCCTCAACGACCGTGACGACCACATCAATGCCCTGGCGGCCCTGGTGAAAAAACATATTGCTGGCTGGCCCGAGGTCGAGCCGGCGTGGAATGTCGCCGGTCAAAAGGCGGAAGATGAGGCGCGGCGGATGCGGGCAAAGGCCCAAGGCGCAAACCGTTAACACAATGAGGGCAACGAGATGAAAAAGCTGGTTTTATTGGTGGCTGCAACCGCGCTGCTCATCGGCGCCTGTACACAGGAAACACAGAATAAATTCAGTCGCGCGGTACAGAACTACACCGGCACCGATGGTGTGTTGGATGTCTATGCTGGCGACAAGTTGGTAAAGCGCTTTATCAAGATTGACAAGCTGACCACCGCCGTGAGTACCAGTGGCAATACGCCCCGGCCCTACCGCTACGCCTACGGCGTGCTGGATGAAAATCAGAACCTGCGCGTGGATCCCGGCGAAAAGAAGGTCTATTTTGAGTTCAGTGATTACTCGACCAGCTACGTCTTTTATGAAAATCCGCAGAGCTGACGATTGTTAATGCCTTCTTTGCTCTGAGGCACTAGTGTGGTGTAACGTATAAAGTGTACCTATCAGCGTGGTGGGAAGCCGTTAGCTGCAAGGCGCGTCTCGCCGGGAATGGCGTGCCCTTTTCAAGAGACGCAACGCCGCAGATGACGGCTTCCCGCCGCGCCCGGAGGGAG